>DDSQ01000083.1 GCA_002343845.1 Planctomycetes bacterium UBA2386 | reverse complement strand
CGACCCCGAGCGCGGCTGGATCGCCACCGCCAACCAGCGCATCACGCCGCCGGGCTACCCGCACTACCTGACCGCCGAGTGGGCGCTGCCCTACCGCCAGCAGCGCATCGAGGCGCTGCTGCAGTCGCGCGCGAAGCACTCGATCGACGACCTGGCGGCGCTGCAGGCCGACGTGCGTTCGCTGGCCGTGCAGCCGCTGCTGCCCTGGCTGCAGCGCGCCGAGTCGGCGCACCCGCTGGCCGCCGCGGCCAAGGCGCAGCTGCAGGGTTTCGACGGCACGATGGCCGCCGACCGCGCCGCACCGCTGATCTGGTGGGCCTGGCAGCGCCAGCTGGCGCGGGCGATCTTCATGGACGACACCGGGCCCGCGCTGTGGGAGCGCGGCCTGGCCACGCGCACCTTCCAGGACGCGCTGGAAGGCGTGCTGGCGCGCGACGACACCGCCTGGTGCGACGACCGCCATACGCCGGCCGCCGAGACCTGCGCGATGCAGGCCGGCACCGCGCTGACGCGCGCGCTGGACGAGCTGCAGGAACGCTTCGGCGCCGACGTCGCGGCCTGGCGCTGGGGCCATGCGCACCAGGCGCGCTCGGAGCACCGGCCGTTCAGCCGCGTCAAGGCGCTGGCGCGGCTGTTCGAGCTGCGCGCGCCGGTCGGCGGCGACACGTTCACGGTCAATGTCTCGCGTGTCGGCCTGCGCCCGGACGCGACGACCGGCGAGCTGTACCTCGACGAGCATGGCCCCAGCCTGCGCGCGCTGTACGACGTCGCCGAGCCGGCGAATTCGCGCGTGATGCACTCCACCGGGCAGAGCGGCATCGTCTTCTCGCCGCTGTACCGCAGCTTCGTCGCCCCCTGGGCGGCGGTGCGCTACGTGCCGCTGTGGGCGCCGGAGGCCGGCGCGGACGTCTTGTTGGCCAAGCCGTCGGCGCGCTGAGCCTGCGCGCGTGAACCCGTCATGTGCGCGCCGGTCGCGCGCATGGGGCCACCGGTCGCCGGCCCGGTCCGGGCCCGGAATGGGTGCGCCGACGCCGACGCCGACGCTATCGCTGCTGCGTCAGACGACGCCGAAGCGCTGCTTGCGCTCGGCCGTGTACGACCACCAGGGCCGCGCTTCGGCACCGCGCATGAAGTCCACCGCGGCCATGAAGGTGTCGAGCACGCAGGGGTCCTGGCGGCGGCCGGTGTGGCGGCACAGCTGCTGGTAGAGCTGCAGCGCGTCGCGCGCGGCCAGCTCGCGCGGGTGCACGATGCCCAGGCTGCGCAGATCCGCGGCGATCGACGGGCCGATATTGGGCAGCTGCTCCAGCCGCTCGCACTCGCCGGCATGGGCCGCCTTGCGCGGCGGCGGTGCCTTGGGCGGGCGCGCCGGCGCCTCGGCGCGCGGCGGCCGCGGCGCGCGCGCCGCCAGCGCCGCGGGCGCCGCGGCGGGAACGGGTGCAGGACGGGCGGCGGGCATCGCGGGCTCCATCTTCAGGTCCTCACATCAGCATCGTGTTGCGGATCAGCCCGACCGCGATGCCTTCGAGCTCGAAGTCCTCGCCCGGCGGCACGACGATGGTGGGGAAGTCCGGGTTCTCGGGAATCAGCTCGATGCCGGCCTTGGTGCGCCGCAGCCGCTTGACGGTGACGTCGTCGCCCAGCCGCGCGACGACGATCTGGCCGTTCTTCGCGTCCTTGGCCTTCTGCACCGCGAGCAGGTCGCCGTCCAGGATGCCGGCGTCGCGCATGCTCATGCCGCGCACCTTTAGCAGGTAGTCGGGGCGGCGCGGAAACATCGACGCTTCCATCAGGTAGGTCTGGTCGATGTGCTCCTGCGCCAAGATGGGGCTGCCGGCCGCGACGCGGCCGACCAGCGGCAGCGTCAGCTGCGCCAGGCTGGGCAGCGGCAGCGAATACTGCTTGCCGAAGGGCGCCAGCCGCGCCTCGTTCAGCGCACGCAATGTGTCAGACTTCAAGCGGATGCCGCGCGAGGTGCCGCCGACCAGTTCGATGACGCCCTTGCGCGCCAGCGCCTGCAGGTGTTCCTCGGCCGCGTTGGCGGACCGGAAGCCCAGCTCGGCCGCGATCTCGGCGCGCGTGGGCGGCGCGCCGGTGCGTTCGATCGCGCTCTGCACCAGGTCCAGGATCTGCTGCTGGCGCGGCGTGAGCTTGGGGCTGTCGTCGGCGGTCTTGTCCATCGTGGCTTCCCGGCCCGCACGCTGCCGCGCAGGCTGTAGATCTGTCCAGTGACTGTATTTTCATCCAGAATGCACGAAAGTCCAAGCCCCGAAGCCGCGACCGTCGTCGTGATCGCCACCGGCGGCACCATTGCCGGCACCGCGGCGCGCGCCGACGACGCGCTGGGCTACCGCTCCGGCGCGCTCACGGCGGCGGACCTGCTGGCCGCCGTGCCGCCGCTGCAGGGCCAGGCGATCGAGGCCCGGACGCTGGCGCGCCTGGACAGCTGCGACATGGACTTCGCGACCTGGCGCGCGCTGCACGGTGCGCTGGCGCAGGCGCTGGCGCGGCCGGAGGTCGCCGGCGCCGTGGTCACGCATGGCACCGACACGCTGGAGGAAACGGCCTACTTCCTGCACCGCACGCTGGACACCGCCAAGCCGGTCGTGCTGACCGCGGCCATGCGCCCGGCCACCGCGCTGTCGCCCGACGGGCCGCAGAACCTGCTCGACGCCGTGACGGTCGCGCGGGCGGGCGCACCCGTCGCGACCGTGGCCGAACCCGCGCTCGCGGGCGTGCTGGTCGTGCTGGGCGGCACCGTGTGGGACGGCGCGCAGCTGCGCAAGCTGCACGGCTGGCGTGTCGATGCCTTCGGCGGTGGCGACGCCGGGCCGCTGGCCGTGCTGGAGCAGGGTGTGCTGCGCCGCTTCCGCGATGCGCCGCGCCGGCCGCTGCACCCTGGCGCGGCCGCGCTGCTGGCGCGCGACCCGGTCGACTGGCCGGTGGTCGAGATCGTGACCAGCCACGCCGGTGCGCGCGGCGCAACGTTGGACGCGCTGGCCGGTGCCGGAGCGCAAGGGCTGGTCATCGCCGGCACCGGCAACGGCACCGTGCACCACGAACTGCGCGCCGCGACGCAGCGTGCGCTCGCGGCGGGCGTGCGCGTCGTGCGCGCGTCGCGCTGCCTGGCCGGCGGCGTGGTCGGCGCGCCGGCGGATGCGCTGCCGAGCTACGGCATGCTGACGCCGGTGCAGGCGCGCATCGAGCTGATGCTGGACCTGCTGGCCGGCGGGTGAGCGCGGACCGGGTCCGGACCGGCCGCGACCTCAGTCCGCGCGGCGGCGGCGCGCGACCGCGCCGAACGCCGCCAGCCCGCCCAGCATCAGCGCCCAGGTGCCCGGCTCCGGCACCGGCGTGATCTCGAACAGCACGGTGCGGTTGGACAGCCCGCCGGCGACGATGAGGTCCTCGGTCGACTCTTGCGAGGCGGCCAGGAAGTAGCGGCCGCCCGACGCGAAGGCGACCAGGCCTTCGGGGCGCAGCACGCTGCTGCCGTCGGCGACGATCATGTCGAGGAAGGACACGGCCGCCGGGTCGGTGACGTCGAAGATCGCGATCGCGCTGCGCGTCGTGCGCTCCAGGCCGACGAAGGCCAGCGTGCGGCCGGCGAACTCGAAGACGGCGACGCCCTCGGGCTCGACGCCCTTGTCGTCGCTGCGGTTGTCGGCATAGACGCCGCGGGCATGGGCCTCGACTTCCAGGAGGTTGCCGCTGTCGTAGACCAGGTGGCCGTCGGCGTCGCGGATCGAGAAGCTGCGCCCGCCCAGCGTGACGATCTCGGTCATGTTGATCGTGCTGCCGCTGCCGTCGACGCCGTCGCGCACGATATTCAGGCGCCCGAGGTTGCTGTTGAGCTTCAGGTCCGCGGCGTCCGGGAAGACCGTCGGGTCCAGCGTCACCGCGGCGTTGCCCAGGCGCACGACGTCGGCGTCGTCGACGAAGGCGTCGCCCTCGTTGGCCATCACGTAGAAGGCCTGGCCGCCCACGCTGTACGAGACGATGGCGTCGGGCATGTACAGGCCCTTGACCGGCACGCCGCGGAATTCGACGCGCCCGTCCTGGTCGCTGGGGTCGATGGCATTGCCGGGCAGGCTGTAGTCCTTGGTGCCCAGCGGCAGGATGCGCGTGAACTGGTTGCCCTGCAGGTCCAGCTCGGCGATCGCGTTGTTCTCCTGCAGCGTGACCATCGCCGTGCGGCCGTCCGGTGCGACCGCGATGTACTCGGGCTCGAGCGCGATCGACGCGGCCACGCCGGCCTGGATGCGCACGCCGGCGGCGCGCAGCGTGGCCTCCTGGTCGTCGAAGGCGCCGAAGCCGGCATGGCGCACGGTGGTCGAGAAGGCGCCGTGGCGGCTGACGTCGATCAGGCTGACGCCGCCCGCCGGGTTGTCGGCATTGCTGCGGCGCTCGCCTTCGTTGGCCACCAGCAGCCGCGTGCCGCCTGCGGTCCAGGTGATCATGTCCGGCACCGCGCCGGTATTGACGCCGCCCAGGTAGGCCGCCGTCGCGCCCTGGCTCAGGAAGGTCGTGGTGTCGAAGAACTGCACCGAGCCGGGCGCGCTGGTGGCCAGGCCGTTGGTGAACGACAGCGCCAGCGTGCTGCCGGCGATCGCGAGGCTGTTGACGCTGCCGAAGGCGCTGCTGGTCCAGGTCTGCAGCCGGTTGCCGGCGAGGTCCAGCACGTCCAGGCCATTGCCGCCGACGACCCACAGCGTGCCGGTCGCGGCGTCCCAGAACGGGATCTCCGACGAGCGGCCGATGGTCGGCGCGACGTTGTGGTCGAAGGTCCACAGCGGCGTGATGGCCGCGATCGGGTTGGCGGCCGCGGGCAGCGCGCCCGCCGCCAGCAGTGCGGCGGCGGTCGCCAGCACGGTTGTCCTCATGTCTGCGCTCCTGGTGGCTTCTTGACGAAACCGTGACGCTAGGCAGCGCCCGTGACAGGAGCGTGACCGCCGTGGCCGGCGCGGCGGCGCACCCCCGGGGCCGGGGGTGCGGTGCCGGTCTCAGCCGAAGCTGAAGCTGACGTCGATGTTGCCGCGCGTGGCGTTCGAATACGGGCACACCTCGTGCGCCGTGGCGACCAGGGCCTCGAGCGCGGCGCGGTCCATGCCCGGCACCGAGACCGCCATCTTCACCGCGATGCCGAAGGCGCCGGGCTTGCCGGTCATCGGGCCGATGGCCACGTCGGCGGTGATGGACACGTCGGCCGGCAGGCTGATCTTCTGCTTCGCGGCGACCGCCTTCATCGCGCCGATGAAGCAGGCCGAATANNAACAGCTGCTCCGGGTTGGTGCCGGGGCCGCCGTCACCGCCCAGTTCCTTGGGCGTGCTCAGCTGCAGACTGACGCGCCCGTCGGACGACTTCGTGCTGCCGGTGCGGCCGCCAGTGGAGGTGGCGGTGGCGGTGTAGAGGGCCTTGTCGATGGCCATGGTGGACTCTCCTGGTGGGTTGGGGACGGTGGTGACTCGGTCAGGCTGCCTCAGGGTATTGCAAATGAGAGTTATTCGCATTAGAGTCGCGCCCAGCGTCGGCAGACGCCGCCCGAGACGGCCAGACCCGGCCATTGTGGGCCGGTCTGCCGCCGAATCCTGCGAAACCCGCACGGCCAGCCTCGCCAGTGCAGCCC
>DDSQ01000154.1 GCA_002343845.1 Planctomycetes bacterium UBA2386 | reverse complement strand
GCCGCTGTCGCACGACGAGGTCGTGCACGGCAAGGGCTCGCTGATCGGCCGCATGCCGGGCGACCGCTGGCAGCGCTTCGCCAACCTGCGCGCCTACTACGGCTTCATGTGGGGCCACCCGGGGAAGAAGCTGCTGTTCATGGGGCAGGAGTGGGGGCAGCCCGGCGAGTGGAACCACGACGTCGAGCTGCCCTGGGGGCTGCTGCAGCACGAGCGCCATGCCGGCATGCAGCGCTGGGTGCGGGACCTGAACCGCCTGTACCGCAGCGAGTCCGCGCTGCACCGGCTCGACTGCGAGGGCGCGGGATTCGAGTGGATCGACGCGAACGACCGCGACCACTCCGTGTTCTCCTGGGTGCGGCGCGACGGCGAAGGGCGCAGCGCGATCGTCGTCGCGAACATGACGCCCGTGCCCCGGATGGGCTTCCGGCTCGGCCTGCCGCCGGCCGAGGCCGCTCGGGGCTCGTGGCGCGAGGTGCTCAATTCGGACTCCGCGTACTACGGCGGCGGCAACCTGGGCAACGGCGGGGCGCCGCTGCCGGTCGAAGCCATCGGCGCGCAAGGCCGCGGCCACAGCCTCGGCCTCGTGCTGCCCCCGCTGGCCACCGTGTTCCTGCTGCCCTGCTGAACGCGGGCCCGCCGCCGAAGCGAACGTCGCCGACATGCTCACTGCCCGGCCCCCGACCCTCGACGAAGGCCGCGACGCCCCGATGGGAGCGCTGGCCCGCGACGGCGGGGTCAACTTCGCCGTCTTCTCCGACCACGCGACGCGGGTCGAGGTCTGCGTCTTCGACAGCGAAGGTGCGCGCGAACTTCACCGCTACCCGCTGCACGGTCCGCGCGACGGCGTCTGGCACGGCTTCCTGCCCGGAGCCGGCCCCGGCCTGGTGTACGGGCTGCGCGCGCACGGCCCCTGGGCGCCCACGGCCGGCCACCGCTTCAACCCGCACAAGCTTCTGCTCGACCCCTGCGCGCGGGAGATCGTCGGGCACCACGCGTGGCGACCCGAACACCTGGCCACGCACCCCGACGGCGGCCCGGATGACCGCGACAACGCGGCGTGGGCCCTGAAGGCGCGCGTCGCGCCACCACCACAGACCGCCGCCGGCTGGCTCAACGCTCCGCGTCACGCCGAGCGCGACCTGGTGATCTACGAGGTCCACGTCAAGGGCTTCTCGATGCAGCACCCGGAGATCCCCGCGGGGCTGCGCGGCTCCTATTCGGCGCTCGCCCATCCGGCGGCGATCGCGCACTTCAAGCGGCTGGGCGTCAACGCGCTCGAGCTGCTGCCGGTCCAGTACCACCTCGACGAGCCCTTCCTCGGGCCGAAGGGCCTGCGCAACCACTGGGGCTACAACACGATCGGCTTCTTCTGCCCCGACCCGCGTTTCGCGCTGCACCCGCACGACCCCTCGTCGGTCAACGAGGAGTTCCGCCGCATGGTGGCCACGCTGCACCATCACGGCATCGAGGTGTTGCTGGACGTCGTCTACAACCACACGGCCGAGGGCGGCGACGACGGCGCGTCGCTGAGCTTCCGCGGGCTGGACCAGGCTTCGTGGTACCGCATCGAGCCGGGCAGCGGGCGCCACGTCAACTTCACGGGCTGCGGCAACACGCTGAACGTCGCGCACCCGCGCGTGGCGCAGTTCGTGCTGGACTCGCTGCGCTGGTGGGCGCGCACGATGGGTGTCGACGGCTTCCGCTTCGATCTCGCGCCGGTGCTCGCCCGCCAGGATCCGCACTTCGACATGCGCGCGCCGTTCCTGGCCGCGGCCGCACAGGATCCCGTGCTCGCGCGCACGCGGCTCATCGCCGAAGCCTGGGATGCCGGCCCCGACGGCTACCAGGTCGGCCGCTTCCCGGGACGCTGGCTCGAGTGGAACGACCGCTTCCGCGACACCGTTCGCCACTACTGGCTGGGCTTGCCGGCCAGCCGGGGCGAATTCGCGCGGCGATTCGCCGCGTCGGACGACCTGTTCCACCACGGCCACCGCCGGCCGTCGGCGAGCATCAACTTCATCACCGCGCACGACGGCTTCACCCTGGCCGACCTGAGCAGCTATGCGCGCAAGCGCAACCACGCCAACGGCGAGGGCAATGCCGACGGCCGCGACGGCGAGGCCTGCGCGAACTTCGGCGCCGAGGGGCCGACCGAGGACCCCGCCGTCGAGGAGCGCCGCGCCGCCGTGCGCCGCGCCCTGATCGCCACGCTGCTGCTGGCGCAAGGCACGCCGATGCTCAACGCCGGCGACGAGATCCTCAACACCCAGCACGGCAACAACAACGCCTGGAACCAGGACAACCCGACCGGCTGGCTGGACTGGACACACGCCGACCACGGCTTCGCGGCCTTCGTCGCCGACCTCGTCGCGCTGCGCCGCGCCGAGCCGCTGCTGCGCCACCCGCGCTGGTACAGCGCCAGCGCCGAGCAGGCGGCGGCCCAGGGCGAGCCGGCCATGAGCTGGTCGGCCCTCGACGGCAGGCCGCTGTCGGCGACCGAATGGCACGATCCGCTGCCCCGGGCGCTGGTCTGCCGGATCGACGCGCCGCCGGCGGACCGTGACGACGCTGCGTCGGCACCGACGCGCTCGCTGCTCATCGCGTTCAACCCCCAGGCCGAGGCCGCTGCGCTCGTGCTGCCGGGCCGCGAGGGCGAGCGGTGGAGCGTCGCGCTGGACACCGGCGACCCCCGCCGGCAGGGTGCCCCCGTGGCCTGCGGGCTTCAGGTCGCGCCGCGCAGCCTGGTCGTGCTGCGCTCGCAACCGGCGCCTTCGCCCGCCGCGGCCGGTGACCTCGCGGCGCCCGATGACCCGCCGCGGCGCGCCCTGCCCTGAGCGCCGCTACCCGCCCCCCGTCGCGACCCAGCGCCATGAACCTGCACCAACGCGCCAGCGGCATCCTGCTGCACGTCACCTCGCTTCCCGGGCCGCACGGCATCGGTGACTTCGGCCCCGCGGCCTACCACTTCGCCGACTGGCTGCAGTCCTGCGGCCAGCGTGTCTGGCAGTGGCTGCCGACGACACCGATCGGGCCGGGGAACTCGCCGTACCAGAGCGTCAGCGCCTTCGCCGGCAGCCCGCTGATGGTGGCGCTCGAGCCGCTGGTCGAGCGCGGCTGGCTCGGCCCGCCACGGCTGCCCGATGGCGGCTTCGACGCCCGGCAGGTCGACTTCGGCGCGGTGGTGCCCTGGCGTCTGCGGCAATTGCGCGCCGCCGCCGCCGGCTTCGAGCTGCGAGCCAACGAGGTGCAGCGCGCCGCGTTCGAGCGCTGGTGCGAACGCGAGGCAGCGTGGCTCGATGATTACGCCCTGTTCATGGCACTGGAGACCGCGCACGCCGGGCGCGCCTGGTGGGACTGGGACGCGGCGCTCGCGCGCCGCGAACCGGTCGCGCTGCTCGCCGCGCGACGCGCCCACGCCGCCGAGATGCGCTTCTGGTGCTTCGTCCAGTGGTGCTTCGACGAGCAGTGCGTGGCGCTGAAGCGCTACTGCAACGAGCGGGGCCTCTCGATCATGGGCGACCTGCCGATCTTCATCGCCCACCACAGCGCCGACTGCTGGGCGCGCCCGGACCTGTACCAGCTCGACGAACACTTCCAGCCGACCGTCGTCGCCGGCGCGCCGCCCGACGAGCTCGGACCGCTGGGCCAGCGCTGGGGCAACCCGCTGTACCGCTGGGACCGCATGGCAGCCGAGGGCTACCGCTGGTGGGCGGCACGCGTGCAGCGCATGCTCCACCAGGCCGACGCCTTTCGCATCGACCACTTCCGCGGCTTCGCCGGCTATTGGGAGATACCGGCCAGCAGCCCCACTGCGCAGCAGGGCCGCTGGCTGCGCGGGCCCGGCAAGCCGTTGTTCGACGCGATCGCGAACGCGCTCGGCGAGCTGCCGATCGTCGCCGAGGACCTCGGCTTCATCACCGAGGACGTGCACGAGCTGCGCCGCGCGCTCGACTACCCGGGGATGCGCATCCTGCAGTTCGCCTTCGGCGGCGACGGCGAGCACGAGTTCCTGCCCCACATGTACGAGCGTCACGTCGTCGTCTACACCGGTACCCACGACAACGACACCGCGCGCGGCTGGTGGGACCACGCGAAGGACCACGAGCGCCGCTTCTGCGGCACCTACCTCGCCTGCGGGGCGCACGACGTGCACTGGGCGATGATCCGCGCGGCGCTGAACTCGGTCGCCAACATCGCCATCGTGCCGATGCAGGACGTGCTGGGCCTGGGCAGCGAGCACCGGATGAACACGCCGGGCACGCTGGGCAACGGCAACTGGACCTGGCGCTTCGACTGGCCGATGGTCGGCGGCGAGCCGGGCCGCGTGCTCGGTCTGCTGACCGCCGCGAGCGGGCGCGGCGACTTCCGGCTGCTGGGCGTGCCGGTCCCGAAGAAGGCGCCGCCGGCGCACTACTGATGTCGCGGCGGCCGGCGCCCGGGGCACCTGTCCCCGCGGTGCGCGGCACTGCGGCGCGCCAGCCGTGACCCCAGCCGACGCGGCCGATCGCGCCCGCTGGGCCACCGTTGCCGCTCGCGAGGACGACGCGATGCGTCGCGTCACGCGCGCGCTGTGGGTGCTGACCGTGCTGAGCGTCACCTACGGCTCGTGGTACCCGCTGCAGTTCGCCCGGCCGGCGTCGCTGCACGCCGCGTGGTCCCACATGCTCTTCGACGCGGGCTGGTGGGAGGGCACCGGCGACGTCCTCGCCAACGTCATGCTGTTCGTGCCGCTCGGTGCCCTCTCGTGGCGACTGCTCGGGCACACGGGCATGCGGCGGTGGCGCCGGCTGGCGTTGGTGCTCGCTGGCGGCTTCGCGTTCGGCTTCGCGCTGCAGGTGGGCCAGCTGTGGCTGCCGCGACGCTGGCCGCAGCTGTCCGACGCCGTGTGGAACACGCTCGGCCTGCTGCTCGGCATCGGGGCGGCCCCAGCCCTGCGCGGGCCGCTGCGCCGCGTGGCGGGAATCGGGCGCTCGCCCCACCGGGCCGGCCTGCTGGCCACCGCGCTGTGGCTGGCATTGGCCTGGTGGCCGCTGGTGCCGGTGCTCAACCGCGGCCAGTTGCGCTGGGCCTGGCACGAGCTGCAGCGCGGCGTCGAACTGTCCGCAGGCTCCATCGTCGTGCCGGCCCTGAGCGTCGCCGCCGTGTTGCACCTGCTGCGGGACGTCCCCTGGCGCGGCGCCGCCGCGGTCGCGTTGCCGGTGCTCGGGATGCTGGGGCCGTTCGTCTTCTCGAAACACCCCTCCCCGGCCGCCCCGCTGGCGGGCTGGCTGCTCGGCACGCTGCTCGGTGCGCTGAGCTGGCAGCTGGCGCCGCGTCGCGGTGACCAGCTGCTGGCGGCCGCCGCGTCGGCTGCGCTGCTGGCCGCAGGCCTGCTGCCCTGGGCCTGGTCCGCGACGGCCGCGGGCTGGTCGTGGATCCCGCTGCACGACGCCCTGGCCGAGCAGCGGGTGGCGCGGACGCTTGCCCTGGGCTGGCAGCTCTTCGGGTGCGCCCTGGTGATGATCGCCACCCGGCGACTGGGCCTGCGTCCTGCCGTCAGCGCATCGGCGCTCGTGCTGGCGCTCCTCGCGCTGGAGCTCGCGCAGCGCTGGATGCCGGCGCAGCGTGCCGAGGTCACGCCGCTGCTGCTGCCGCTGCTGTGCCTGCTCGTCCTGCGCGTCGTCGCCCCCGGCGCCGGCGCGCGCTGACGCGCGGGGCGGCGCGGCGGACGTCCGCACCGGCAGGCCGGCCGCGGCCGGACCGAGAATGACCCGATGGGCCCGCAACGCATCGTCTGCCTGACCGAGGAGACCACCGAGTGGCTGTACCTGCTCGGCGAGGAGGCGCGCATCGTCGGCATCAGCGGCTACACGGTGCGCCCGCGCCGTGCACGGCTCGAGAAGCCGCGGGTCTCGGCCTTCCTCGACGGCCGGGTCGACCGCATCGTCGGGCTCGAGCCCGACCTGGTGATCGGCTTCTCCGACCTGCAGGCAGCGCTGGCCGACAAGCTGATCCGCGCCGGCCTGAACGTGCTGGTCACCAACCAGCGCAGCCTCGCCGAAATCGTCGCCACGCTGCGGCTGGTCGCCGGGCTGGTCGGCGCGCAGGCGCGTGCCGAGGCCTGGATCGCGTCGTGCGAGCGGCGGCACGCGGCGCTGCGTCAGGCGGCGGCCACCTGGCCGCGGCGGCCGCGGGTCTACTTCGAGGAGTGGGACGAGCCGATGATCAGCGCGATCGAGTGGGTCTCGCAGCTGATCGGCGTTGCCGGCGGCGACGACGTCTTTCCCGAGCTCGCCGTCCGGCGCATGGGCCGCGAGCGCGTGATCGCCGACCCGCTGGAGCCCGCGCGCCGCCAGCCGGACCTCGTCGTCGGCTCCTGGTGCGGCAAGAAGTTCCGGCCCGAGAAGGTGGCCGCTCGGCCCGGCTGGTCGGCCGTGCCGGCGGTGCGCGACGGCCGGCTGCACGAGATCAAGAGCTGCGACATCCTGCAGCCCGGCCCGGCGGCGCTGACCGACGGCGTCGAGCGGCTGCATGCGCTGTTCGCGGACTGGGCCGCACGGCAGCCCCCGCGCTGAGTCTCCTCCGGCCCGCCTGGGCGGGCAGCGACGCCTCCCTGGGGTCACGAGAGCGGTCGGCCCGACACCATTGCTCGCGTGGCCTGCCGATCGCGCCGCCGCCTGCCCAGCCGCCGTCGGGCAGAAGCCGGCGAGGAGCTAGCGCACGCCCGGGGCAGCCGCCACCTGGGCGGCTGGCGGGACGGCAGCCGCGCGTCCCGCTGCACCTCCCGCCGCACCCTCCGGCGCCACCTGCGGCCGCCAGCGCCGCAGCGTCAGCGCGTTGCTCACGACACTGACGCTGCTGAAGGCCATCGCCGCGCCGGCCAGCATCGGGTTCAGCAGGCCGAAAGCGGCCAGCGGGATGCCGATCACGTTGTACGCGAAGGCCCAGAACAGGTTCTGGCGGATCTTGCGGTAGGTGCGCCGCGAGATGTCCAGCGCCGCCGGCACGCCCATCGGGTCGCCGCGCATCAGCGTGATGCCGGCGGCATGCATCGCGACGTCCGTGCCGGTGGACATCGCCAGACCGACGTCGGCGGCGGCCAGGGCCGGCGAGTCGTTGAGGCCGTCGCCGACCATCGCGACGACACGTCCCTGTGCCTTCAGCCGCTGGACGATCGCCGCCTTGTGCTCCGGCAACACCTCCGCCTCGACCGCGTCGATGCCGAGCTGGCGGGCCACCGCCGCGGCGCTGCCGCGGTTGTCGCCGGTGACGAGCACGCTGCGCACGCCGGCCGCATGCAGGGCCGCCACCGCGGCGGCCGCCGCCGGCTTGACCGCGTCGCCAAAGGCGAGCAGGCCCAGCAGCCGCGGCCGGTCCCGAGTCTCGGCCAGCCACGAGACGGTCCGGCCCTCGGCCTGCAGCGCATCCGCCGTGGCCGCCAGCGGCCCGAGCTCGACACCGAGCTCGGCCATCCACACGGCGCTGCCCAGCTGCAGCAGCCGCCCGTCGAGCTGACCGCTGACGCCGCGCCCGGGCACGGCCCGCAGCTCGGACGCGGTGCCGGGGGACAGGCCGGCCTCGGCCGCCGCGCGGCTCACCGCGTGCGCGAGCGGGTGCTCGCTGCCGGCCTGCAGCGTGGCCGCGTCGCGCAGCAGCGCGTCGGCCGCGTCGCGACCGTCGGCGAGCGCGCGGCAGGCGACGAGCGAGGGCCGTCCTTCGGTCAGCGTGCCGGTCTTGTCGAAGGCAACCACGGCCACGCGGTGCGCGGTCTCCAGCGCCTGCGCGTCCTTGATCAGGATGCCGCGCCGTGCCGCCACCCCGGTGCCGGCCATGATGGCGGCCGGCGTGGCCAGTCCCAGCGCGCAGGGGCAGGCGATCACCAGCACCGACACCGCGTTGACGATGGCCTGCTCGGCGCCGGCGCCGACCAGCAGCCAGGCCACCAGCGTCAGCAGCGCGATGCCCAGCACAGCCGGCACGAAGACGGCCGCGACACGGTCGACGAGGCGCTGGATCGGTGCCTTGCCGGCCTGCGCCGACTCGACCAGGCGGACGATGCGCGCGAGCACCGACTCCGCGCCGACGGCCGTCGTGCGCACGAGCAGCAGGCCGGTGCCGTTGATCGCGCCGCCGGTCACGCGGTCGCCCGCAGCCTTGGGCACCGGCAGGCTCTCGCCGGTGATCAGCGACTCGTCGGCCTCGCTGGATCCGTCCTCGACGAGGCCGTCGACCGGCATCCGCTCGCCGGGGCGCACGACCACCCGCTGGCCGAGCCGGACCTCGTCGACCGCCAGCTCGAGCTCGCGCCCGTCGTCGAGGCGCACGCGCGCACGCTCGGGCCGCAGGGCCTGCAGGGCGCGGATCGCGTCACTGGTCTGGCGCTTCGCGCGCGCCTCGAGCCACTTGCCGAGCATGACCAGCGTGATCACGACGGACGAAGCCTCGAAGTACAGGTGCGGCGTGCCGTGCCCGGCATGCCGGGCCATCAGGTACAGGCTCAGGCCGTAGGCGGCGCTGGTGCCCAGCGCGACGAGCAGGTCCATGTTGCCGGTGCGAGCCCGGGCCGCCTTCCAGCCCGAGACGTAGAAGCGCGCACCGAGGCCGAACTGCACCGGCGTGGCCAGCAGCCACTGCACGAGCGCCGGCAGCGACAGGTCGGCGCCGAAGGGCATCGCGAGCATCGGCAGCACGAGCGGCAGCGTCAGCACCGCGGCAGCGGCAAGCTGCCAGGGGCGCGGCCAGGACACGCGAGCCGGCACGCCGACGCGGGTGGCACCACCAGCGGCCGCACGCTCCGCAGCCGGGTAGCCGATGCGGTCCAGCGCCTCGATCGCCGCCGAGGCCGGCACGCCGGCGGCCAGCCACACCGTGGCCGACTCGGTGGCCAGGTTGACCGTCGCGGCCAGGACGCCAGGCACCGCGGCCAGCGCCTTCTCGACCCGCGTGACGCACGACGCGCAGCTCATCTCCTGCACCTGCAGCTGCAGCTCGCGGCGGGGCACGCTGTAGCCGGCACGGTCGATCGCGGCGAGCACCGCCGGCGTCGCCACGGCCGTGCCCGTGCCCGGCTGCAGCTCGATGCGCGCCGACTCGGCCGCGAGGTTGACCTCGGCCCGGCGCACGCCGGGCACCGCGCCGAGCACGCGCTCGACACGCGCGACACACGAGGCGCAGCTCATGCCGTCGACGGGAAGGATCAGGGTGTCGGATGCCGCCATGGGAAGCCCGGTCCCGGGGGGATCGGTGAAGCAGCCTGCACGGTAAACCCTGACCCCATGGCAAAGTCAAGCGCCCCGGGCAGGCGCAGGGCCACCGGCTGGCCCTTGACCTTGCCCCGATGGGAAGCTTTATCGTCCGCTCCGAGCCCCGTCACCACCCAGGAGTCGCCATGGAAGAGTTCAAGCTGCCCGACATGACCTGCGGCGGCTGCGCGCGGAAAGTCACGCAGGCCCTGCAGAAGTCCGATCCCCAGTGCGAGGTGCAGATCGACCTGCCGACACAGCAGGTCCAGGTGCGCAGCGCGCAGCCGCGCGAGGCGCTGGCGCAGGCCCTGCGCAGCGCGGGCTTCGCCCCCGCATGAACATCGGCGAGGCCGCCGCCGCGGCCGGCGTGTCGGCCAAGATGGTGCGCCACTACGAGCGCATCGGGCTGCTGCCGCCGGCTTCGCGCAGCGACGCCGGCTACCGCCAGTACCACGAACACGAGGTCGAGATCCTGCGGTTCGTGCGCCGCTCGCGCTCGCTCGGGTTCTCGATCGCGCAGATCGGCGAGCTGCTCGCGCTGCGCGACGACCAGGGCCGCTCGAGCCGGCGCGTCAAGGCGCTCGCGCAGGCCCATCTCGCCGAGCTCGAGGACAAGCTGCGCGAGCTCGAGGCGATGCGGCGCACGCTGACCGCGCTGATCGCCGCGTGCGCCGGCGACGACCGGCCGCACTGCGGCATCCTCGAGGGACTCGCGCAGGCCGCCGGCGAGGCGCAGGCGCCGCCGGTCAGCCGCTGCTGCCCAACGGCTGCGGCAGCAGCCACGAGCGGACGCGCCGCACGAGGCCGCGCAGGAAGCGGAACAGCACGACCGTCAGCGCCAGCGCCACCACCACGCTGACGGCGAGCACGGCGAAGAACCAGGCCGGCTCGCTCCACGCGAGCCACAGCAGACCCGGCACCGCGGCGTCACCGAGCAGCGACAGGCCGAGGTTCGAGAACGGTTCCGGCGAGGTGTTGACGGCCGCGCGGGTCGTCGCCTTCGCGACGTGGCTGGTCGCGGCCAGCGTGCCCCCCGCCAGCGCGGCGGCCATCGCCCAGGTCTGGTGGTCGCCGCCGAAGACACCGGCGGCCAGGGCGGCGCCGGCCGGGATGCGCAGGACGGTGTGCACCGTGTCCCAGACCGAGTCGAGGCCGGGAACCTTGTCGGCGAAGAACTCGGCGGCCAGCATCACGCCGGACACGCTCAGCATCACCGGGCTCTGCAGCAACGCAAGCCCTGGGGGCAGCGTCACCCAGCCCAGGCTTCCCGCCAGCCCGGTCAGGAAGACGACGGCATACAAGCGGATGCCGCTCGCCCAGCCCATCGCCGCCGCGATCGCCATCAGCTGTGTGGTGTCCAGTGCGTCCATCGTCCGGCCTCCTCGCCCTGCTTCAGCGGCAGCGGGCCCGCAGGGCCCGCTGCCGCGACGATAACGCGCGAACAGCCGTCTCAGTTCACCACGAAGACCACCGCGGTGCGCGGCGGCACCTCGACGAGGCCGGTCTCGCGGTCGACGCGCGCCGCCAGCGACGGGCGCGTGTCGGCGGCCGTCGGCGCGCGGTGCACCGGGTGGAGCTCGAACGCCCGCCCCCGGGCCTCGTCCAGCGTCAAGGCTTGCGGCCGGTCCGCGGCGTTGACCAGCACCAGCACTTCGGCGAAGCGCGCGCCGGGATACCCGCGCCCGTCGACGTGGAGCGCCATCACCAGCGGGTTCTGCCGCGGACCGGTGTCGAGCAGGCGCAGCCGCTGGCGGATGTCGTCCGCCGTGCGCAGCCGCAGCAGCGTCGTGCTCGAGCGGATGCGCAGCATGTCGAGGAAGCTATCGCGGGCGAACGCGATGTCCTGCGGGCGCGGCTTGATCTCGGCGGCGCGGGCGAGCAGCGGCTTCATCAGCGGCCAGCTCGCGGCGTTGTCCTCGCGCGGCGGAAGCCCGCTGCCGAAGCCGTTGTCCTGCGCGGTCCAGTCGATGCGGTTGAACCAGTCGCCGCTGTCGTAGCTGTTGCGGTCCATCGACTTGCTGCGCAGCAGTTCCTGGCCGGCGTGCACGTAGGCGATGCCCTGGCTGAGCAGCACGATCGCGCTGGCCAGCGCCTGCACGCGGGCACGCTCGTCACGCGGCGTGTCGGGAGGCAGCTTGAAGACGAGCGTGTCGAACAGCGTCGGGTTGTCGTGGTTCTCGACGTAGTTGACCACCTCGCCGGGCTGCGTCACGTAGCCGGCGGGCTGTGTCCCGCCATAGGGAATGCGCTCGAGCGGCACGCGCTCGCCGCTGGCGCGCTGCAGCACGAGGTCGCGGATCGAGCCGGCCATGCCGGCGCGCACGAGGTCGGCCGCGTGCAGCAGCTCGTCGCGCGTGCCCAGGCCGGCAGCCTGCGCGTGCGCGTTGCGTGCCACGTGCAGGCCGCTGACCCAGCCCTGGCGCGCGATCTGGTCGACACCGCTGTCGCCGGCGCCGCCGCCGCGCACCGCGTCGCGCAGCCGGTCGTTGAAGGTGGCGATGCCGCTGCCGTTCAGCGACAGCTGCGACGCCTGCACGAAACGCGCACCGTCGGCGACCTCGCCGAAGTTCCAGCCTTCGCCGATCAGGTGGACATGGCGCCCCGTGGCGCGGTTCACCGCGCGCTGCAAGGCCTCCATGACCGCACGCGGCTGGTGGCCCATCAGGTCGAAGCGGAACGAGTCGATGCGGTGGTCGCGGGCCCAGACGACGGCCGAGTCGATCATCAGCCGGGCCATCATCCGGTGCTCGGTCGCCGTGTTGTCGCAGCAGGTCGAGCGTTCGACCGCACCGGTCGCGTCCAGGCGGTGGTAGTAGCCCGGCACGATGCGGTCGAGCACCGACTGCGCGTGCTGGCCGGACGCGCTCGTGTGGTTGTAGACGACGTCCATGCCCACGCGAAGACCCATCGCGTGCAGGGCCATGACCATCGTGCGGAACTCGGCGATGCGGCCGATGCCACCCGATCCCGGCGACGCGAAACTGCCCTCGGGAGCCGTGAAGTGCAGCGGGTCGTAGCCCCAGTTGAAGCAGTCGGTCGCGCGCTCGCGTCCGGCCGCGGCCTGCTGCGCGTCGCTGTCCGGCGGCGCGTCCGGGATCACCGGCGTGCGGCAGTCGCGCTCGGGCACCGTCGCGAAGTCGAACGTGGGCAGCAGGTGCACGTCGGTGACCCCCGCCGCGGCGAGGGCCTTCAGGTGCCGGACCCCGTGGCTCGCCGCTTCGGCGAAGGCCTCGTAACGGCCGCGCCGCCGCGCCGGGACGCTCGGGTCGCCGATCGAGAAGTCGCGCACGTGCAGTTCGTAGACGACGAGGTCGGTCGGCGACTCGGGGACCCGGGGCCGGGCGGCGCGATCCCAGCCGGGCGGCTTCGTGTCGGCCGCCTCGAGGTCGACGACGACGGCGCGCCGCGAGTCGGTGGTCAGCGACAGCGCGTATGGGTCGGTCACGCGGTTGCGCACGAGGCCGGCACCGGGCACGACGACATCCACCAGGTACGCGTAGCGTCGTCCGTGCAGGTCGCCGCGCAGGCGCGCGCGCCACGTGCCGCTGCGCGGATCGCGCTGCATCGGCACCAGCGCCTGCACCGGCCCCTCGTCGTGGCGGTAGAGGCACAACGCGACACGCCGGGCGGTCGGCGCCCACAGCGCGAACCGCGTCCGCGCCTCGCGTCCCGCGCCAGCGCGCACGACCGCCGCGCCGAACTCGTCGCGCTCCGCCGCCGAGGCGTAGAGCGCGTCGAGCGCACCCGGGTGCTGCAGCCGGGTGGCGGCCAGCACGCGGCCCTCGTCGTCCTCGCGCACGAGGAGCAGCTGGCCGCGCAACAGGGCCTTCAGCCGAGCCGCCGGCAGTCCGGGCGGCAGCACGAGCGTCGCGCCCGGGCCGACGTGGCGGAAGCGCTGCGCGACCTCCGCGGTGACGGGTCGCTGCGCCGCCGGCAGCCCGAACGCCGCGTCGTGCCCGCGCACCGCTTCGCCGGCGCGGACCTCGAGCGTCGCGCCGGCGGCGTGCACGAGCCGGTAGCGGGCCCCGGCCGGTGCCCCCGGCCAGCGGATGCTCCGATCGTCCAGCCAGATCGCTTCGGCCCGGGCAGGCTCGCTGCCGGCCACCGGCGGCAACAGCGGGCGGGCGTGGGCCGGCATCTCGCAGTCGGCGGCCGCCGGAGCGGGCGCGGGCGTGGGCGCGGGTGCTGCGGCGGCGGCCAGCGCGGACAGCACGCCGCCCAAGGCCATGGCGATCGGTCGTCGAAGTCGGCTCATCGGGTGCTCGAGGTGTCGATGCGCCGCGATCCTATAGAAGGAAAACTACATCGCCAAGGCCGCGGAGCGCAACACGGCCTGTGGTTGAGCGCCGGTGAGGCCGGAGGCGGCTTGCGATGGCATGTGTAGTTCGCCTACATTCAACGCCCTTGAAGTTGCGGATCGGCATCCGATGAACACCCCGTCGCGCTGTCGCATGCGGCTCGTCGCGCTCCTGCTGGCGGCCGTGCTGGGTGCCTGCACGTCGACGCCGGTCGACCTGGCCCCGGTGCCCGAGCGGACCGGCCGGCCCCACCTGCCCGAGCACTGGCATCGCGGCGCCTTCATCGAGATCTTCGTGCGCGCGTACCAGGACAGCGACGGCGACGGCATCGGCGACCTGCGCGGCCTGATCTCGCGGCTGGACTACCTGCAGGAGCTGGGCGTCTCCGGCATCTGGCTGATGCCGGTCACGCGCAGCGCCGACGGCGACCACGGCTACGCGACGACCGACTTCCGCGCCATCGAGCCGGCCTACGGCAGCCTGGCCGACTTCGACGAGCTGCTCGCGCAGGCGCACCGCCGCGGCATCGGCGTGATCGTCGACTACGTCATCAACCACGCGTCGGCGAGCCACCCGATGTTCGTCTCGGCCCGAAGAGGACCCCAGGCGCCGTTTCGCGACTGGTTCATCTGGGCCGACGAGCGGCCGCGGGGCTGGTTCATCTGGGACAAGAACCCCTGGTACCACACGGCCAGCGAGCCCTGGCGCTTCACCGGACCGGCTCGCGAACTGCCGCCGCCGCCGGCCGGAGCACGTGGCTTCTACTTCGGCACCTTCGGCGCTCACATGCCGGACTTCGACTTCCGCCATCCGGCCGTCAAGTCCTACCACGCCGACTCGCTGCGCTTCTGGCTGAACCGCGGCCTCGACGGCTTCCGCCTCGACGCCGTGCCGCACCTGGTCGAGAACGACGCCGAGCGCTGGAACGACCAGCCCGAGAGCCGGGCACTGACGCGCGAGGTCGTCGAGCTCGTGCACCGCTACCCGAACCGCTACGTCGTCTGCGAGGCGACGGCCCGCCCCGAGGACTGGGGCGATCCGGCCGTCTGCGGCGGCGCCTTCGCCTTCGGCTACGTTCACCACTTCGTCGGGGCGGCACAGGGCAAGGCCGAGTCGGTACGCGCGCTGGCCGAGTACTACCGCAGCCGCCCGGCGACGATGGCCACCTTCGTCTCGAACCACGACATCTTCGCCGGTCGCCGGCTGTGGGACCAGGTCGGCGGGGACGAAGCCGCCTACCGCGTGGCCGCGGCCGGCTACCTGCTGCAGCCGGGGACGCCGTTCATCTACTACGGCGAGGAGATCGGCAAGGCCGGCGTGCACACGCTGAGCGGCGACCTGCCGCTGCGCGCGCCCATGAGCTGGACAGCCGATCCGCACACCGCCGGCTTCACCCGCGGCACGCCGTTCCGCCCGATCGCGCCGAACGCCGCGACCCACAACGTCGCCGCCCAGCAGGCCGACCCGGCGTCGCTGCTGAACTTCTACAAGGCGATGCTGAGGCTGCGCAACACGCGGCCGTCGATCGCCCGCGGCAGCTTCGAGCAGGCGGTGGCCGACGGGCTCGTGCTGAGCTTCGAGCGGCGGCTCGGCAACGAGCGCACGCTGGTGGCGATCAACTACGGCCGCGACGAAGCCGTCCTCGAGGTCGCGCAGGCGAGCGCGGGCGCCGGTCTGGCGGCGTTGTACCCCGCCGATGGCGGGACCTTCCGTCCCGGCGCGGACGGCAGGCTGCGGCTGCGGCTGCCGGCGCAGGCCGTCCGGGTCTTCGACCTCATCCGCTGATCCGGGCGCACGGCGCAGCCTCGTCGGACCCCGGTCGACCCAGGCCCTCGGCTTATACGGCATGGGGTATATTCCGGACTCGCCCCGCGTTGCCGGATCCGCGCCATGACGACACCCCGCCCGAGCACCCCGCTGAAGTACCTCTTTCCCGGCTGGTATGCCGTCGTCATGGGGCTGGGCGGCTTGTCGCTGGCCTTCCACCGCGCCGTCCCGCTGATGGGCGAGGCGGCCGGCGCCACGGCGCTGGTCATCGGCGCGCTGGCCGCGGGGGTCTTCGCGGTGCTGGCGGTTGCGACGCTGTTGCGCGCGCAGCGCCACCCCGAGGCCTGGGCCGAGGATCGCCGCCACCCGGTGCGCCACACTTTCATCGCGACGCTGCCGATCGCGATGATGCTGCTGGGCACGGTCGGCGTGGCCTCGGGGCTGCACGCCGGCGCGGCGCGGCCCGTGGTGGCCGCGCTGTGGTGGCTGGGCTCGCTGTCGCAGCTCGTCGTGACCTGGTGGGTGCTCGTGCGGTGGTGGCGCGGCAACGGCGCCGGCGGGCTGCAGTGGGCCAGCGTGACCCCGGCGCTGTTCATCCCGGTGGTCGGCAACGTGCTCGCGCCGCTGGCCGGGGTTCCGCTCGGCATCGAGGCCTGGGCAACGGCGCAGTTCGGCGTCGGGCTGCTGTTCTGGCCGGTCGTCCAGGTGCTGCTGGCCGTGCGCGTCGCGCTGCAGGGCTCGTGGCCCGAGCGACTGCTGCCGGCCGGGTTCATCTTCATCGCGCCGCCGGCGGTCGTCGGCCTCGCGGCGCTGCAGCTCGGCGCGCCGGCGTCGGTCGGCTGGGCGCTGTGGGGCATGGCGATCTTCACGACGGTCTGGGTCGCCGCACTGGCGCGGCGCATCGCCGCGCTGCCCTTCGGGATGCCGCACTGGGGCATGAGTTTCCCGCTGACGGCGATCGCCGCGTTCACGCTGCGCATGGCGCCGCTCGCCGGTGCCGCCACGCCGGCGGTCACGCTGCTGGGCATCGCGCTGCTCGCGCTGGCCGCGCTGGTCATCGCCGCGCTGTGCCTGGCCACGCTGCGCGGGCTGCGCGACGGCAGCCTGCTGACGCCGGAGCCGGCCCCGCCCGTGGTCGCGGCGCCGGCGTCGGCGAGCTGAGGGCGCGGCTCCGGGGTAGGCCAGGCGGCCGCTGGACGGCAGGGACAGGCGTGGCGAGAGGGGCGACCGGTGGCGCGCTCGCCGCGCACAATCGCCCCGCCGGGTCCGATGTGGCACGGCCCCAGCCGCGAGGCCCCAGATGAGCGAACTCTTCAAGCCCTGGTCCTTCGGTGCACTGGCGATGCACAACCGCGTCGTCATCGCACCGATGTGCCAGTACTCGGCCGAGGACGGCCGCGCCACCGACTGGCACCTGATCCACCTCGGCCAGCTCGCGCTGTCCGGCGCCGGGCTGCTGATCCTGGAGGCCACGGCGGTCGAGGAGGCCGGGCGCATCACGCCGGGCTGCCTGGGCCTGTGGTCCGACACCTGCGAGGCCGCCCTCGCCCGCGTCCTGGCCGGCGTGCGTCGCTACTCGGGCATGCCCCTCGCGATCCAGCTCGGCCACGCCGGGCGCAAGGGGTCGAGCGAGGTGCCGTGGCGCGGCGGGGCCCTGATCCCGCCCCACCGGGGAGGGTGGCTGCCGGTGTCGGCTTCCGCGCTGGGCCACGCGAGCGGCGAGGCGCCGCCCGCTGCACTCGACGACGCCGGGCTGCGCCGCGTGCGCGAGGCCTTCGCCGATGCCGCGCGGCGCGCGCACCGCCTGGGGCTCGACGCGATCGAGGTGCACGCGGCGCACGGCTACCTGTTGCACCAGTTCCTCTCGCCGCTGGCCAACCGGCGCGACGACGCCTACGGCGGCAGTCTCGCTCGGCGCATGCGCTTTCCGCTGGAGGTCTTCGAGGCCGTGCGCGCCGCGGTGCCGGACCGGCTCCCGGTGGGCGTGCGGCTGTCGGCGACCGACTGGGTCGACGGCGGCTGGAGCCTCGACGACAGCATCGCCTTCGGCCACGCGCTGCGAGAGCGCGGCTGCGCGTACCTGCACGTCTCCAGCGGCGGCATCTCGCCGCAGCAGCGCATCCCGGTCGCGCCGGGCTACCAGGTGCCGCTGGCGCAGCGGCTGCGCGCCGAGGTCGGACTGCCGACGATCGGCGTCGGACTGATCACCGAGCCGGCTCAGGCCGAGGCCGTCGTCGCCGCCGGCCACGCCGACGCCGTCGCGCTGGCGCGCGCGATGCTGTTCAACCCGCACTGGCCCTGGCACGCGGCCGCGGCGCTCGGCGCCCAGGTCCAGGCACCGCCGCCCTACTGGCGCTCGGCACCCCGCGACCGCCCGGACCTGTTCGGGCCGCAGGTGCGCATCGGCATGCGCTGAGGCCGCTGCGGCCCGCCGCACACGCGACCGGGCGATCACGACCAGCCGGTCGCGCGAGCTCAC
>DDSQ01000078.1:102947-103187 GCA_002343845.1 Planctomycetes bacterium UBA2386 | reverse complement strand
CGGCGCGATCGTCTGCCGCGTCGCACCGTCGTTCCTGCGGCTTGGAAGCTTCGAGCTGCCGAGTTCGCGCGGCGACGTCGCCCTGCTGCGCACCCTGACCGACTTCGCGTTGCGCCACTTCTTCGCCGAACTCGGCGCACCCGGACCCGACGCCTACGCAGCACTGCTGCGCGAGGTCGCGACGCGCACGGCGCGCCTGATCGCCCACTGGCAGGCCGTCGGCTTCGTGCACGGCGTGAT
>DDSQ01000078.1:0-102902 GCA_002343845.1 Planctomycetes bacterium UBA2386 | reverse complement strand
TGGACGCCGAACACCACCGACGCCGGCCAGCGCCGCTACGCCTTCGGCAACCAACCGTCGATCGGGCTCTGGAACGTCGCGCAGTTTGGCGAAGCGCTGCGGCCCTTGTTCGGTGACAGCGCGCAGGTCGTCGAGGACGCGATCGGCCTCTACGAACGTACCTACGGTGGCGAAGCGACCCGGCGTTTCGCGGCGAAGCTCGGCGTGACGTACGACGTGGCGCGCGACGACGGCGGCCTGCTGCAGGAACTGTTCGCGTGGCTGCAGCGGGTCGGCCCCGACATGACGCGGTTCTTCCGCGGACTGTCGCACGTCGTGCGCGCGGACGTCGAGCCGACGTCGTGGCCAGCGGCGCTGGGATCCGTGTTCTACGCGCCGATCGCCGCCGAGGACGCGACGGCCGGGCTCGCGTGGCTGCAGCGTTGGTGGCGGCGCGCGCGCAGCGAGGTCCGGCCCCCCGCCGCCGTCGCCGCCGCGATGGACGCGGTCAACCCGAAGTTCGTGCTGCGCAACTGGCTCGCGCAGGAAGCGATCGATGCCGCGCACGCCGGCGACCTCGGCAAGGTCGAACGCCTGCTCGCGGTGATGCAGCGCCCGTTCGACGAGCAACCCGAGCACGACGACCTCGCCCAGAAGCGGCCCGACTGGGCCCGCGACAAGCCCGGCTGCTCGGCCCTGTCGTGCAGTTCGTGACGGCTGCTGCGGCGCGACCGTTCAGCGCGCGCCGTAGCGCAGCGCCAGCATCTGCACGCCGCGCCCTTCTGCGTCGAGCGTGACGACGAAGAGTCGATCGAACTCGTCGTCGGCGATCGTCACCGGCTCGCGGATGCCCAGGTTCTTCAGGATTCCCGGCACGGTGTTGCTGTGGCCGCACACCAGCGCCGTCTCGCCGGGGCGCAGCTTCGCGACCGCCGCCGCCAGGCCCGCGCCGTCGTCGGCCGGGATCCTGCGGACCTCGAGGCCCTGCGCTTTGCACGTCGGCCCGACGGTCTGGACCGTGCGCAGGTACTGCGACGAGACGACCGCGGTCAACTTCACGTCGCGCAGAACCGCCGCCAGCGCCTCGGCGCGCGCCGTTCCGGCGTCGCTGAGCTCGGCGTCCTTGCCCGCATCGACCTTCTCCGCGTGACGCACGACGATGACGGTGCGCGCGGCCGCCGGCGCCAGCCGGTCCTGGAACTCGCGGATGCGCGCCGCCACCGGCCGCGCAACGTCGTTCGGCACCGGGATCGTCAGGTGGTACTGCCGCAGCACCCACCGCCCTTCGCGCTGCACGACGACGCCCGAACCCCGGCATTCGCCGTAGGCCGTGTTGTCGAGCGTCTCGTCGAACGTCGCCCACTGCCCGCCCGCATCGACGTCCACCGCACGCCGCAGGCACACGTAGGTCCACGCCGAATCGCGCTCGAAGTACTTCGCGAACTCACGGCGGAACGAAGCACCCGTCCAGCGCTCGGTGCCGTCGGTGCCGAGGAAGACCGCGTCGTCGGGCAGGATCGCGAAGTAGCGCGCTTCGTCGCCGTTCGCCGCGGCGTCGTGGAAGTCGTCGAGCACGCGCGCGATGTCGCCGGCCGCGCCCGGCAACACCCGCTCCGCGTGCAGCTTCTGGAAGTGAGCGCTGCGCTCCGCAGCCGCGACCCCGACGGCAACCCGCCGCGCCGGCAACCGCCGCAGTCCGTCGGCCACCGTCGCCGGCACGGTGTCGAGGAGCGTGATCGTCTGGAACTCGGCGCGATGCGCGAGGATCGCCGCGACACCGGACTCGGGCTCGTCGACGAGGGCCGCGTGCATGCCGCCCTGCTCGATGCGGAACGTGCGCCGCAGCTCGGCGAACAGCGGCCGCAGATCGGCCGTCGGCTCGCCATCGACGGGCGCCACGACCACGAAACCGGCCTTCGGCAGATCCTCGCCAATCGCAGCGAGGGCCTTGCGACCGCCATCGAGGGGCGGCGGCGACTCGATCACGAACAGCAGCGGCGCCCACGTCCCGGGCTGCCACTGCGGCGGCAGCTGCACCGCGTAGCGCAGCTTCGTCCCGGCGATCTCGCGCACTTCGACCGCGGGCAGATCCTGCGCGCGCAGCGGTGCGGAGGCGGCGAGGACGACGAGCAACAGGGCGCGCATGGCGCCATCCTCGCCGGGCCGTCGACCCAGCGCTACCGCACGCGCAGCAGCGCCTTCGCCTTGTCGTCGAGTGCCGGCGGCTCGGCCAGGCCGAGCTGCTTGAAGTCGGCGCGGAATGTCGTCACCGACTCGTTCTTCGTCGGCTTCTTCGTCGGCAGTCCCTTCTTCCAGACCATCGGCGCGCCCTCCGGTGCTGGCTTCTCCTCCTCGACGACGACCTCCTCCTCCTCGTCGCCGCCTCCGCCCCCGATCTGGATCTGCACGTTGCCCATCATCGGGTTGACGTCGAACACCTTGGCCGTGAAGCGCCGCAGATCGCCGCTGTCGGCATCGACCGCGAACGCGAGGTAGATCGTGTACTCGTTCTCCGGCATCGCCATGCCGCCGCCACCGCCGAAGATCATGAGCCCGCCACCGAGCCCACCGCCGGTCGGCACGACGCCGGTTGCCGCGAACTCGGCGGCAACGTCGCCACCGAGCGCCAGCGACAGGTACGCGACCGGCTTGCCCGCGACCTCGCCGGCCTCGACGTTCGCGACCTTGCGCGCCTCGGGCGGCAGCGCGGCGAGCACCGAGAACAGCAGGTCCGGATCGAGCGTGAACGGCACGGGCCGCCCACCCGGCAGCTTGCTGCCGCGCAGCCGCCACTCGTCGCCGACCTTCGCGACCATCCTGCCGTTGGCGCGCACGTATTCCTTGCCGTCGGCATCACCCCAGACGAGCTCGCGAAACCAGCCGCCGGCGACCTCGGTGTCCTCGTCACCGAACGGCAGGCCCTGGCCGCGCAACATCGCGTTGTCGCTCGACTCGGTGGTGCTGAACTCGCCGCGGCCGTACGCCTGCATCTTGCCGATCGCCTTGTCGAGCAAGGCCGTGGCCTCGGGCGAACCGGCGGCCGGCAACGTCGGGGTCACGGGCGCCGCCGGTGCGGCGGGCGAGGGGTCCTGGGCGAGAAGGGACGCAGCCGTGCACAGGGCCGCGACGAGGGCAGAACGCATCATGTCGGTAGAAGAGCCGCGCCGCGGGCCCGCGGCGAGCGGCGCGCGACGAAGATGCGCCCGGAAAGCTCCGAAGTGACCGCGATCACTTCGCCGGCTTCGGCTCCGGAACCGTCCAACTCACGCGCTCGGTGCCGTAGCCGACGTCGAAGACGAGTTCGCCCTTCTGCTTCTTCGCCGACAGCAGTTCGAGCACCGGCATCGGCGCATCGACCTTCATCTCCAGCTTGCCCTCGCGGCCTGCGGCGACGCGGTCGGCGGCGGGCCCCTTCACCTCACCGAAGCCGAACTGCTCGGTCGGCGCGCTCATCCACGGGATCAGCTTCACGTCGCCCTTCGCGACGACGAGGTTCCAGTTGTCGTCGCCGCGCGTCAGGGTCGCGACCGGCGTCGGCAGCCCGCTCTCGAGCCGCGCCGCGGCGAACTGCCACAGCACTGCCTTCCACCCGGGCACGGTGAACGGCTTGTTGCCGACCAACGTCGCCTCGCCGACCCACTCGTCCGGACCGAACTGCACGACGATGTGCACCGGCTGGCTGCCGGCCGCGAGGGCACCGTTCTTGCGCCACTCGATCGCGAGGTTCTTCGTCGGCTTCTTGGCAACGCCGAGCTTGCCGTCGATGCGGCCGTCCCCGGTCGCGTCGAGGGCGTGGCCGCTGCCCGCCGCCATGAGCGCGCCGGCCATCTCCGCGGCGTGCAGGAACGAGAGCCGGTAGGCACCGGGCGCGATCACCGCATCGCCGGCGAGCAGCGGCACGGCGAGCCGGATGACGCTCGCTTCGTTGTTGCCGAGCCGCCACGTCTCGCCGACGGGCAACTCCCCGAGCGAGTGCTTGCCGACCGGCACGGCGCCGTACTCGATCGTGGCCGCGCGCTTGCCGTGCTCGAAGGTCGGCGTCGGGCGCTGCGCGAGCAGCACGCTCGGCGCGAACAGGAGGACGAGAAGGAGACGTTGCATGGCGGGGTCCTGGGGCAATCGCAGGTTGGTAGACGGGTCGCGGGACAGGGTCACCGCCTCGTGCGTTCAGCCGCGGCGGCATCCCCGCCTTCGCCGGCGGTGAGGATCGCCTGGAAGAACAGGCGCATGGTGCCGAGCGGCTGGCCGCGGTAGGTGAAGTCGGCGCCGAACAGGACGACCCGGCCCTTGCCGACGTGCGCGCACAGCGCCGCGGCCTTGCCGACCAGGAACTCCTCGCCGATCGCCCAACCGCTCACCAGCGTGTCCGAGCCGCGGTAGCGGGCGAGCACGTCGATGCGGGCGTTGCGGTCGGTGACCTCGAGCACGGTCGAGTCGCCGTCGACCATCGCCGCGAGATCGCGCGAGGAGCCGCGCGCGATCGGGTGCCTGGTGTCGACCTCGATCGCGAGCAGCGAACCCGGCACGTAGTACTCCTCGCGCCGCGTGCGCCGTTCGCCTCCTTCGACCTCGGGATCGGGCACGTGCGTGCCAACCTTCACCGGCAGCGCGAAGTGGCGGACCACCTTCTCGACCTCGCTGCCCAGCGCGATCAACGTGCCGCCTTGCTCGACGAACGCGCGGATCGCCGGCAGCGACTTCTCGCCGGTCAGCCGCGTCGCACGCGACTTCAGATTGCTCCAGTCCTCGAACGCCGGCAGCGCCGCCTGCAGTTGCTCGGTGTTCTGCTCGTCGCGCGTGCGCGCGGCGCGTTCGAGATCGCGCGGCCCCGGCAGACCGGTGTGGAACACCAGCACGTCGAAGTCGCGCCGCAGCTCGCCGGCCTCGATGCGATCGCCCCACACCTGCCGCACGGGGAACCCGAACTCGAGCAGCGCCCACTGGGCCCAGCCGGTCGGCATGTGGCCGCCGAACGTGTCGAACAGGCCGAGCCGAACCGGACGCACCGGAACGCCACCCCGGTCGGCGAAGCGCTCCGCTCGGTTGGCCTGCACGCGCAGGCCGAGTTCGCTCGCGACGCCTTCGAGCACGGTCCTGGCGGCCGGCGCGTCGGCGACGACGTACGAGCCGCTGCCGGCGCTCCACGACACATCGCAGCCGGCGGCCAACAGCCGATTGACCGCGATCACCGCATGGCTGTCCCGGCCTGGCAGTCGGAAGCCATCGACGGGCAGAGCCATCGACGCCGGCGCGAACGCTTCGCTCGGCGGCAGCAGCTCGAAGTCCCCTTCGACCGCGTCGCGGCTGCGCTCGACCTGCACGTCCATCTGCATCGCCAGCGTCCAGCCGGCAGCGTCGTACGGTGCTACGGGCTTGCCCTCCTTGACGTCGTTCGGATGCCACTGCGGCTCGAACTGGTCGAGCACGTGCGCCCGGTACGGCTGGTCGGCCTTCACCACGAACGAGCGGGCCGGCATGGTGACGCCGTTCATCGCGAACGGCCCGCGCGCCCGGTGAACGTCGACGCCGCAGCGCTGCAGCGCTCGCACGAGTCGTTGCGCAGCGCTCCAGTCGGGCTGGTCGGACCGCAGCACGTAGACACGCGGGTCGCGCAGGAACGGATCGGTGAACACGGCGTCCGGCTCGTCGCGCCGACGCGCCGCCTCGACCAGGGCCGGCGTCGCGGTCCAGTGGTCCCGGCGCCCACGTTCGATCGCGCGCGTCGCCATCGTCCAGATGTCGCGCATCACTTCGCGCCGGTGACGCGCCGCGTAGTCGAGGATCGCGAAGTTCGCGGTCTGCAGGTACTCGACGGTCTGCCGCGCGTGCCACATCTGCGCCGGCACCGGGTCCGGGTAGTCGCCGTACGGCAGCCGGCGTTCGAGCGGTTGTCCGATCGGCGTCGGCTCCGGGCGGCCGAACGACTCGGTCAGGATGCCGATGACGTTGTGGAAGTAGTTGGTCGAGCGCAGGCCGCCGTTCCACCAGCCCGAGTAGGGAGCGCCGCTGCGCGAGATCACGCCGGGTTTGCCCTCGGCGGCGAAGCGCTTGTTCATGTGGGCGCTGACGATCTCGATGCCGCGCACGACCATCGGGTCGACGAGGTAGTTGTGCGGATCGCGGAACGGCGGCGTGAAGATGATCGTGTTCGCCGGCGCCGACTGGTGGTGGTTGTAGACGATCTGCGGACACCACTCGCGGTAGAAGACGCGGTTGACGTTCTGCGCCTCGAGCTGGTTGCACGCGTAGAAGTCGCGGTTGTTGTCGTGCCCGATGTAGCGCTGGTAGAGCACCGGGATCGTCATGCTGCGCGTCGCGCGGTAGGCGTTGGCGACGAGCTCGTAGCCGTCGGGGTTCACCGGGCACGCGAGCAGCACGACCTCGTCGAGGATGCGCGCGACTTCCTCGTCGCCTCGCTCCGCCATCTGCCACACCAGCTCGATGATGTTCTGCCCGGCGATCGCTTCGGTGGAGTGCAGCCCGGCGTCGATCCAGACGAACGCGCGCCCCTCGGCCGTGAGCGCGCGCACCGCGTCGGGATCCGCCTTGCCGTGCGCCAGCAGCACGCTGATCTCGCGCAGCCGGTCGAGACGCGCGAGGTTCTGCGGCGAACTGATCACCGCCATCGTCATGCGCTGGCCGTAGCTGGTCGGGCCGATGTCGACCAGCCGCACCCGATCACTGGCTGCCTCGACGGCGCGGAAGTAGCGCATCATGTCGGTGTAGTTGCAGAGGCTGTAGTCGGCGCCGACCTCGTGGCCGAGGAACGCCGCCGGACTCGGCACCTGCGTTCGCGCGGCGGGCGACAGCGACGACAGCGCGATCAGGAACGGTACGACGGCGCGGAGCGGTGGCATGGCAGAGGCGCGGATCCTACGGACGGCATGGCAGCCGGCGAACGCCGCGCAGGGCCGGGACGAAACGCGCACAACCCGACGACCGCGACGGCAGGATCAGCGACCCTCGGTGACGAACGCGCCCCACAGGCCCGGCAAGCCCTCGCCGCCATGCGCTGCCCGAGCCCGCGCCAACGCCTGCAGCTGCGCTTCCCGCAACGCCAGTGCGGGATCCCGCTCGTCGCCGAACAGCGTCGTGTAGAAGTCGGCCATCAGCTGCGCGGTCGCGGCGTCGTCGACGCGCCACAACGACGTCACCGTCGCCTTCGCCCCGGCGATGCGCAGCGCGCGGCGCAGTCCGAGCAGGCTCTCGCCGGCGAACGGTTCGCCGAGCCCGGTCTGGCACGCGGAGAGCACGGCCAGCCGGCAGTTTCGCAGGTCGAGCCGCGCCGCCTCGTCGACGCCGACGATGCCGTCGTCGGCGCCAGGCGCGTCGTTGGCACTCGCGAGCGCCACGCCGGCGCGCATCGCCTGCGGCTCGGCGGCGCCGGCGACGCCGCAGAAGGCGTGCGTGGCGAGGTGCACGAACGCCGCTCCGGCGACGCTCTCGCGCAATCGTTGCTCACTCGCCGCCTTGCCCCGTACCACGGTCGTCACGATGTCCGGCAGCCGCTCGAACACGGCGAGTTCGTTCGCCGTCGCGGGCAACGGCGCGAACGGCCGCGGCACGCCGCGCTGCACCGACGAGGTGGCACTCGACGCGCCGTAGTCGATGTCGCCGAACGCCAACAACGTCGTGCCGGGATCCTCCATCGGCGTGCGCATCAGTTCGGTCGCGTCCTGCAGGTACGAGATCGAAAGCCGCTCGACCAGGAACGCAGCTCCGTCGCCATCGGGCAAGGTCTCGAACGGCAGCGTCGCGAGCGCTGCGTCGGGGCAGACGAACAGCCGCACGCTGTCGCCGATCGCCGCGGCCAGGGGCTCGAACACGCGCTGCCGCAGCTCGCGGCCCACGGGCGCGGCGACGCCCTGCACTCCCGGCTTCATGCTGCGCGCGAGCAGTTGCAGCCATTCCCGCACCGATTGCTCGATCGGCTCTGCCGGGCCGAGGTCGACGCGGCGCACGTGGCGACCGCGCAGCACGAACGCGATGTACCGCCGTCCCCCGCCGGGCTCGTGGAGCAGCACGAAGTCGACCAGTGCCGCGCGATAGGGCAGCGCCGACTGCACGGCGGCGACGCTCGGGGCAACACTCGCCGTCGCGCCGCGGCCGACCGCCGCCACGAGCGATTCGCGCTCCGCCCGCAGGGTGTCGTCCGCCCGACCCATCGCGATCTCGCCGACGATCTGCTGCAGGCGGCGCAGGCGGGCAGCACCTTCGGCGTCGGGGAGTGCCGCGCGCGGCTCGTCGAGAACGCCGCGCGCCACCTGCCCCTTCCAGGCCAGCACGCGCGCGTAGACCTCGGCCATCGGCAGCAACGCCGGCTGCTCCGCCGTCCACACCAACAGGCGATCGACCGCCGCGCGATGCAGGGCCACCGTCCGCAGGCGGTCCACTTCGGCGAGGGCGGGCAAGACTTGCTCGAGGTGCCCGCCGAACCAGTCGAGGTTCGCACCCAAGGCTGCGATCGCGGCCTGCCGTTCGCCGAGCTGCCAACAAGCCGACGCGAGAGCGTCGCGGGCAGCATGGAGCGAGTGGTGGCCCTCGACGCCGAGCTGCGACCCGACTTCGATCGCACGCCGCAGGACGGGCAAGGCAGCGCGCCAGTCGCGATTCGCGACCAGCAGTTCGCCTCGAGTCACCAGCATCGGGAACAACAGCTCGTCCGCCACCGGATCCTGGCCGACCAGGGGCAGCGCGAGAACGAGGCAGAACAGGCACCGGCGCACGACGGCATCGCACGGCAGCGGCCCCGGACCGTCAAGCGTGCCGCAACGGCAACGCATGCCCGGTGCGCAAGCGGACTTCGGGCCGGCGATCGGCTCGCCGCGAAAATCCGCGTGCGTTCGGCGAGGAACGGTTCTTCCGGGGCGACCCGGTCCTGTCCCGGGCCCTCCCACCCATGAAACCCTCCAACCTGTTGCCGTTCGTCCTCCCGCTGCTCGGTGCCGCCATCGCCGCCCAGACTCCGCCGCACCTCGTCGGCCTCACCCGGTTCTCGAACCTGCGCCACGTGAGCCACGCGCCGTGCGCGTTCCTCGCGCAGTGTCCCGTGCCGCTGCCGGGCATCGTCGTGATGCCGGCGTTCGCCGGTGGCACCGCGTGGGACCCCGTGCGCTCGGGCGCCTGGGTCAGCGACGGCACGCTGCTGACCCGCGTCGACGACACCTGCGCCGTGACGTGTCCGGCGATGCCCATCCCGACGCTCGCGCCGAACGCGTTCATCACCGGCATGGAAGTCGTCGAAGGCCAGAACCGCCTCTGGATGATCGACAACCTCGGCAACCTGCACTTCTACACCAACAACTGCCCGCCCGTGCCGCTCGGCGTCTGCAACACCGGACTGCTGCCGACGGCGCTCGGCAACGTCACCACCGGCCTCGCGGTCGACGAACGCAACGGCCTGGTCTTCATCTCCTTCCCGATCTTCCCGGTCGGCCCGACCCGGATCGTCGTGTCGCAACTCGCCGCACCATGCGTGCCGGTGTCGCAGTTCCTGCTGCCGCCGTGCTTCGCCGGCTTTGGCGCGGTGACCGGCCTCGCGGTCGATTGGGGCAATCAGGTGCTCTACGCGACCGATGGCCTCGCCACGCTCAGCATGGGCTACGCATGGCTCGCGCCGAACGTCGTGCCTGGCCCCGCCGCCTGCTGCCCATCACCCATCCTCGCCGATCCGATGGTCGGCCTGGCGATCCGTCCGGGCCGCGCGACGTCGATGGGCGCTTCGTGCTCGAACGGCACGTGCTTGCCGTGCCCGCAGGTGTCGACGCTGCGCAACGACCCCGTGCTCGGCAACATGCAGTTCGCGGTCGGCATCGACCAGGCCCCCGCGGGCTCGTTGGCTCTGCTCGCGGTGGGCGCGCTCCCCTGCAATGCGCCGGGCGGCAGCTTCCCGTTCCTGTGCGGTCCCGTGCTCGCCTGGCCGCTGCTCGGCACCGTCGGGCCGCAGTTGGTCGCGGGCGTCGGGCCATGCGACGGCAGCACCAGCTTCAACATCGCGCTGCCGATCCTGCCAGCGCTCGCCGGCGTGGTGGTCAGCTCGCAGGTCGTGACCGCGTGCCTGCCCGTCGTCGGCGGGATGCCGAGCGGCTTCGGCCTGAGCAACTGCTTGAGCTGGGAAATCCAGGGCAACTGATCGCGCGGGCCAGACCCGCGCGTCACCAGCGGTAGAAGCCCTGACCGCTCTTCTTGCCGAGCTTGCCCTGCTCGACCATGCGCCGCATCAACTGCGGCGCCTGGAAACCTGGATGGGCGAGCTCCTTCGCCAGGTAGTCGGCGATCGCGAGCCGCACGTCGAGGCCGACAAGGTCGGTGAGCTTGAGCGGCCCCATCGGGTGGCCGTAGCCGAGCACCATCGCCTTGTCGATGTCCTCGGCGCTGGCGACGCCGCTCTCGAGCATGCGGATCGCCTCGAGGCCGAGGCAGACGCCGAGGCGTGAGCTGGCGAAGCCCGGGCTGTCCTTCACCACGATGCCCTCCTTGCCGAGCACCTTGCCATAGCCGACGACCGCGTCGACGGTGGCCTGGCTCGTGGCGGCGGTGCGCACGACTTCGAGCAGCGCCATCAGCGGAACCGGGTTGAAGAAGTGCATGCCGACGCACCGCTCGGGACCACGCACGCCGTCGAACACCTTCGCCAGCGACAACGACGAGGTGTTGCTCGCCAGCACGCACGCCGGCGACACGACGTCGCCGAGCTGGCGGAACAGGCCGTTCTTGAGCTCGAGCTTCTCGGGCACGGCTTCGATCACGAGCCCGGCCCCGCGGCACGCGGCGGAGCGATCGGTCGTCGTCGTGATGCGCGACAGCACGAGGTCGCGTTGCTCGACGGTGACCTTGCCCTTGTCGACGCCCTTCTGCAGGAAGTCGCGGATGCGACCGAGGCCCTTCTGCACGAAGTCGTCGTTGATGTCCTGCAGCACGACGCTCGAACCGGCCTGCGCGCAGACCTGCGCGATCCCGGCGCCCATCGTGCCCGCACCCACCACCGCCACGGTTGCGTACGTCATCTCGCTCATGATCCGCCCTTCTGCGCCTTCTTGAGGAACGCGTCCATGCGCGCCTTCTTGTCGTCGCTGTCGAACAGCACTGCCTGCACCGAACTCTCGAACGCCTGCGCGTTCTCCTGGCCCGGCCGCGACAGCGCATTGATCGCGCGTTTGGCCCCGCGCACGGCGAGGCGCCCGTTGGCCCCGATCTCCGCCGCGAGTGCCAGCGCCTTGTCGACCACCTCGGCATCGGCGACCACCACGTTCGCGAGGCCGATGCGCAGCGCTTCCTGCGCGTCGACCAGGCGACCGGTGAAGACCAGTTCGCGCGCACGGCCGAGCCCGATCAGGCGCGGCAGGCGGTAGGTGCCGCCAGCGGCCGGGATGATGCCCAGCTTGACCTCGGGTTGGCCGAGCCTGGCCGACTCGCCGAGCACGCGCAGGTCGCACGCGATTGCCAACTCGCAGCCACCGCCAAGCGCGAACCCGCGCACCGCCGCGATCACCGGCGCCGGGAACTCCTCGATGCGTTCGAAGATGCCCGAGTTGATCGCCTTCAGCGCGTCGCGCGACGTGCGTTCGCGCAGTTGCGCGATGTCGGCCCCCGCGGCGAACGCCTTGTCGCCCGCGCCCGTCAGCACGAGCGCCGCCACCGACTCGTCGTGCCAATGCGCGTCGAGGACCTCGTGCAGGCCGTCGACCATCTGCTGGTCGATCGCATTGCGCCGCTCCGGCGCGTTCAGGGTCACCAGGACCGCGTCGCCTCGGCGCTCGGTCAGGACTCGGGGGGCGTCGCTCATGCGGGGGCGAGGATCTTGCCGACGCCCGCGGTCCGGCGCCAACGGAACGTCAGGAGCGCACGGCGATCAGCTCGTAGACCGGGGGACACGACACGAAGTCCGCAGGACTGCGCCGGATCGCCTCCAGGTCGGCCACCAACCGGTCGCAGTCCGCCTGGGCGAGCAGCCCTTTCTGCACCAGCTTCGGCGCGAACGTGCGCCACCAGGTGTCGGGCCACGCGAACATCGCGTCGCTGCCGCGCGCGATCCGCTGGTGTACTTGCAGACGCTCGATCCGACACCCGGCGGCGACCAGCATCGCCGGCACGCGAGCCATGATGTCGGGGTCGCCGCCCTGCGCGCGCCAACTCTGCATCGTCGCGGCGACCGCCAGGTCGTGCGAACGGCGCCGCGGCGCCATCGTCATCGAGCCGTAGTTGAAGTAGTCGTGGATCACGAAGCGCCCGCCGGGCCGCAGGGCCGACACCACGCCGCGCACCACCGCCTCGGGGTCACGCACGAAGCACAGCACCCACCGCGCATAGGCGAGGTCGAACGGCGCGTCGTTCGCGAGCACGCTAGAGAGCTGCTGCACGTCGCCGACGCGGGCCGTGACCTGGCGCAGGCCGCGGGCCTCCGCCTGCGCGTTGCCATGCGCGACGAACCCGGCGGACTCGTCGACCGCGACGACGGCGCCGCCGGCGCCGACCACCATCGCGAGGTCGAACGCCGCGAAGCCGGGGCCGCAGCCGACGTCGAGCACCCGCTGGCCCGGTGCGAGCCCCGCCGCGAGCCACGCTGCGTGCGCCGCATCGGACCACAGACGATGCTGCAGTCCGAGCCGCGCGAGTTCGTCGTCGCCGGTCCCGAGCACGTAGGGGCGTTCGCTCATGCGGGCATGATGCGCGGCGCGACGCCGCTCGCAACTTCGGCGCGATCAGCCACGTTCGCGCACCAGCAAACGGACCTTGCGGTCGACGCCCCAGCGGTAGCCGCTCGGCTCGCCGTTGCCGCGCACGACGCGATGGCAGGGGACCAGGACGGCGACCGGGTTCGCGGCACAGGCGCGCGCCACCGCCCGCGCCCCGCGCGGCATGCCGAGCGAACGCGCGAGCGCGCCGTAGTCGACGGTCGCGCCGGCGGGCACGCGCTGCAGCGCCCGCCACACGCGCTGCTGGAACGCCGTGCCGCGCAGGTCGAGCGGCAGACCCGGATCGCCACGTTCGCCGTCGACGCAGGCGACGACCGAGCGGGTGCGGGCCACGAACGCCGCTCCGCCGCGCACCAACTCCGCCCGCGGAAAGCGCCGCGCGAGGTCGGCGCGCAGGGCTTCGGCATCGTCGCCGAGCAGGATCGCCGCGACGCCGTTCGCGGTCGCCGCGACCAGCGCGAGTCCGAGCGAGCACCGCGCCACCGCGAACTCGATGCGTTCGCCAGCACCCCCGTCGCGCGCTGCGCGCGGCGCCATGCCCAGCGCTCGGCGCGACGCGCGGTGCAGGGCACTCGTCGACCCGAACCCGGCGCGCAGCATGGCTTCGGTCACCGGTCGGCGCGCCGCGAGTTCGCCGCGCAGCCGTTCCTCGCGACGCATCGCCGCCCAGGCACGCGGCGACAGACCGAGCACGGCGGTGAACACGCGCTGCAAGTGGAACGGGCTGTAGCCGGCGCGCGCCGCCAGCTCAGCGAGCGGCAGGGGGCGTTCGGCGGCGTCGAGCCAACCGCAGACCGTCGCGACGAGGCGCAGGCGCTGCTCGTGGTCCGACGTCGCCGCGTCGGGGCGACAGCGCCTGCAGGCGCGGAAGCCCGCTGCCCGTGCGGCAGCGCCATCGTCGAAGAACCGGACGTTGGCGCGTTGCGCCCGCTTCGCACCACACGAGGGCCGGCAGTAGACACCGGTCGTGCGCACCGCGAACACGAACGCGCCGTCGGCGGCAGGGTCGCGCGCGACGACCGCCGCCCAGCGCGCGCGGTCCTGCCGCGCATCCGGTTCTCGGGTTGCCATCACCCGCGCGAACGTAGCAGCCGGCGAACGGCATGCATGCCGCTTCTTGCGGTCGAAAGCGGCCCGCGCTGGTCCGACGCACCGGCCTGCTCACGACGCGCCGGGGGAGCCACAGGTGCAGTCGAAGCAACCATGTTCTGCGCAGGTGCCGCAGGCGCGCGTGACGCGTTCGCGCAACGCACGCCGCGCTCGGAAGGCCCGCACGCCGGCGTTGTTCTCCGTGAGGCCGGCATCGACGGCGAACTGCTTCACGGCGACGCCTTCGAGTTCGACGCGACGCAACACGGTCGCTTGCTCCGGCGGCAACGTCTCGATCAGGCGCGCAATGCAGCCGCAGACCTCGCGGTCCGTGGCGCCGTCGCGTTCGAGTTCCGCGCGCGACAGTTCGGCGGCCAGCGCATCGAGCCGCTTCGCCGTCGTGGCGGCACGCCGGTGCCGATCGACCAGCGCATTGCGCAGCACCCGGTAGAACCACGCCCTCGCCGACTCGTCCTCGCGCAGCTCACCCCCGCGCTCGAGTCCCTTCACGAACGCATCCTGCAACACGTCCTCGGCGGTGGCGCGGTCGCCGACGCGTCGCTCCACGAAGGCGAGGAACTCGCGATGGCTGGCAACCAGCTCGCTCAGGACCTTCTCCGGCAGAGCGGTTCGCCCGCGATCGTGGGAATCGTGGCAACTCATGGCGTCACCTCACGCGGCGCCGCGCCGAAGCGGCGGAGCCGCAGCGAGCTTACCAGCACCGACACACCGGACAGCGACATCGCCACACTGGCGAACACCGGCGACAACTCGAGGCCGAGGCCGGCGAACGCGCCCGCCGCGAGCGGCAGGCCGAGCAGGTTGTAGGCCGACGCCCAGAACAGGTTGCGCCGGATCGTGCGCATCGTCGCGCGGGCGAGGGCGATCGCCGTCGGCACGGCGCCGAGCCCACCACGCACCAGCAGCACGTCGGCGGCAGCGCCGGCAACGTCGGTGCCGCCACCGAGCGCCATCCCGACGTCGGCGGCGGCCAGCGCCGGGGCGTCGTTGACGCCGTCGCCGACCATCACCACGCGCCGACCCTGACGCCGCACGGACTCGACGTGCGCGACCTTGTCCGCTGGCAGCAGTTCGGCTGCAACGTCGTCGATGCCCACCTCGCGCGCGATCGCTTCGGCCACGGCCCGGCGATCGCCGGTCGCCATCGCCGATCGCACGCCGGCCGCCGCGAGCTGCCGCACGACCTCGGCCGCTTCGGGACGCGCGCGGTCGGCGACCGCCAGCACGCCCAGCACACGGTTCTGCCAGGCGACCACGATCGGTGTCAGGCCGCGGGCCGCCAGGGCCTTCTCGACGATCGCGGCCGGCGCGACGTCGACGCCTTCATCGCGCAGCCACGACGACTTGCCGGCGCGCACGATGGCCGCGTCGATGCGCGCGGTGACGCCCATCGCCGGCACGGCGCGGAACGACCCGACGTCGGGCAGCGCCAGGCCGCGCTCGCGCGCCGCGGCGACGATCGCGCGCGCGTAGGGATGCTCGCTGCCGACCTCGAGCCCCGCCGCGACGGCCAGCAGTTGTTCCGCCGTCGCTCCGGCGACGGGCTCGATCGCCGCAACCGAAGCGCGGCCGGCGGTCAGCGTGCCGGTCTTGTCGAACACGACGGTGTCGACGCGGCTCGCATGCTCCAGCGCCGCGCCGTCGCGGAACAGCACGCCCAGTTCGGCTCCGCGGCCCGCACCCACCGCCACGGCTGCCGGCGTCGCCAGCGCCAGGGCGCACGGGCAGGCGATCACCAGCACCGCGACGAAGCGTTCGATCGCGACCGCGAACCCGACGGTGCTCGGATCGAGCGCCCACCAGATGCCGAACGTCGCCATTCCGATCGCCAGCACCAGCGGCACGAAGATCGCCGTGACGCGATCTGCCAGGCGCGAGATCGGGGCACGCGACGCCTGCGCCGTCTCGACGGCCGAAGCGATGCGCGCCAACGCCGTCTCTGCACCCGTACGATCGACGCGCACCTGCAGCGCGCCATCGGTGACGAGGCTGCCGCCGACCACGCGCTGACCCGGTCCACGAGCCACCGGCACGCTCTCGCCGGTGAGCAGGGCTTCGTCGACGGCCGACTCACCGGTCACGACGACGCCGTCACTCGGCACGCGCTCGCCCGGTCGCACCCGCACGACGTCGCCGGGGCGCAGCGTGCCGGCCGGCACGTCGCTCTCGACTCCGTTCGCCGCCAGCCGATGGGCGACGGCGGGCGCCAGCGCGTGCAACGCGCGCACCGCGTCGCCGAGCCGCCACCTGGCGCGCGCTTCGAGCAGCTTGCCGAGCAAGGCGAACGTCACGATCGAACCGACGGCCTCGAACGGTGCGTGCGGTGCAGCGTGCCCGCCGCCCTCGCCGAACATGGCCAGCGTCGCCACGGTCGCCCACGCCCACGCCGACACGCCGCCGAGTGCCACCAGCGTGCTCATGTCTGCCGTGCGGTGCGTGGCCGCGGCCCACGCGCCGCGCAGGAAGCGCGCGCCCGGCCCGAACAGCACCAGCGTCGCGAGCGCGAACTGCACGATGCGACCGGCGAGAGTGTCCGCGAACGGCAGCGCGCCGTGCGACATGCCGAGCACCAGCAACGGCACGGTGGCGACGCCGGCGACGATCAACTTCCGACGCAGCGTCGCTCGTTCGTCGCGTTCGGCCGCGCTGCGTCCCGCGGTGCCGACCGTGTCGGGACTCGTCGGCGCAGCGACTCCGTAGCCAGCGCCGGCGACCGCGGCGACCAGGACGGCGCGCTCGGTACGGGACGCGTCGAAGGCGACGCGGGCCTGCTGGGTCGCGAGGTTGACCTCGACCTTGGCCACGCCGTCGACCGCGGCGAGGGCGCGTTCGACCCGGCCGCGGCACGAGGCGCAGGTCATGCCGGTGATGTCGAAGACGGCGGTGGTCGTCGCGGAAACGGAGGTCGGAGGCGGAGTGGCCATCGTCATGCCTCGCCGACGCGCGACATCGCCGTTCCTTACCGTCCCAACCCGACGCGCCGGACCGTCATCGGGCGGAACGCCGCGGGGCGGAGAGGGTCTCCATGCACAGCGTGCGCACCTTCGCCATCACCGGCCCGGCCGTGCCGGTGTTGAACGCCGCGCAGGCGCCCGTTCCCGACGCCGGGTGCGCGTAGAAGAAGGACACGAACTGCCGCTGGCCGCCGGTGTGCGTCGCGAACGTCGAGCCCCCGCGCTGCTGCACGAAGAAGCCGAGGCCGATGTGCTCACTGCCGTCGCGGTTCGTCGGCAGCACCGGCGCCCACATCGACGCGAGCGATTCCGGCGCCAGCACGCGCGCCCCGTCGCTGTCCGGCGGCAACGCGCCGAGCAGGAACGACACGTACTTCGCCATGTCGGTCAGCGAGCCGTTCAGACCGCCGTTGCTGGTCGTGATGCCGGTGTCGAAGTCGGGACCGAGGTCCTTCGCCGCGTCGCCCTTGCCGTCGTACGAGTGCGACCGGTGGCGCTGCAGATGGTACGGCGTGGTGTCGAAGTAGCTCGCGGTCATGCCGAGCGGGCGCAGCACGTTCTTCTCCATGTAGATCTCGTAGTCGTCGCCGCTCAACGCCTCGATCGCGCGGCCGAGGAACACGATGCCGGGATTGCTGTACGAGAACTTCGTGCCCGGCGCGAACTCGACCTCGGTGTACGGCAGCATCGCCACGAGCTGGCTCCACTGCGTCGGCTCGTGCGGGTGCCAGGGCTGGTCGCCGCCCCACGGCCACGTTGGCGCGCGGAACCCGGCGCTGTGCGTCAGCAGGTGCCGGACGGTGACGTCGGTCATCGCCCCGAAGCGGTTCCGCACCGTGCGCAGTTCGGGCACGAAGTCGACGATCGGTTGCTCGAGCGCGAGCTTGCCGCGGTCGCGCAGCTGCATCACCGCGATCGCGGTGAACGTCTTGGTGCAGCTCGCCCAGTGGAAGATCGTGTCCGGATCGACGGCGCGCTTGCCGTCGCGATCGGCGAAGCCGACGCCGGCGTAGTGCTCGACGTTCTTGCCCTTCACGAACACGAGCCCCGCGCCGACGACCCCGGCGTCACGGCAGCCGTCGCGGAACGCGGCTTCGACCTTCGCCCAGGCCGCGCGTTCGTCGTACGGCGGTGGATCCTGCGGTGCAGCGAGAACCAGCAGCGCGGCGAGAGCGAACATCGGCGCGATGCTAGCGCCGCACCCCACGCCGCCGGTCAGGGCTCGACGCGGAACGACGCCAGCGATGCCGCCGGCGCCCGCGGCGACACGGCGTAGAGCACGATCGGCCCGAGTTCGCGCCGCGACAGGTGCAGCTTGGAATCCGCGGGAAGCACCGGCCGCGGGTCTCGGCTCTTCGGCACGGCGAACACGCCCATCGGTCCGTCGGGCGTCTCGGCGAGCACGGCGACGCAGCCGCCCGTCGGCAGACCGCAGTAGCAGCCGTGCAGCGTGACGCCGCTGCTGCCGTCCAGGCCGAGGCGCACGGCGAAGCGCTTCTCGCACTCGCTGCCGAAATCGAGCGTCGGATCGCAGCACGAACCGCCGCCGAAACCGGATGCGTCCGCGTGTTCGTACGCGGCCGCCCACAGCGCCCCGAGTTCGCGCCCGTCGTGGCCCTCGGGTCCACGCGCCGGCCGGGCGACGAGGAACCCGATCGTCAGCAGCAACGCGGCTGCCGCGAGCAGCCACGGCCACTTCGGGTACAGCGGTCGGACCGGCGCGACGCGCGTCGCAGCGCGCGCGGCCTCCTCGAGATCGAGCGCTGCCGGCGGCGCGAACGCGGCGCGCAGCTGGGCGTCGAGCGCATCGTCGTGACGATCGCGCGGTGCGTTCATGGTGCCTCCACGACCGGATGCGGCGCGGTCGCCTCGACGCCGAGGGCCGAACGCAGCGCCAGGCGTGCGCGACGCGCATGGCTCATGGCAGTGTTCTCGGGAAGGTCGAGCATGGTCGCGATCTCAGGGAAGGTCATGCCGCCGACGACCTGCAGCAGCAGGCACGCTCGTGCGACTTCGGGAAGGGACTGCAGGGCGCGGGCCACGGCGTCGGGCAACCGCTCCACGTCGACCACGCCGGCGCCGATCGCCGGCGCGCCCGCCGCGAGAGGCTGCAGCAGTGCCGGGTCCGTCGCTTCGGGCCGACGCTTGCGTCGCCAGTTGGCGCCGGTGTGGCGCACGATCTGCGCGAGCCAGGCGCCGATGTCGCTGCCGGCACGGCAGCTGTCACGTCGTTGCCAGGCGATGCGCGCCGTCTCCTGCACCAGATCCGCCGCCTCGCCCCCGCCGACCCACGCGGCAGCGAGCAGCCACAGCGTTCGCCCGTGGCGGGCGAACGCCGCGACGAACTCGTCGGCGGCGAGGTTCGGCTTCGGCATTGCCGAGGCAGGGTACCGTTCAGCGGCAGCAGCCGGAACCGCAGCAGCTCTTCGGCGCAGGAGCCGGGGCGACCGGGGCAGGCGCCTCGACCTTGGCGGCCGACTCGCAGCAGCCGGGCGGGCAGCAGTCCGGGGTGCAGCAGTCCGGGGTGCAGCAGTCCGGGGTGCAGCACGCGGGCGCGCAGCAGGGGACCGGGCAGCACCAGCAGCATGGCGCGTTGCCGGCGTTGGCGGCGACGCCGGCCGGACCGAGCGACGCACACAGGAAGAGGAGCGACTGGAAGATCGTGTTCATGACGACCTCTGATGTCGGGAGCGGGCCAGTTCCGTGCAGGCTCGTCGACATTTCTTCATGTCGGGCGCAGACCCCGCGGCGCCGGGCCAGGAAGTCGGCCGCGGATCCCGACTTGCGGCATCGCCGATGGCCCCACGGCACGGGTCGCGGGCTGCCGGACTACGCGGTGGCTCCCGCGGTCCGGCCACAGCAGGAAGCCGGTCCAACCGCCGCGGCTCGATGTCGTCGAGCCGGGCCGAGGCTCACGCCTCGTACTTGAACGACAGCGAAACGCGCGCCCGGTAGGCGACGACCTTGCCGTTCTCGATCTTCACGTCGAGCTGGCCGACCTCCGCCACGCGCAAGTCGCGAAGTGTCTTCGCGGCCGTCTCGATCGCGCTGCGCGCCGCGTCCTCCCAGGACGTGGGGCTGGTGCCGATGATCTCCGTGACGCGATAGACGCCGCTGCTCTTCTGCTTTGCCATGGTTTCCGTTCCTTCCGAGTTCGCGAGGCAAGGCGAACGCCATGCTCTCGTCGCGGCATCCTAACCACGGCGTCGCCCCCAACCGCCACGTCGTGTCCTGCACGGCGAGCAACCGGAGCACGCTGGCCCGCTGCATCCGGCACACGACCCGGCGAACGGAGCAGGTGCGCCCGACGGATCTCTCGAGTGTGCTCGACGGGTCGAGGACGCCGTACCCGCAGCTCGACGACGCACTGCCGTGCTCGACGAGTCTCCCCGCATCCCGCCGTAGATGCGTCGCACGCCGGCGGCACACCGCGGGTCGAGGCCGCAGGGCCCTGTCCCGCCGGGTCTTCCGCACGAGCACAGCCAAGAGATCAGTCTGCAGGAGGGCCGCCGAGCGGTGCTCCGGCGGCGATTCTCCGCCGGAATGCGGGGCGCTGGCTCCACCGCAGGTGAGCACCTGCGTGGTCATCCCGCACGACGACCTGTTCCACTTCGCGTTCCAGCACGCGCGGCACATGGCGCACTGGCTCCAGTGCGTACTGCCCGCGGCCATGACCTCGGCGATCGATTGGGGCAGCCTGCGGCCCGCTCCCGAGAAGCTGCGCGGCCAGCCGCTGCGCTTGTCGATCGCCGACCTCGTGTTTCGCGCGGAGCAGAAGCACGATCGCGGCCCCTCCTGGTTCGTGATCGAGCACAAGGCCGACGACGCAACCGACGTCGAGGCGCAGGTGTTGCGCTACGCCGTCCATCTCGGCGACCACGTCCGGGCCAGCAGCGCGCGCGCTCCGGTCGTGGGCATCGTCTGCCGGCACGGCGAACGGCCGCTCGCGCCCGCGGCGCCATCCGCGGTTGATCCGTTCGCTGCCTACCAGCCGCGCATGCTGCTCGTCGTCGATGACCTCGCCCGCCGCACCGAGGAGGAACTGCGCGCCCGTCCCCTGACGCCGCTCGGCACGCTGGCCCAACTGTGCCTCGCGTTCCTGCCCGACCGGACCGGTGACGAGTGCCTGCAGTTCCTCGAACGCCATGGCGACCTGCTGCGCGCCGTCGACCGCGACGACACGCCCCCGATCGGCCGCGACGCCGTCGCCAAGATCGGCTGGTATGCTCTGACCGTCGTCGACGTGGCGCCCCGCGACCTGCACGACACCTTCGAACGCCTGCTGCAACGACCCGAGGACACGATCATGGGCACGCTCGAACGCACCTACCAGAAGGGACGCACCGAGGGCAAAGCCGAGGGAAAAACCGAGGGCCGCGCCGACACCATCCTGCGCATGGTGACCAAGCGCTTCGGTCCGCTGCCCGAAGACGTCGTCGACCGCATCCGGCGCGGCACCGAGGCCGACCTCGATCGTTGGACCGACCGCATCCTCGACGCGCGCACGCTCGCCGAGGTGTTCGCGGGCTGACGCCAGCCGCGACGGTCGCAGCCCCCATCCGCTGGCGAACCGCCGGCCCCGGCGCGTCCGCGGGATTTCGTGAATAGCATTCGCGGGCACGAACGACTCCCCTCGCGTGCCCCGCATCATGGATCCCTCGGTGGAGCCGATCGAACCCCGGACCGCCGGCGCGGCTGCCGAACGGCAGCGGCTCGTGGTGTGGCGCTACCTGCGCGCCCTGGGCGCCTCGACCGACGAGGCCGACGACCTGTGCCAGGAGGCGTTCGCCGTGGCGTTGGCGACGGGCCGCCGACCCGACAACGACGCCGGGCCGTTCCTGCGTGGGGTCGCGCGCAACCTGTGGCTGCGCTCGCGACGCTGGTGGCGGCGCCGACGCGAACGCGAGATCGCCGCGGCCGTCGACGAGCTGTGGCTGGCAACCGCCGAGCACGACGGCGGGGACGAACTGGTCGCGGCTCTGCGCGGATGCCTCGACGCGCTGCAGTCGAAGACGCGGCATGCGCTCGAACTGCACTACCACGATGGCGTGGCCTGGCCCGAGGTCGGCGTGCGCCTGGGCCTGGCGCCGAACGGCGTGAAGACCCTCGCCCAGCGTGCACGCGCAGCTCTGCGGACATGCCTCGAACGAAGGGGACAACGATGACAACGGCGATGCAGGTGGCGAAGGAACGGCGGCTCGAGTGGCTGCTGCAGGAAGTGCACGGCGGCGGGTCGGCGGCGGCCCCGAGCCCGACGCGGGCGACGTTCTCGTGGCTCGCCGCGGCGATCGCGCTGCTCGGCGTCGGCGTCGCGATCGGCGTCGGCTGGCTGCACAAAGGCGACAGCCCACGCCGCGACGTCACGCCGGCGAACGAGCCCGTGCAGGAGCCGGAGCCGCCATGGCACGAGTGCCACGGCCCGGCCGCGCTCGCCGACGTGCCCGCGGACGTCACCGCGCTGCGTTGCTTCGACTTCGACGACGCCGCGTGCGCGGCGCTCGCGAAGTTCGCGCAGCTCGAACACCTCGACCTGTCGGGCACCGACGCCGACGAGCAGGGCGTCAGCCGTTCGCTCACGATCACCGACGCCGGCGTTCGCGCGCTGGCGCCGCTCACGGCGCTGCGGTCGCTGCGGCTCGCGCAGTGCCACGCGGTGAAGGGCGAGGGCCTGCAGGTACTGGAAGCGATGCCGCGGCTCGAACTGCTCGACCTCACCTACAGCGGCGTCGAGTCGCCGGGCATCGAACGCCTGCAACGCCTGCCGAGCCTGCGCACGCTCGTGCTCTCGCACTGCATGAACTTCCACGGCCGTTCGCTCGCCGCCGTCGCCCGCATCCCGGGACTGCGGCGCCTCGAGCTGAGCAGCTGCACGACCCTCGCGGCAGCGGACGTGCTGACGTTGACGGCGCTGCGCGAACTGCGCTGGCTCGATCTGCGCGACTGCCAGGGGAGCTTCCGCGGCCAGACCATGAGCTCGCCGTGGAACGGCGAAGGCGACGAGCCCCCCGCCCCACCGACGCAGGACGGCATCGGCATCACCGACGCCGTGGTCGCCGCCTTGGCCACGCTGCCGCTCGAAACGCTGCTGCTCGGCGGCTCCGAGTCGCTGACCGACGCCATCGGCAGCGCGTTCGCGAAGCTGCCGAGCCTGCGCCGCCTCGATCTGTCGAACCTGCCGAAGACGACGCCGGCGTTGCTCGCACAAGTCCCCGCCGGGCTCGAGGCGCTCGAGCTCAGCGACAACCCGCACCTCGACGGGCGCGCCCTGCGCCGGCTGCCCACGCTGCGCGCGCTGCGCGAACTCGGCCTCTCCGACACCGGCCCAATCGATGCCGCCGATCTCGAACGGCTGCTCGCCGACTGCGACCTGCGCGTGCTGCGCTTCGGCGGCGCGTCGCTGCGCGGCAAGGGCGATGCGCGCACGCCCGGAGCGCCGTTCACCGCGGCCCACGCGCGCGTCATCGCCGCCGAGACGTCGCTGGTCGAACTCGACCTGCGCGACCGCCTGCTCGAGCCGGATGCGGTCGCCCCCATCGCGACCTTGCCCGCGCTGACGACGCTGAACCTCGGAGCACCCTGGCGACGACCGCTGCAGGAGCGCACCGCTGCGGTGAAGGCCCTTGCCGGCTGCCGTTCGCTGCGAGAGCTGCGGGTCTGGTACGCCATGGTCGACCCGTCGGCGCTGGCAGCGCTGCGCGAAGTGCCCCTGCGCATCCTCGACCTCCGCGCCACGTCGCTCACCGTCGCCGATGTGCGCGCCGCCGCGGCGGCGTGGCCCGGCTGCTCGATCACGCTGCCGAACGGGGCGCCGCTGCGCGTGCCGTGAGGCGAGCCACCGGCCGCGTCGCACTCGGGCGCTACACTCTCGCGGCCATGGAGCACGCGCAGCGATCCTCGTCGATCGGCTGGCTCGACCGCAGCGGGCGGGCAATCGTCGGGCTCGTTGCCTTCACCGTGGTCGGTCACGTTGCCGCGATGCTGCTCGGCACGTTGATCGCGCGCTGGTGGCCCCTGCCCGAGGTGTGGGCCGCCCGACTCGCGTGCGCCGTTGGCGTCGTCGGCTCGATCTGGTGGGCGTCTCGGGATCACCGGCCGTGGTATCGAGGTGTGGAGCGCTGGCGCGCCGACCGCCTGCCACCGAGCAGCTACGGCTGGGCCGACGGCGTCTTTCGCAGCTTGCTGGGCATCGGTGCCGGCGCGAGTGGCGGCGCGCTCGTGGCCTGGACGGTGCTGATGTGGCTCTACGCACTGGGCGTCGACATCGCCGACGACAGCTTGCTCCCCGGCCTAGCGGCCTTCGTCTACATCCTGCTGGCGGCGCTGGCCGGTGCGTTCTTCGGGTTCTGGTGGTTCGTGGCGGACATGCCTTGGCTGCCCGGCCGACGACGAACCCCTCGCAGCTGAGTCGGCGCCACCGCAGCGTCGCAGCTCAGGGCGCGAGCACGAGCTTGCCGAGTGCCTCGCGCGCCTCGAGCAGGCGATGCGCTTCGCCGACCTTCGCCATCGGCAGCGCACGATCGAGCACCGGCCGCAGCCGCCCCTGTTCGAACAACCGCAGCAGGCCGCGCAGGTCGCCCTTGCTGCCCATCGTCGAGCCGAGGATCGAAAGGCTCTTGAAGAACAGCGCGTGCAGCGACAACGCCACGTTGCCGCCGGTCGTCGCCCCGCACGTCACCAACCGCCCGCCGCGCGCCAGACACTTCAGCGAGCCCTCGAACGTCGCCCCACCGACGTGCTCGAACACCACCTGCACGCCCGCCTTGCCGGTGAGCGCCCGCACCTCGGCTACGAAGTCCTTCGCCGCATGGTCGATCACGTGGTGCGCGCCGAGCTGCGCGACGCGCGCGCACTTCTCCGGCCCCCTGGCCGTGGCGATGACGCGTGCACCGAGCACCGCAGCGATCTGCACCGCCGCACTGCCGACGCCGGACAGGCCTGCATGCACGAGCACCGTCTCGCCGGCGCGCAGTTCCGCGCGGCGGACCAGCATGTTCCACGCGGTCTGGAAGACGAGCGCGATCGCAGCGCCCTGCTCCATCGACAGCCCCTTCGGCAACGGCGCCACGTTCGCGATCGGCACGCACACGAACTCGGCCGCGGTGCCGTCGCAGCTCTCGCCGAGGATGTGGTAGTGCCGGCACAACTGGTCGGTCCCGCTCTGGCACGCTTCGCACGCGCCGCACGACACGCCGGGCAGCACGACGACCGCATCGCCTTCCTTCACGCCGGCGACGCCGGGCCCGAGCGCGTCGACGACGCCGCTGGCGTCGCTGCTCATCACGAGCGGCAGCGGGAACGTGTGGCCGGGCACGCCGCGGCGCACCCAGGTGTCGAGGTGGTTGACGCCGATCGCGCGCACCGCGACGCGCACCTGGCCGGGTCCGGGAGCCGGCACCGGCCGTTCTTCGAGGAGCAGCTTGTCGAACCCACCGTGCTCGCGAACGACGACGCAGCGCATGGCGGCGAACGCTACTGCGCGCGTGGCTCCCGGCCGAGCAGGTGCCGCACGAAGAAGTCCTGGCGCCGGCGCACCAGGTACGGCGTCTCGCCAACACCGTGCCCGCCGCCGGGCACGACGATCAGTTCGAAGTCCTTGTCGGCGTCGATCAGCGCCTTGACGACCTGCATGGTCGTGGCCGGATCGACGTTGCGGTCGAGTTCGCCAACGGTCAGCAGCAGCTTGCCGCGCAGCTTGCCGGCGTGCGTGACGTTCGAACTGTCGGCGTACCACGGCCCGAGCGGCCAGCCCATCCACGCCTCGTTCCACCAGACCTTGTCCATGCGGTTGTCGTGGCATCCGCAGTCGGCGACCGCAGCACCGTAGAAGTCGCCGTGGTGCAGCAGGGCGGCGAGCGCGGCCTGGCCGCCGGCACTGCCGCCGAAGATGCCGACGCGCATGAGGTCGAGGAACGGCTGCGCCTTCGCTGCCTCGCGCAGCCACGACACGCGGTCGGGCAGGCCGGCGTCCTTCAGGTTGCGCCAGCAAACGTCGTGGAACGCCTTGCTGCGCCAATTGGTGCCCATGCCGTCGATCTGCGCGACGACGAAGCCGAGCTCGGCGAGTTCGCGCTGCCGACGACCGAGCCCCCAGCGTTTGGGCACGAAGTGGTCGTGCGGCCCCGCGTAGACGTCCTCGATCACCGGGTAGCGCCGCTGCGGATCGAAGTTCGACGGCAGGATCAGGATGCCGTGGATGTCGGTCGCGCCGTCGCGCCCCTTGGCGACGAAGCGAAGCGGTGGCCGGAAGGCTGCGGCGAGCAGCGCTGTGGCGTCGTCGCGCGCGACCTCGGCCAGCAGCGCGCCGCTGCGCGCGTCGCGCCATTCGGTGACCCACGGCTGGTCGACGCGCGACCACCGCGCCACGAACGACCCGCGATCCGGCGCCCACGTCCATTCGTGCGTGCCGTCGGCCGTCGTCAACGCCGTCACCGTGCCGTCGAAGCCGACGCGCGCCAGATGCGCATGGTACGGATCCTGGCCGCCGTGCAGCCCATAGGCGGTGATCCACATCGCCTTGGCCGCCTCGTCGACGCGCTCGACCTCGCGGACGACCCACGGCCCCTTCGTCACCTGCACCAGGGCCCCCGTCTTCGCGTCACCGCGCCAGACATGGTTGTGGCCATCACGCTCGCTGGCCCAGAAGAACGAACGCCCGTCGGCGAGCCAGTGCAGCCACGTCTTCTGCGACCAGTCGACGAACGTCGCCGAGCGTTCTTCGAAGACGGTGCGCACGGCGCCGGTCTTCGCGTCGATCGCCAACATCGTCAGCACCTGATGCCCGCGGCGGTTGTGCAGACAGAACACTTCGCTGCCGTCCGGCGCCCAGTGCACGCGGTCGATCGACCAGGCGTCGGCGAACGGCGCATCGTCGATGGGGATCTGGCGTTCGCCCGCGACGTCGAACAGGCGAGGCCGCGGCCGGTCGATGGCATCGCCGGGCTTCGGGTACGGCATCGAGTGCAGCTTGGGCTGCAGTTGGTCTCTCGGTGCCGACTCGACGAAGTGCAGGGTGCGACGTTCGGCACGTTCGATCTGGAAGCCGAGCACGCGCGCGCCGTCCGGCGACCAGTGCCGCGGTCGTTCGAACGCGTCGGCGGCGCTGCCGGTCGTCGACAGGCGCGCCTCCGCGCCGGCCGCCGTTCGCATCCAGACATCGTGGTCGCGCACGAACACGTTCCCGGCGCGGGGATCTTCCGGCGACGACTTCATCGCCAACGTTCGCGATGCCTCGTCGACGACGGCGCGCCCCGGATCGCGACGCGCGACGAAGATGCCGGCGAGGTCATCGGCGACGAAGTCGACGACCCACTGGTGCCCGTCGTAGGTCGACATCTCGCGTTGCCCGCGTGGTGGCACTTCGCCGTACGGCTGCATGCCACCATCGCGGTCGACCCAGAACAGGCGGACCGGGCGGTCGAACCGGTTGTCGAAGAGGATCGTCGTGCGCTGGTCGCTGCCCCCACTGCGGTGCCACCTGGCCCGCGGCTCGAGCGCCACCGGCGCGTCGTCGATGCCGAGGTCCGCGGCGCGCGGGGCGCGGCGCACGTTGCCGCTGCGATCGACGAGCACCCAGACGGGCGGCGTGACGCGGTCGTCGAGGAAGGCCAGCCGCTTGCCGCCGTCGAGCCAGCGCCACGCGGGGCGGAACGGCCGGTCGAGGGCAGCCCAGCGTTCGGGCAGGGCGCGCGCCCGTTCGTAGTCCGCGGCCGTGCCCTGGGCCGGCAGCGATGACGCGAGCAGGAGACCCAGCAGGACGCAGCGGGATCGCATGATGACCGCGGATCCTGCCACGCACGCGGTTTCGTGTACAGAGAACGTGCTCGACGGTGTCCATACCCCCGATGCCCTCGCCCGAACACGACCTGCAGCGGCTGCTCGCCGAAGAGCCGTTCGTGCGCGAACTCGCCCGCCAGCTCGTCGCCGGCGACGCCGACGAGGTCGTGCAGCGAACCTGGCTGCGCGCCGTGCAGCAGGGCGGCGCGGGCGTCGAGCGGCCGCGGCACTGGCTCGCGCGCATCCTGCGCAACGTCGTCGCCAATCTGCGTCGCGACAACCGCCGGCGTTCGGCGCGCGAACACGGCAGCGAGGCCGAGCACCTGGTGCCGTCGTCGCAGGAACTGGCGCTGCGCGAGGAGAGCCGCCGCGCGCTGGTCGCGGCCGTCGACGCGCTGCCGGCGGCGCTGCGCACCGTCGTGCTGCTGCGGTGGTTCGACGGCCAGCCGCCGCGCCGGATCGCCGAGGCGCTCGGCGTGCCCGCCGCCACGGTGTCGACGCAGCTGCAGCGCGCGCTGGTGCTGCTGCGCGAACGACTCGATGCCGACCACGGCGGCAATCGACGCGCGTGGATGCTGCCGCTGGTGCCGTTCGCGTTGCGGCCCGAACTGCCGCTGGCCCCGCCCGCCCTTCCCGTCGTCGGCGCGCCCGTCGCGCCGACGCTCTTGCTCGGAGCGATCACGATGACCTCGAAAGCACAGTTGGCGGCGGTGGCCGGAGCCATCGCGCTCGCGGCCGGCGCCTGGTGGATGCTGCACGACCCGACACCACCGGCGCCGAATCCGCCGGTGCCGCCAGCACCGATCGCCGCGGGGCCGCAGCGTGGTTCCCTCGATCTCGGCGCGGGCGACGCGGTGCCACCGGTCACCACCGAACGTGAAGTCGCGCCGACACCGAGCGTCGCAGCGCGAGCGACGACCGGAACGGTGATCGCCCGGGTGCGACGTCACGACCAGACGCCCGCCGTGGGAACCGTGCTGGCTCTGCAGAAGCGCGGCGCCAACGGGCTGTTCGACAGTCCGCGGCAGCGCACCGACGCGGCCGGGATCGCGCGCTTCGAGACCTCGCCAGGACGCGTCGTCGTCGTCGCCGAATCGAGCTGGCACGCCAGCAAGCGCGTCGATGTGCCGGCCGGGCAGACCGTCGAGATCGAACTCGAGCTCGATGCTGGCCTCGAAGTGCGGGGCATCGTCGTCGACGCGGACAAGAAGCCGGTGGCCGGCGCCTTGGTGGAGATGACGATGATGGGCCGCGCCGACTTGTTCCCGGAGGTTGCTGCGGTGACCGGCGCCGACGGCCGCTTTGCTCTGCTCGACTGCCCGGAGGTGTGCCTCGTCGCGGCACGAGCCATGGGCCATGCCGCCTCGAACGTGCGGTTCCTGCGGGGCAAGGCCGGCAACACCGCCGATGTCGAACTGGTGCTCGGTCGCGACGGCGGCGCCGTCAGCGGCGTCGTCGTCGACCCCGCCGGCAAGCCGGTCGCCGGTGCGGTGGTGATCGTCGGTGATGGTCCGGTGTCCGGCGTTCCGGGGCGCGACCACATCCCGCCGTTCGGCGGCCTCACGCGCAGTGACGAGCGCGGCGAGTTCCTGGTGGTCGGCATCGTTGCCGGCAAGCAGCCGATCCGCGCGCGGGGCGGCCGCTGCGCTCCGTGGCGCAGCGAAGTCGAAGTCAGCGCCGGCTCGACCGTGACGAAACGCATCGAGCTCGGTCCTGGTGCAGCGCTGCGCGGCGACGTCGTCGACGCTGCCGGCAAGCCGGTCGCCAACGCCGAAGTCGCGATCGGCCAGTGGGGCGAGATCGACCACTACCTGACCAACACGCGGGCCGACGGCACGTTCGAGCTGGCCGGCCTGCCGATCGGCGAACTCCCGGTGCGGGCCGAACACGACGACCACGGCAAGGCCAGCGCGACCGTGCTGACGTCGGCGACGGAGGTCGCGAGTTGCAGGTTCGAGTTGTCGCGCGGGCTCGAACTGAAGGGACGGGTCGTCGACCCGGACGGTCAGCCCGTCGGCAGAGCCATGATCGAGTGCATGGCCGAGGGCGCTGGCCAGGAGCGGTGGTACGCGCACGTGACCACCGACGCCCAAGGCGCGTTCGTCGCCGCGAATCGCCCGGCTCAGGGCACGCTGATGCTCACGGTTCACGCCGACGGCCACGAGCAGTTGGTCGTCCGCGGCATCGATCCGGGAACCGAGCCGTTGCTGCGGCTGCAACGCGAGCAGACGGCCTCGGTGCGCATCAGCGCCCGCGTCGTCGATCCGGAAGGGCGCCCCGTCGCCAACGCCCGGGCCGGCGCGTTCCGTCGCGGCGTGGACCGCGGTCCGGCCAGCGACGCGACCGACAACGACGGCCATTTCGAACTCGGACCACTGCCACCGGGCGAGTGGGCGATGTACGTGAACGCCACCGGGTACTGCACCTTCCGCAGCGACCATCGCACGCTCGCCGCCGACGCCACGTGGAACCTCGGCACGATCACGCTGGTGCGCGGCGGCACTGCCCGGGTGCGCCAGGTCGGCGCGCCGATCGACGACACGCGCTTCGTCGTCAGCGACGCCGCGCGCAGCCAGTGGTTCGGCGTCATGACCACGCCCGAAGGGCCGCGCAGCGAGCCGCTCGTTCCCGGCGACTACGTGCTGCTGGTGCTGGGCACGGACGTCGCGGCGACGGCGGTGCCGTTCACCATCCGCGCTGGCGAAGACGTCGTCGTCGACGCACCGATCGAACGCGCCAACCCGCAGACCTTCCGTTGCGAAGTGCCGGCCGGCACCGACGTCGACTTCGTGACGTTGCAGCTGTTCCGCGGCGAGGTGTTCGTCGGCCGCGTCTGGGTCGACCTGAAGCGCGCCGAACCGAGCGGCAGCACGGGCCTCGCCCCTGGCGAGTACCGCGCCGTCGCCGAGGTTGGCGCGCTCCGCGGCACCACTTCGTTCACCGTCGGCGCGACGAGCGGACCGCCGGTGACCGTCGTGCTGCGGTGAGCCACGCGCGCGCGCGCCGGACCGCTTGCCGGTCGCGGCGCCACCAGCGGCGTTCGTTCGTCAGCCGAGCGTCGCGAGGATGAAGTCCGGCACCAGGCCGCGCCGGACGTAGGACTGGCGCCGGCGCGTCGGCAACGAGCCGAAACGAACGATCCACCCGCGGCAGCGCCGCGCCCCGCACTTGCACTTCATCCGCCAGATGTCGTCGTCGCCGATCGTGGTCGAGTAGTCGATCACGATCTCCTCGCCGCGACGAATCGCGCGCGCCGCGAACAGGACCAGCCGACGGCCGGACTTGCGGATCCCGGCGTTCGGTTCGCACGCGTGGTTGAGGTAGCGGCCGATGCTGCGACCAGGGTCGAGGTAGGTCTCGGGTCCGCAGCGGATGCAGTTGGACGCGAACTGGCGGCTGCGGCGCCACAGCTCGTTCCAGTGCACGATGCGTCCGCGCAGGGGCGCAATCGTCGACCGCGACCGGAAGTGGCGCTCGGCGATCACGCCGAGACCGTTGCGCGCCGCATCGACGCGGCAGGCGGTGGATCGCTCGCGACCACGCGGCGTGCGTTTCATGCGGAGGTCGCGTGCTCAGAACCGCTTGCCGGTCGAGAAGCCGCCGCCACCGCCGATCGTGCGGCCGGTCGAGAACCCACCGCCGCCGATGCGCATGCCGCTGCCCGAACTGCTGCGCGAACCGAAGCCGCCGCCGATCGAGAACCCGCCGCGGCCGCCACGGCTGCTGCTGATCGCGACGTTCGCGAGCACGCTCGCGACCTGCAGCGCGAGCCCCACGCCGGAGAGCACCTTGTCGGAACGGTCGGCGTGGCGCGCCAGCGGCGGCGGCCGGAAGCGCTGGCACGATCGCAACGCCCGCCACAGGTCTTCGGCCGGCAGCCCGCCGGTGCGCGCGTCGGCGAGCAGGCGATCGAGGTCCAGGGCCTCGAACTCGCTGCGCCCGGCGTCGTACTCGGCGCGGCGGAAGCGCACGAGCAGGTCTTCGAGTCCGTCGGCGATCGCGTCGCGGCGGCGCGCCTCCTGATCGAGCGGACCGGCCTCGGTGCCCAGGCGCGACAGCTCGGCGCCGCCGTCGCGCAGCGCCGCGACCAGGCGATCGTCTTCGGGGCCGGGCGTCGAGCGCGCATGGCGTTCGAGCATGCCGGTCTCGGCTCGGGCCAGGAACTCGGTGAGCCGGCGCAGCGCCTGGCCGTGGAAGGCGCCGCGGCTGCCGACCTCGTCGCGGATCGACTGGTGCACGCCGGCGACCTCGCGCTGCAGTGCTTCGATCGCGGCGACCAGCCGCTCGCGTTCGGCGACGCGGCGGTCGACGTCCTCCTGCACGGCCGGCAGGCCGAGTTCGGCTTCGACGGCGTCCTCGCGCGCCTGCAGTCGCTCCCGCAGCGCGCCGACTTCCGCCGTGCGGCGCTCGACTTCGAGGCGAACGAGTTCGGGCGTGGTCTTGAGGAACCGGTAGCTGGTGACGGCCTTGCTGTAGCCGACGAACTCGGCGAGCCGGCGGTCCATGCGCGCGGTGAAGCCGGTCCAGACGTACTCCGGCGTGCCGAAGCCCCGCCGCCAGAGGTAGCGGAACAGAGCGCTCTTCTCGTACGGCGGCAGCTTCTCCTTGGCTTCGGCCCGCAGCTCGTCGGCGCGTGCGGCATCACGCGCCAGCTTGACCTCGGCCTGGGTGGTCTGCGCGGAGAGCGCCGTGTAGTCGGCGTCCGCCGCGAGGCGAGTCTGCACCTCGGCCAGCAACGCGTCGCGCCGGCCGACGACGCGGTCGAGCTCGGCGGTGTGCGTCGCCAGCTCGGCAGAACGCGTGCCCATCGTGCGTTCGTGCCCTGCAAGCGCTGTGGCGAGCTCGGCGGCGCGCTGTTGGCGACGCTGCTCGAATTGCTGCATCTCGGCGACGAGCTCCGGCATCGTGCCGCCCGCGGTCGCGACGTTCAGTTCGGGCAACTGCGTCGTCGCGAGCTGCTGCAGCGTCGCGAGCCGCTGCTGGCCGAGCGCATCGAGGCGGTCGTGCACGACTCGCGCCGCCGCCTCGGCTGCGTCCGACTCCCGGCGCGCAGCCGTCGCCGCCGCGCGGATCTCGTCGAACACCTGGTTGCCACTCCAGTCGCGCATGGTTCACCAAGTCGTGATCTGCCGGCCGCGGCGCAGCGGCTTGCCGTCGCCACCGTCGAGCACCACCCCTTCGTCGTAGGCGCCGCGCACCTTCCGCGCGAACTCCGCCTCGTCGACGATGCCGTCGGCCTGCTTGTCGGCGACGACGCGGTTCCACACCGCCTCGGTGACTTGTTCGCCCCACTTCGTCACGTCGCGCAGCCGCCCGCTCTCGGCGTCGCGGATGCGCCGCGACACGGCGCGGCCGTCGGCATCGATGGCTTCGACGATCACGTAGAGGCCCGAAGTACGCCCGCCAGCCCGGCGCTCGACGCCGCTGTCCTCGCCGGGGCGGCTGACGATGCGCACCGTGTAGGTTTCCTCGAGCCGCGCGGTCAGACCGGCGAGCGCGTTGGTTGCATCGCGCAGTTCGCCGAGGTTCGCCGCGGCGTGCGCCGCTGCACCGCTGCGCGCCACCGCCTGCACACGCTCGCGGGCGGCGGCATCGGCGGCGAGCCGTTCGGCCGCGCCCTGCCCCTGCTGGAACGCGGCCCAAGCGGCGGCGAGCTGCTGTGCTGGGTCGAAGTCGAGCTTCGGCGGCTGCGGCGTCGGCGGGTTGGTGATGGTCCCGCCAGGCAGCTGCGGCTGCGGCCTCGGCGCTTCGACCACCCGCGGCGTCGGCGTTGGCGACGGCGACGCGTCCCCGCCGAACGCCCCGACCAAAGCGGCGAGCCCCCACGTCAGCAGGGCGACCAGCACGAACAGGATCGTCAGCCCGTGCCGGAACACCCACAGGTGCGCACGGAACCGCCGCCAACTCGGCGGCGGATCCTGGTAGCGGTGCTGCTGCGCGAAGTACTGCTCGATCGCGGCGTCGACTTCCTCGGGCGTGACGCTCTCGCCGGCCGCGGCCGCGGTCGCCAGCAGCCGCTCGCGCAACCGTTCCTTCGCCGCGCCGGCATCGAGTTGCGACTCGGCGGTTTCGCGCTCGCGCCGCAGGGCCGACGCGACGTCCATGATGCGCAGCATGTCGTGCATGCTGGCGGCGGCGGGGTCGGCGGGCAGCGGAGCGGGCGAGGCGTCGTTCACGAACGGCGGCTTCAGGTGGGCGATGCGCGCTGTAAGCTGCCGCGCCGTCTTCGCCAAGGGAACCACCGTGTCCGAGAAACCTGCCCCATTGAAGGTCGCGAGCAAGCCCGCGTCGTCCGTCCAGAAGTACCTCGATCAAGCCCTCGCCGTGCTGCAGAAGTTCGGCGTGCTGCCGAAGCAAGATGCGCCGCCGCAGCTGACCAAGCTGCTCGAGGAGGTGCGCCACGTCGACGAACCGAAGGTGATGACGATCGCGCGCACCGTTCAGTACATGCAGAGCTTCAACGCGATGGTCCGCGACAACGTCGAGGACGTGCGCATCGGCAACCGCTTCCTCGACATCAGCCAGCAGTTCGACAGCATCCGCGACGACAGCAAGACCCTGATCGCGCAGCTCGACGACGGCAAGATCAGCTTCACCGAGCGCATGTCCAACCTGTGGATGCGCATGCGGCGCGGCACGCCGAGCGACCGCTTCCAGAAGATCGCCGACATCTACAAGTCGGTGACCACCGACACCCAGACGCAGCTGCAGAAGGAAGCTGCGATCATGGAGGGCTACATCGATTTCCGCTTCGCCCTGAAGGAGGCCGAGATCGTCGCGCGCGAACTCCTCGACGTGCAGACGGCGACGCTGGACGGCAGCAAGCAGGCGCTGGCCGCGGCCCAGAAGGCGGTCGACGAGGCCGGCTCGGCCGACGCGCCGACGAAGTCGCGGTTGCAGCTCGCGCGGGATCAGGCGCTGCACGCTTTCCAGAAGCAGGACCGCCACTACCAACTGCTGAAGGACATCGCCGAGAACCTGCAGATCGGCTACGACGTCGGCGAGACGCTGGTCGCCAAGCTCAAGCAGACGCACGACGTGAAGGACCAGGTCTACCGTCGCTCGGTGACGTTCTTCACCACCAACGAGCACGTGTTCACGATCCTCGGCGCGGTCTACACCAGCCAGCACGGCCTGCACGAGGCGACGCAGGCGCACGAGGCGATGAAGCGCGGCGTCAACAAGGGCCTCGAGGACGTCGCCGATCTCGGCCGCGACCTCGAACGCGCGGCGCTGAAGGCCGGCTACGGCAGCACGATCGATCCGAAGTCGGTCGAGAAGCTGGTGACGGCGATCACCGACTACCAGGTCGATTCGCTGAGGCTGGTCGCCGAACTGCGCAAGGAAAGCGACGCGAACGCCCGCGAGATCCGGCGCGTGGTCGAGACCGGCAAGCAGCGCTTCCAGGACACCATCGCGAAGTTCGCGCGCGGCGAGACGGTGTGAGACCGCCCGCCCGCGGCGCGATCGTGGTGCGCGCGCTGACGGCGGCCCGTTGGCGCGACTTCGAGGCGCTGTTCGGCGAGCGCGGAGCGTGCGGAGGATGCTGGTGCATGCTGTGGAGGCTGCCGCGGCAGCAGTTCGACGCGCAGAAGGGCGACGGCAACCGCGCAGCGATGCGCACGATCGTCGCCGCTGGCGAGGAGCCAGGACTGCTGGCCTATCGCGGCCGTGAGGCGATCGGCTGGCTGTCGGTCGCGCCGCGCGCCGACTTCCCGGGCCTCGCCAGGTCCCGGCTGATGAAGCCGCTCGACGCCGAGCCGGTCTGGTCGGTGACGTGCCTGTTCGTGCACAAGAACCACCGCCGTACCGGCGTCGCCACGGCGCTGCTGCGCGCCGCTCGCGCCCATGTACACCGGCGCGGCGGCCGGATCGTCGAGGGCTACCCGCAGGAACCGAAGCACGGAGCGATGGCCGACGTGTTCGCTTGGACAGGCACCGCCTCGGCGTTCCTCAGCGCGGGCTACACCGAGGTGGCACGGCCCTCGCCGACGCGCCCGGTGATGCGGGCCGCCACGACCCCGGCCCGGCGGCCCCGACGCTGACGCGGCGCTTACGTGCAACGACACCGGCGGGCGCGATAGTCCCTGGCATGCGCCGCCGTCTGGTCGCTGTGCTCCCCCTGCTCGCACCGGTGCTGGCCCAGGCTCCACCGTCGGCGACCCCGGCCGCGCGCTGGCTCGCGTTCGCGCGCGCCACCGAGGCCTGATCGATCGAGCCCGAGGCGGCCCGTGCGGTCGTCGCTGCGCTGCCGGGAGTCCGCAAGGCCGAAGTGCTCGCGGAGCATGTGGCGCGCACACCCGGCCATGCCGCACTGGCGCTGGTGACCGACGCCGGCATCGACTGGCCGGCGATGCTCGCCCGGCTCGACGAAGTGCAGATCGGGCTCGAGGTGCTGCACGCCGACGACCTCGCGGCGAACGTCGACGACCTGCTCCGTTGGGAACTGGCGGCGACGGGCGCGGCCGTCGAGCGCCGCGCCGCCTGGCGACGAATGGTCGAACTCGATCCGGAGACCCGCGCGTTGCGCGCGGTGCTCCCACTCATGGACCGGCTGCTGCGCGAGACGGAGGTACCTCAGGATCCGCGCCTGCAGGACGTGGCTCGCCTCGCGCGTGCGGAGGCTGCCTTCTGGCTGGCGATGGTCGGCAGCGACGCCCACGACGTCAGCCGGGAAGCGACCGCGCCGACCCCCGAACCTGCTTCGCAAGGCGACGCAACGGCAGTCGCCCGGGCACTGAACCAGGCCCGCCAGACCCTCGGCCAACGCCGGTGGATCGTCGCGCGCGCGGCCTTTGCGCAGGCACGTTCGCGATGCCACGACGTCGCCGCGCACGCCGCATCGATCGCCGAACGTGCTCGCGACGAAGCGATCGCCGCCCGCTACGTCGAACTCGCGGCGCGCTGCACGGCCGTGGTGCAGGCGATCGACGCCGCGCTCGCCAAGTGACGCGCCTCAGCCGCCGAGCGTCGCGTGCAGGAACCACGCGTGCTTCTCGAACTGCTCGACCATGCCGGTGAGCAGGTCGAACGTGTCCTCGTCCTCGTGCGTCTTCGCCACGTCACGCGCCGCGCGCATGCCGGCAAGGTGCGCGCCGATGCGCTCCGCCAACAGGGCGACGTGCTGCAGGTCCTTGGTCGTGTCCTGCGGGTACTCGGGCAACCGCGAGTGCTTCGCAACGTGGCGGCTCGTGCCGACGGCGAGGTGGCCCAGCGTCAGGATGCGCTCTGCGACTTCGTCGTTGTTCGCCGCCTGGTCGGTCGCGAACTGGTCGAACAGCGGGTGCAGCGCGGCGAAGTGCGGGCCCTTGATGTTCCAGTGCGCGACCTTGAGCTGCGTGTAGAGGTCGAGGCCATCGGTCAGCACGGCGCGCAGCGCCTCGCAGACGTTCTTGCGCGCGGACTCGGAGAGGTGGCTCGGCGTGTTCTTCATCGGATTCGGGGCCTGTCGTGTTTCTGCAGAGCGTTGCGGTCGCTCAGTGGCGCTTGCTGCGCCGACGCCCGCGCACGACGACCATGTACTCGCGCACGTCGAGGCCTTCGAGTTCGTCGACCTTGCTGACGCGCAACGCCGTCCAGGGGATGTCGTGGATCGCTCCCGTCCCGTCGTCGACGAAGTGATGGTGCGGTTCGACGTTCGGGTCGAACACCACGCTGCCTTCTGCCAGCACCAGCTGCCGCAGCAGGCCGTGGTCGCGGAACGCCTGCAGCGTGTTGTAGACGGTCGCGCGACTGACCGTGGGGAACTCGGCCTTCACGCGCGTCCAGACCTCGTCGGCGGTCGGGTGGTCGTCGGTGTCCAGCACGTACGACGCGATCGCGATGCGTTGGGCCGACCGGCGGAGGCCGGCACGCTCGAGTCGCTCGATCAGGGCTGCCCGGTTGCGAATCACGAGATTAGACTAAGTCCAACTATCGGCCTGGTCAAGCCGAGGTCACTCGCCTGCACTGCCTTCGCCCAACCGCCCAGCGACCTCGGCCAGGCGCCGGATCACCGCCGTGACCGACGCCGCCTGCTTGGCGTCGCGCAACGAGCCGTTGGCGTCGAACGCCGTTGCCGCCGAGCCGAGCGCGAACTGCTCGGTGATCACCAGCACGCCGAGGTTCATCAGGATCTGCCGCAGGTGGACCAGGCCGCGCAGGCCGCCGAGCGCCCCCGGCGAGCTCGCCATGATCGCGGCGACCTTGCCCTTCCAGACCGAGACGCCCGGTTCGGCGGCGTGCGGGCGCGACAACCAGTCGAGGGCGTTCTTCAGCACCGCCGGGATCGACGCGTTGTACTCGGGCGTCACCACCAGCACCGCGTCGTGGACGTGGACCATCGCGCGCAACGTGATCGCGGCCGCCGGCAGGCCTTGCGCCGCTTCCAGGTCGCCGTCGTAGAGCGGCATCGCATGGTCGCGCAGATCGACGAACGTGGCACCACAGCCCGCCGCCGTCGCCAACGCGCACGCCGCGCGGGCGAGTTGCTTGCTGAACGCACCCGAGCGCGTCGAACCGGCGATCACCAAGAGGTTGGTCATCCGCGCATCATGACGTACGGGGCGCGCCGGTCGCGAGCGGCGCCTCGTTCGGCACGGCGCGAAGCGGGCCGGCCGGCGGCAGGAAAACCCCGAACAACGCCGTCGGCAGGAGCTGCAGCAACAGCCGCTGCGCGGATGTCGCGAGGTGCCATTCGAGGCTCCTCGACGCGACGAGATAGACCACGAAGTAGCCCGCGAGCATCGTGGCGGCGACCGCGAGCGGGAACGTGCAGCGGCGCACGCGCCACGACCACCAGACCACGACCGCGACCAGCATGACCGGGCCGGACGCCCACGCCTCGCGGCACAAGGCGGTCGCGATCATCGTCCATCGTTCGCCGTCGAGGACGCGGTCGGCCGCGTGCCCGCCTGCCACCTGCACGACGAGGTCGTTCGGCTGCACCAACGTGGTCTTGAACACGAGCAGCGGCAACAGGGCCGGCAACGCCCCCACCGCCAGCACCGCCAGGACCTTCGCGTTCGCCAACCAGCCCAGGCGTGCGTGCGACAGCACGTACGTCGCCGGAACCACGACGAGCAGCAGCAGCCCTTCGTTCTTGGTCCACGCCGCAAGGCCCAGCAGCAGGCCGGCCAGGCCGACCAACGACCAGCCGGCAGGTCGCCAGCGGTCGTTCGCCGCCAACAACACGCACGACGCCAGCGCGAAGAACGCGAGCGGCACGTCCGCGAGTTGTGCACTCCCCGTCGCGATGAACGCCGGGAAGCCGAGCAGGGCGGCGGCCGCGAGCAGACCCGACGCGCTGGCGCCGAGCGCACGCAGCGCCGCCCACAGCAGCGCCACCGTGCCGAACGTGAATACGCCGCCGACGATCGCCGGCACGACCGTCGGCGCCTCGCCGAGCCAGTGCCAGGTGCGGACGACGACCAGCGGCACGAGCAACGGATAGTCGGGGTGGGTGATCGCCAGTTCCGGCGCGAACGCGTTGCGCCAGTGCACGCCGCTGTCGAACAGCAGTCGGGCCCGCAGGTTCCAGATCGACACGGCGTCGGCGATGCCGTGCGGGTCGCGCAGGGTCGCGAGTACGAAGGGGACTGCCGCAGCGACGCACGCCAGGACGACCAGCGCACTCGCCCACCTCGGCGCAGCGCCCGCAGCCGCGCCGTCACGAGGCTCCAGCGTCGGAGCGATGTCGCGCCGACGGCGACGGCGGACGACGGCGGCGAGCACGACCACCACCGCGAGTTCCGCGGCGATGACACGCCCGGTGGTCAGCCCGTTGCCGCCGACCAAGACGACGAACGCCAGCAGCGAGGTCGCACCGAACCCGACCCCCGTCGCCAACACCGCCCGCAGCGCCATCGCCGACGCGCGCCCGCGCGGCCACACCGCGGCCACGATCAACCATCCGACGATCCAGGCGAACGCGAACGCGAGTGCGATCACGGCCGGCTGCGGAACAGCACGGCGCCGTCCCCGAAATCGCGCACGACGAAGAGCCCGGCGCGCGTCGCCTGTTCACGCCAGTCGTAGGCGGCCGGGAAGTCGCCGACGACCCACTCCGAGGCGCTGTTCGTGAGCACGTGCGGCGCCAAGGCGTAACGCACCGACGCCAGATGCAGTTCTTCGGACAAGCCGGTCCACCAGGCGACGAGGTTGCGCTTCACGGCCTCGAGGTCGCGGTTCTCGTCGGGAGAGTGGATGCGGTGGAACCCCGCGGCGATCTGGGTGATGAGGCTCGCCTCGACGCCGGGCAGCGGCTCCATCGGCAGGTCGGCGAGACAACGATGCAACTGGACCGCGGCGAGATCGATCAAGGCCCGCTCCTCGGCGCCGAGTTGGCGTTCTTCACGCACGAGCCGGACGAACGCCCCGGCCGGCAGCTCCGCGCGCAAGCCCGCGTACCGCGCCCGCAGCACCGACGCTACATCCTGGCCGACGCGCGAGGACTCCAACGCCACCATCGCCTGCCGCACCTCCACGAACTGCACGCCGACAGCCAGCGCCATCACGGAGACGCCAGCGATCGCCGGGATGGAGGGCACCGGCGCAGACGAACCGACCGCGCACGCCCTGTCAATGCACCGCGACTGCCGACCGGCACAGCTCCGCGGCCCGCCGCAGATCGACCTTGCCCGTGCCGAGCATCGGCAAAGCACCGGCGGTCACGAACTGCTCGGCGCGCGGGACGAACAGCGGCGGCAAGCCGCGCGTCGCCAGACGCTCGCGCACCGTCGCGACGTCGTCGCCGCGCAACGTGGTCAGCACGGCGAGACGTTCGCCCTTCTTCGCGTCGGGCACGCCGCAGACCACGAACGCGCGTTCGCTGCGCCCGCTGCACGCCTGCAGGTGCTCCTCGACGACGCCGTGCGGCACCATCTCGCCACCGATCTTCGAGAAGCGTGACAGCCGGTCGGTGATGTAGAGGAAGCCCTCCGCATCGAGGCGCCCGATGTCGCCGGTGATGTAGTGGCCGTCGTGCATCGCCGCGGCCGTGAGATCGTCGCGACCGAGATAGCCGCGCATGACGTTCGCGCCGCGCACGAGCACGAGGCCTGCTGCACCGATCGGCAGGGTTGCCCGCGTGTCCGGATCGACGATGCGCACGCTGACGCCGGGCAGCGGACGGCCGACGGAACCGGCCCGCGAGCCAGCCTGGTAGAAGCCGGCGGCGCGAAACCCCGGCGAACTGGCGGCGACGACCGGCGCGCACTCGGTGCAGCCATAACCTTGGATCGGACGGATGCCGAAACGATCGGCGAACGCTTCGGCGAGTTCGTCGGTGAGCTTCTCCGCGCCGGTCAGCGCGACGCGCAGCGAGCCGAACTGGCCGGGCTCGCACCGCCGCAACCACAACTGCAGGAACGTCGGCGTCGCCAGCAGGATCGTCACCTGGTGCAGCGCGACCGTCTCGCCGACGCGGGCGGCGTCGAGCGGGTTCGGCAGGAACGCCATGCGTGCGCCTTGCAGCATCGCGTACCACTGCGCGAGGTTGCCGAACGAGTGGAACTGCGGCAGCGCCCCGAGCAGGCAGTCGCGGCGATCGAGCGGCAGCACCTGCGCGACGGCCTCGCAGTTCGCGCGCACGTTGCCATGCGTCAGCACGACGCCCTTCGGCTCGCCGGAGCTGCCGCTGCTGAACAGGATCGCGGCGACGTCGTCGCGCGTGACCCGAGCCGGCGCGCCACACGCCCGCTCCAGCCAGGCGACCGGCCACGCCAGCGCGCGCGCCCCGGCGGCGAGACGTTCGGCGCGCCCGATCCCGGCCATGAGTTCTTCGAGCCAGAGTGGCTGCACGCCGTCGGGCAACACGATGTGCGCACGCTCCACGAACGCCCGCGACGTCACCACGCACGACAGACCTGCCTGGCGCGCCGCCGAGGCCATGGCCGCGGCGCCGATCGTGTAGTTGAGCGGCACCACCGCACGACCCGACAGGCTCGCCGCCAGCGCGGTGACCGCCCCGCCGATCGATGGCGGCAGCAGCACGCCCAGACGCGGCGCCGCACCGAGCCGCGGTGCGAGCCGGCGCGCCAGCACGGTGGCCGCCGCGAGCACCTGCAATCGCGACCGTCGAACGCCGTCGGCGTCGACCATGCAGTTGCGCCACGGCGCCCGACGCACGCGGCGCACGAACCCCTCGTGCAACGGCTGCAGTTCGGCGGCGCGCAGTTCGGCCGCCGCGACGCCGAGCTCGTCGACGGCGCACCGCACGTCGACCGGCGGCGTGTTCGCGGGCAGCGGCGTCCCGAACGACACCGTGACCGGGCACGGCACTTCGTTCGGCCACCACTGCACGCGCCCTTGCCGCGCACTGCCGAGCGCACCGTACACCCGATCGAGGTGCACCGGCACGATCGGCGCCGCACGGCCCTTGGCGATGCGCTCGATGCCGCGGCGGAACGGCAGCGTGGCACCCATGCGGCTGATCTCGCCCTCCGCGAACAGGCAGACCAGTTCGCCTGCGTCGAGCGCCCGACCCGCGTCGCGCAGCGCCTTCAGCACGACGCGCGGACCGCCGCTCGCCGCGATCGGGATGGCGCCGAGCGCGCGCAGGAACGGGCGCAGCAGCGGCCGTTCGTACCAGTGCTTCTCGACGACGAAGCGGATCGGCCGGTCGATGGCCGCGAGCAGCAGCAAGCCGTCGACGAACGAGACGTGGTTGGGAACGAGCAGCGCCCCGCCCTGCTCGGGCACGTTGCGCACGCCGACGATGCGCAGGCGCCAGACCCCGTGCGTCGCCAACACCACGACCAGGCGGAGCAGGGCGTCGGGCAGCAGCCAGATCGCCCACGCCGTCGCCGCCAACGTCAGCACGGCGGCGACCAGCAGGATCGCCGCGGAGTCGAAGCCGGCAGCCGACAACAGCAGGCAGCCGAGGTTGCCGGCGAGGATGCCCGCGAACGACAGGCAGTTGACCAGCGCGATGATCGCGCCGCGTCGCGCCGCCGGCGCGCGCCACTGCACGAGCGCGTTCAGCGGCACGACGACGAAGCCGCTGGCGACCCCGAGCACCGCCATCAACACGAACGTGCCGACGGGACCCGGCACCAGCAGCCCGAACAGCGCCGTGCCGAGGCCGAGCCCCAACGCGCCGAGCGGGATCAGGCCGACCTCGACCTTGCCGCGCGACCAACGCCCGGCCAACAAGGCCCCGGCGCCCACGCCGATCGCGAACAACGCGTACGGCACGCCGGCGTAGCGGTCCGGATAGCCGAGCACCTGCTTGCCGTAGACCAGCACGTCCTGGCCGAGCAGGCTCGCCAGACCCCAGAACGCGACCGAGCCGAGCGTGGCCAGCCACAACGTGCGGTCGCCGCGCAGCACCCGCCACGACGAGCGCAGCACCACGCCGAACGGTTCTGCCGGCGTGGTCACCGGCGCCGAACGCGGCACTGCCAGGGCGGCGACGAACCCTGCGACGGCGAGCGTGGTCAGCAACGCTCCCGCGATCCAGACCTGCGCACCGGTCGCCTCGAGCAGCACGCCGCCGGCGGCGGTGCCGAGGATGATCGCGAGGAAGCTCGCGGCTTCGAGTCGGCCGTTCGCCGCCGAGAGCCGTTCGTGCGGCAACAGCTCGGGCAGGATCCCGTACTTGCCGGGCGCGAACAGGGCGCTCTGCAAGCCCATGCCAGCGAGCACCGCGTAGGTCTGCCAACCGGTCGGCGTCGCCCACAGCGCCCAGGTGCCGAGCGCCATCAGGACGACCTCGAGCGCCTTGGTCTTGACGATCAGGTCGCGCTTCTCGACGCGATCGCCGAGCGCCATCGCCGGCAGCGACCCGAGCATCAGCGGCAGCGTGAACACCACGAACGCGATCGTGGTCTGCAGCTGCTTGGCCGCTTCGTCGGCGCCGGCCACGCTGCCGAGCGCCAGCAACGCGACCAGGATCTTGAAGGCGTTGTCGTTGAAGGCGCCGAAGAACTGCGCGACCAGCAGGCCGGCGAGCGGGCGGGACGGGGCGGGTGCATTGCGGTTCATGGCGGCTCCGGCGACTGGTGCACGCCAACATCGCCCGGATCGTCGATCTACCGTGCGCAAACGTTCTGCACGCTTCGATAAGCTGTGCTTCATGGTTGACCTGCACCGACTCGAAGGCTTCTGCCTCGTCGCCACCCACGGCGGCTACGCGCGCGCCGCCCGCGCCGCCGCCTACCCGATCACGCAGCCGGCCCTGCACCAGCAGGTGAAGAAGCTCGAGGCCGAGGTCGGCCTGCAGCTGCTCGAGCGCGTCGGCAAGGACCAGATGCGGCCCACGCCGGCCGGCGCCCACCTGCTCACCTTTGCCGCGCCGTTCCTGCGCGACCTGCCGACGGTCGTGCGCCGCCTGCAGACCGGCGAGTTCGACGGCGTGCTGTCGATCCAGGCCGAGTCGCTGCTGATCCGCCAACTGCTGCCGGGTTGGCTCGTGGCGCTGCGCAAGCGCCGCCCGCGCTGCCAGCTCCAGCTCCAGGAGATGCCGGTCGGCGACGTCGCGCCGCTGCGCAGCGGTGCTGCCGACGCGATCGTCGCACACCTGACCGAAGTGCCCGACGACATCGCCAGCCAGCAGGTCGCCGAGCTGCACCCGTGCCTCGTCGTGCCGCGCGAACGCGCGCCGGCTCGGGGCCGCCCGCCGCGCCTCGACGATCTCGCCGACGCGCCGTTCCTCGCCTACCCGCCCGGCACGCGACCGCATGTCCTGCAGATGCAGGCGCTGGCGAGTGCGGGCTTCGCGCCCGCGCAGACGATCGTGCTCGACACCGCCGACACCATCCTCGGGTACGTCGAGTCGGGGCTCGGGTGGTCGCTGGTGCCGAGCCTGGATCCCACGGGCCCGCCCGGCCGCCGGCTCGCCGCGTTCGCCTGGGGTCGGTCGCGCACCACGTTCCCGGTGCTGCTGGCGTGGCGCCGCCACGCGCCCGAGAACCCGATGCTCGACGCGTTGATCGCATGCGCGCCGAAGGTCGGCTGAACCGACGCCGTCGCAACGCTAGCCTGCGGCGATGCTCCGCCCGCTGCCCGTCGTCCCGTCGATCGCCTGTGTCCTGCTGGCGGCCTGCCACGGCGCCGGGGCCACGCGCCGCGCGACGTTCCGCGACGACCTCGCGTTCCTGCAGCAGCACGTCGCGACGATCGTGCTGACCGCGCCGAACGGCGCCCGCGTCGCCGTGGTGCCGGCGTGGCAGGGCCGCGTGATGACGAGCACGACCGGAGGCGACGACGATCCGTCGTTCGGTTGGCTGCACCGCGCGCACATCGCCAGCCGCACGCTGACGCCGCACATCAACGTGTTCGGCGGCGAGGATCGCTTCTGGCTCGGGCCCGAAGGCGGGCAGTTCTCGGTGTTCTTCGCGCCGGGCACGAAGTTCGAACTGGCCGACTGGCAGACGCCGCCAGCGATCGACAGCCAACCGTACGCCGTGCTCGAGCAGGAACGGACGCGCGTCGTGTTCGGGCATGCGTTCGCGCTGACCAACCGCGCCGGCACGCGATTCGACTGCGAAGTCCGCCGCGAGGTGAAGCTGTGCGATCCCGGCGAAATGCTCGAGCGGCACGGCGTGACGCTCGGCGCCGACGTGCGCGCGGTCGCCTACGAGAGCGTGAACACGCTGACGAACCGCGGCGCCGCCGCCTGGAGCAAGGACAGCGGGCTGCTGTCGATCTGGATCCTCGGCATGTTCCCGGCGTCGGACCGATGCGAGGTGCTGGTGCCGTTCGTCACCGGCCCCGAGCGTTACCACGGCCCGATCGTCAACTCGGACTACTTCGGCCGCGTCCCGCCAGACCGCCTGGTGATCGACGAGGAACGTGGCGTCGTGCGGTTCCGCGGCGACGCGCGCCAGCGCGGCAAGATCGGCATCGGCCCGCGCCGCGCGAAGCCAGTGCTCGGCAGCTACGACGGCGCGCGCGGCGTGCTGACGCTGGTCGAGTTCACGCTGCCCCTCGACGCCCGCGACTACGTCGACTCGACGTGGCGCGAGCAGGCCGATCCGTACGGCGGCGACGTCGTCAACAGCTACAACGACGGGCCGGCAACGCCCGGCGGCAAGGGGTTCGGCGACTTCTACGAGCTCGAGAGTTCGTCCCCGGCGCTGCCGCTCGCACCCGGTGCGGCGGCCACGCACGTGCACCGCACCGTGCACCTCGTCGGTGACCCGCAGGCGCTCGCCGCGATCGCACGGCAGGTGCTCGGCGTCGAGCCATAGAACCGAAGCCCCCGGCGCCGCGTTAGAGTGCGGCCCCTCCGAACTCCACATGCCGCAGCGCGCCCTGCTCCTCGCCCTGGTCCTGCTGCTGTGCGGCGCCGCCGCGTTCGCGTGGCTGATGGGCGACAACGCGCCCGTTCCGCTCGCGCCGGGAGAGGCCGTGCCGCAGGCGCCCGCCGGGACGCCCGACGCTGCGGCAACGACGTCGGGTGGGACGCCCGCCGACGCGACCACCAGCAGCGACGATGCGCGCGCGATCGCTGCCGTTCTCGACGCCGCGGATGCACGCCCGCTGCCGGCGAACCCGGTCTGGGTGAAGGTGCGCATCGTCGACCAGGCGACGGGCGCGCCCGTTCCCGATGCGGTCGTCGCGTGGACCGACGAGACGTCATGGGATTGGCTGCGCGACCACCATCGGCTGGACAACACCGAGGGCGCGATCGTCATGTACCAGGGCCTGCGCTTCCCCGATCTCGCCGGCTGGCGCACGCGCAGCGACGCCGCCGGGTACGCGCGGGTGACCTTGCAGGAACACACCACGGTCCTGGCGCGCCACGAAGACCGCTTTGGCCGGCGCGAACTGCGCGGCAACACGGCGACACCGGTCAACGGGTTCACGATCGAGATCGAGCCCGACACGGCGATCACGGTGCGCGTCGTCGACGCCGCCGGCATGCCACGCGCCGGCGTGCCGGTCACGGTCGCCATGCAGGACGCGAACGGCAACATGATGACGTCGCTCGGCTGGCAGCCGATGGCGCGCAGCCGCGCGCCGGACGGGTTGGCGACGATCCCGCACCTCGTCGTGCCGCGCCGGGAGGTCGACCGGGCAAGGACGCCCGAATGGCGCGTTCGGCTGTTCTTGATCGGCAGCGACGATCCGGGCGTGCTCTTCGATCCACAGGCGCCGCCAGCGGAACCGCTCACTCTGCGCCTGCCGCCGTTCGGGAGCATGCGGGTGCGTGCCGAGTTCGCGGGCAAACCGTTCCCGGGCTTCCGCACGGCGTACCTGCAGGAGCTGCGCGAGTTGCCTGGTCGCCGATACCAGGTCGGAACCACGGCCGACGTCGGACCCGACGGCTTCGCTCGCTTCGCCTTCGTGCCGCTCGCGCAACAGTTCGGGGTCAGCACCCCCACCACCGGCCTGGGCGGCACCTTCGACGGGCCGCAGTTCGAGGGGCAGGACGCCGAAGTCGTGCTGAGCACGAGCGACACTGGCGTGGTCCTGACGGGACGGCTGCTGCGTCCGGATCGGTCGCCGTTCGCCGACGGCAAGACCCGCGTGCGCATCACCGGGCAAGGTGTGCACCACACCGACAACCTGATGACGGACGCCGAGGGTCGCTTCCTCGTCATCGTCGACAACGACGCCAACGGCAAGCGCGCCGACCAGATCTGGTTCGACGTGGAGGCGAAGGGCGAGCCGCCGCGCCGCGCCGAGGTCCAGCCGCGTTCGCTGCGCACCGGCGTCGACGAACTCGGCGACCTGATCCTCGGCGACGGCACCGTGCTGGTGGCTGGCCGGTTGGTCTCGCGTGGCGAGCCGTATCTCGGCAGGGCGTCGCTGCGCATCGAACGCCAGGACGTCGGCGACGGCACCCGCCCGCCGCGTTGGCGCCGCATCGACGGTGCGCTCGAGCACCGCGGCGACGACGGCACGTTCTCGTTCCGTGGCAACGCGCCGATCGGCAAGCTGCGACTGAACGTCTCCGCCGAGCAATTGCTGCCGTTGGCCCCGATCGAGTTCAGCCTCGGCACGACCGATCTCGTCGTCACCGTCGACTCGGGAACGCCCGTGGCCGCCAGCGTGCTGCTGCCGGACGACTCGCCGACCGAGTACGTGACCCTGGCGCTGGTGCCGGCCGGTGCCAAGCCCGCGCCAAAGCCCGGACCGGGTTCCGGCAGCGGCAATGACCGCCTCGTCTGCGGCCTCGAGCCCGACGTCAAGAACCGTCACGACGCGCGCTGGCCGGCCGTGCCGCCCGGCAACTACACGCTCGAGGTTCGCTTGTGGGCGGTCGCGCAACCCATCGTGACGGTGCCCGACGTCGTGCTGCCGCTGGCCGAGCAAGGCGATCCCCGCCTCGTCGACATCGACCTGCGACCACTCGTGCGCGTGGTGACGCTGAAGATCCACGACGGCAACGGCCAGGTGATGGACGATCCCGACGGCGTGGTGTTCGCCGCCGCCCAGCCTGGCGCCGACGAGTGGCTCGGCTACCACTTCTGGTCCTCACAGCCGCGGCTGTTGCTGCCGCCGGGCCCGTACGACCTGCTGGTGTGCGCGAGCGGCCACCGGCCGCAACCGCTGCGCGGCAACGCCGACGCAGCGGACGTGCGACAGCAACCGTGGCCGACGCTCACCGTGCACGTGCCCGACGTGCCAACGCTGCCTGCCAAGACCCGCGTCAACGTGCAGCTGGCTCCGACCGAGAAGACCGAGGGCCGCTATCGCACGCCGTGGTCGTCGGGGCCGCGCTCCGAGTACGTGATCCCGCCGGAACGCACCGTCCCGGTCGTCGATGGCAAGGCAGAGGTGCCGATCGGCGACGGCATGCACGAGGTCAAGGTCTCCGTCAGCGGCAACCGCAAGCATCACTTCCTCACTGGCCACGAACCGGATCGCGTGTTGCCGACGGCCGGCGAGATCCGGCTCGCGATCCCGGCGGCGCAATGGCAGAAGGCGCTCGCGGCCGTCGCGCCACCAGCGAAGTGACGCCTCGGCGCGCGGCGACGCCGCTTGTGCGCTCTCTCGGCAGCGGTCACGATGCGACGGACAACGTGTCGGACACCCCGATCAAGAAGGTCTGGATCGAAGCCGGCTGCATCTCGTGCAAGCTGTGCCAGGACATCGCGCCGCAGGTCTTCCTCGTCGAGGACGACCGCGACTGCGTGGTGAAGCCGGACGCGACGGCGCACTTCGCCAGCCGGCGCGAAGACATCGAACAGGCCGTGCGCGACTGCCCCGTCGAGGTCATCAAGACCAACGCCGACTGAGCCTCCGCGCGGCCGGGCGGCCGCTCCCGCGGCGACCCGTCGCTTGCCGGCCAACGGCGCGCCCGCCACCATGCCACCGTGTTGCGCGCAGCGGACATCGAAGCGTTCCGGCGGGATGGCTGGGTCAGCATCCCGGACTTCCTGACCAAGGAAGAGCTGCAGCCGCTGACGGATGTCTACATGCGCATGCTTCGGCGCGAGATCCCGGTCGTCGGCCGCGACTACTGCGACATGACCGGCGACTACACGCGGGCGATCGAGGACTACGCGATCCTGAACGTGATGCTGCCGCGCGTCTACCACCCGCCGCTGCAGGGCAACGTCTACGAACGGCGCGCCGCGGTCGCCGCCGCGCAACTGCTCGGCGACGACATCGGCATCGACTACGACCAGTTCGTCGCCAAGCCGCCCGGCAAGCCTGGCGCCGTGTTCCACTGGCACCAGGACCTCGGCTACTGGCCGATCACCGCCGACACCCGCACCGCGACGTTCTGGCTGGCGCTCGACGACGTCGACGACGACAACGGCTGCGTGCGGTTCGTCGACGGCTCCCACCGCGAACCGGAGTTGCGCCAGCACCTGCCGCTGCACGGCGACCGCGAACGCAACCACACGCTGGTGGCGCAGGTCGATCCCGGGCGCGACCGGATCCGCAGCGCCTGCATGCGAGCCGGCTCGGTCACCATCCACCACGAACGCACGGTGCACGGCTCCGCCGGCAACACCAGCGCCCGCTGGCGTCGCGGCTACGTGCTCGCCTTCCGATCGACGGCGACGATCGCCGAGGAACGACGCCTCGGCTTCACCCACTCGCACAACGATCGCGTTGAAATTCTGACGCGCATCGGCGAACAGACGCGTCGCCGTACCGGTGGCTGACGCGGCGCAGGTGGCCGGCGAGCATCACCGCCGATACACCACTGTCATGGACCTCGGCTTCGAGACGATCGGCAACGCCTGCATCATCGCCCACGACCGCGGGCCACAACTCGCCGCCGATCCCTGGCTGGTCGGCCCGGCATACTTCGGCAGCTGGCGGCTCGCGCACGCGGTGCCCAAGGAGCAGTTCGACCACGTCAAGGCGTGCCCGTGGCTGTGGATCTCGCACGGCCACCCCGACCACCTGAGCCTCGCGTCGCTCGAGCACTTGCGCGACAAGACCATCCTGCTGCCCGACCACGTCGGCGGCCGGGTCGCGCGCGACCTCGCCGGCCTCGGCTTCCGCACCCGCGTGATGCCCTGCGGCCAGTGGATCGAGCTGTCGCCGCGGCTGCGGGTCGCGTCGATCGCGAACTACAACCAGGACGCGGTGCTGCTGATGGACATCGACGGCCACCTGGTCATCGACGCCAACGACGCCGGCGATCGCGGCGCCAGCCGGTTCCTCGCGCGTGAGCTCCCCCGCTTCCGCAAGCACACGTTCCTCGCCTGCCTGACCGGCTACGGCGACGCCGACATGATCAACTTCTTCGACGAGCAGGGTCGCCGGATCCTGCCGGCCGCGGCGAAGAAGGAACCGGTCGGCCCGCAGATCGCCGCCCTGTTGGAGCAGTTCGGCATCGAGTACTTCGCGCCGTCGAGTTCGATGCACCGCTACAACCGCACCGACTCGGTCTGGGCGGACGAGTACGCGACGCCGATCGAGGCCCACGCCGTGGGCTTCCGCAGCGACCGCAGGAAGATCCTGCCGGCGTACGTGCAGTTCGACCTGCAGTGCACCGAGTATCGCCGCATCGATCCGCCGGCCAACGACCAGCCGCCCGAACCGCCGTCCGCGTTCGGCGACGACTGGTCGACGCCGCTCGAAGCCGACGACGTCGAACGGCTGCGCACCTACTTCCACCGCGTGCAGCACCTGCGCCACAGTCTCGGCTGGATCAACTTCCGCGTCGGCGACAAGGACCACGTGATCGACATCGCGCGCGAACATCGGCGCGGCATCACGTTCGCGACGCCGCGGCAGTCGCTGATGTCGGCGATCGAGTGGCAGGCCTTCGACGACATCCTGATCGGCAACTTCTGCCGCACGACGATGCACGGCGACTGGGGCGGCCGCAGCGGCAACGACGCGCTCTACCCGGAGTTCGGCCCCTTCGTGACGAAGTTCGGCGACAACGGCCTGGCGTGGTCGCCCGCCGAGCTGCGCGCCTACTTCGCCGAGTACCTGCGCCGCGGGTTCACGGACTTCGGACCGGCTCCGGCCGAGCAGGCGATGCGCGCCGAATTGGCGCCGTACCTCTGAAGCGGTGCGACCGGCGACGGCTCAGGTCGTCACCGACACGTTGAAGTACTTCGCCGCCGGGTGATGGCAGATCACCGCCGACGTGCTCTGCTCGGGCACGAGCTGGAACTCCTCGCTGAGCTGCACGCCGATGCGCGACGCCTCGAGCAACGGCAGCAGCTTCTGCTGGTCCTCGAGGTTCGGGCACGCCGGGTAGCCGAACGAGTAGCGGCTGCCCTGGTACTTCTGCTTGAACAGATCGTCGATCGCCGGCGCATCCGCCGCGGCGATGCCGAGCTGCTGCCGCATGCGCTTGTGCCAGTACTCGGCGAGCGCCTCGGCGCCCTCGACCGAGAGTCCGTGGAAGTGCAGGTACTCGTCGTACCGGTTCTCGCGGAACAGCCGCTCGCTCTCGGTCGTCGCGACCGCACCCATCGTCACCAGCGAGAAGCCGACCACGTCGAGCTCGCCGCTGTCCTTCTTGCGGAAGAAGTCGGTCATGCAGAGCCGCCGGCCGCCGGGCTGGCGCGGGAAGTCGAAGCGGCAGACCTCGGTGCGGCGATCGCGATGGTCGAGGACGACCAGCGAGTTGCGGTCGGCGAAGCACGGCCACCAGCCGTAGACGACGCGCGGCTCGAGCGTCTTCGCCGCGCGCACCTGCTTGACGAGTTCGCGGAAGCGCGGCTCGACGGTCTGCTCGACGAACCGCAGGTAGTCCGCCTCGCTGCGCTTGCCCTGCTTGTATTGCCACTGCAGGCGGTAGAGCGCCTTCTTGTTGACGTACTGCAGCACGGTGCCGAGGTCGAGTTCCTGCGGCGTCACCACGGCCGGCCCCCAGAACGGCGGCTGCGGCACGGTCGGCGCCGGCGGCACGCCGCTGTCGGCGTACTCGGCGTAGGCGCTGGCGAGCAACTCGTCCTTCTGCGCGCGCGTCATGCGGCGGTGGCTGGTCACGCGCTTGTCGGGCACCGGCGACTGCGTCAGGGTCTTCGCCTTCGCGCGTCCGGTCAGCTCGTCCATGATGTGCAGGCCGGAGAACGCGTCGGCGCCGTAGTAGACCGGACCCGTCGTGTAGGCCGCGCGCAGGTCGTTCTCGACGTAGTGGCGATTGAGCGCAGCACCGCCGCACACGACGGGCGTGGTGACGCCGCGCTGGCTCATCAGCTCGAGGTTCTCCTTCATCACGACGGTCGACTTCACGAGCAGGCCGCTCATGCCGACGGCGTCCGCACGGTGCTCCTTCGCCGCTTCCAGGATCTGCTCGACCGGCACCTTGATGCCGAGGTTGACGACGCGGTAGCCGTTGTTGCTGACGACGATGTCGACGAGGTTCTTGCCGATGTCGTGCAGGTCNNGCCCTTGGCGTCGCCCTCGACCTTGTCCATGAACGGCTGCAGGTGCGCGACCGCGGCCTTCATGCACTCGGCGCTCTGCAGAACGAACGGCAACTGCATCTCGCCGCTGCCGAACAGGTCGCCGACGACCTTCATGCCGTCGAGCAGGATGTCGTTGATGATCGCCAGCGGCGCGTACTTCTGGCGCGCCTCGTCGAGGTGCTTGCCGATGCCGATCTTGTTGCCGTCGACGATCCGCTTCTTCAACCGCTCCTCGACCGGCAGCGCGTTCTCGTCGTTCGCCGTGCCGGTGTCGATGCGCTTCTTGCCGGCGAAGCGCGCCAGGAACGCGAACAACGGGTCGTAGCCTTCGCGGCGCCGATCGTAGATCAGGTCGAGCGTGACCTGCTTGTCCGCGTCTTCGAGCTTGTGCGTCGGGATGATCTTGCTGGCGTGCACGATCGCGGCGTCGAGGCCGTGTCGCCGCGCCTCGGCGAGGTAGACCGAGTTGAGGATCTGCCGCGGGTACGGGTCGAGCCCGAAGCTGATGTTCGACAGCCCGAGGATCGTGCGCACGCCCGGGATCTGCTGCTTGATCAGCTCGATGCCCTTCAACGTCTGCACGCCCGCGTCGCGCGACGCCTCGTCGCCGGAGCCGATCGTGAACGTCAGCGGGTCGAAGATCAGGTCGCCCGGATTCATGCCGTGGCGATGCACGACGATGTCGTGGATGCGCCGCGCGACCGCGAGCTTGCGTTCCGCGGTCTTCGCCATGCCCTCTTCGTCGATCGTCAGCGCGACGAACATCGCGCCGTAGCGCCGCGCCAGCCGGCACAGGGCATCCGCCTTCTCCTCGCCGTCCTCGAGGTTGATCGAGTTGATGATCGGCCGGCCCGGGATCGCCGCGAGCGCCTTCTCGACGACGTCGATCTGCGTGCTGTCGACCATCACCGGCGCGGTGACCTGCTGCACCATCGGCTGCAGGAACTTCAGCATGTCGCCCGCCTCGTCACGGCCGACGAACGCGGTGCAGACGTCGAGCACGTGCGAGCCTTCGTGCACCTGCTCCTTCGCCATCTGCAGCATGCCTTCGACCTCGCCGGCGACCATCAGCTCCTTGAACTTCTTGGAGCCGTTCGCATTCGTGCGCTCGCCGACGATCAACGGTCCGCTGTCCTGGTCGAGCGGCACCGAGTGGAACAACGACGCGAGCTGCGGCTGGTAGTCGCGCGGCCGCTCGGCCGGGCGCAGGGCCCGCATCGCCTCGGCCATCGCCGCGACGTGCTCGGGCGTCGTGCCGCAACAGCCGCCGACGACGCCGACGCCGAACTCGGTCACGAACCGCGCCTGGAAGCGCGCCAGTTCGGCCGGCGTCAAGTCGTAGACCGCGCGGCCGCCGACGTTGCGTGGCAGCCCGGCGTTCGGCATCACCATGATCGTGCGCGTCGTGGTCTTGCCGAGGTGACGCACCGACTCCTGCATCAGGTCGGGACCCGTCGCGCAGTTGAGTCCGACGACGTCGACCGGCAGCGCTTCGAGGGTCGTGATCGCCGCGGCGATGTCGCTGCCGACCAGCATCGTGCCGGTGGTCTCGATCGTCACCGTGCAGAAGATCGGGACCTCGCGGCCCAGCTCGGCCATCGCGTCGCGCGCGGCGATCACCGCCAGCTTGACCTGCAGCAGGTCCTGGCAGGTCTCGATGTTCAGGCAGTCGACGCCGCCCGCGATCAGCCCCTTGGCGTAGACCTTGTAGGCGTCGAACAGCTCCTGGCCGGCGATGTGGCCGAGCGTCACCAGCTTGGTGCCCGGGCCCATGCTGCCCGACACGAATCGCGGCCGGTCCTTGGTCGAGTACTTCGCCGCGGCCTTGCGGGCGACCTCGGCCGCCAGCTTGTTCAGCTCGAACGAACGGTGCCCGATGTCGAACTCGGCGAGCACGTAGGGCATGCCGCCGAACGAGTCGGTCTCGACGACGTCGGCGCCGGCCGCGAAGTAGCGTTCGTGGATCGCCTGGATCACGTCCGGTCGCGTCTCGACCAGCAGCTCGTTGCAGCCCTCGAGGCCGCGGAAGTCGTCGAGCGTCAGGTTCGCAGACTGGATCTGCGTGCCCATGCCGCCGTCGAACACCAGCACGCGGTCCCGCAGGACGCGCAGGATCGGGAACTGCTCGAGGCGCGCGCGCGGATCGAAACGAGGCGTCATTCGGGGCGACAGCGGGCGAGGAGCATACCCCGCCGCCGGCAACCACGACGTGCGCAATCTCCGACGTGGACATGCCCGGCGTCACCGACCATTCGCTCGCGCGATCCGATCAGCGGGCCGGCAACACCACGCGCACCGACTTCGGTTCGGTCGAGACGACGACGTCGACGATCGCCGAACGATGACCTTGTATGCCGACGTAGAGGCGCAACCGCCCTGCCGGCAGGCCCCGCAACGCCACCGTGCCGCCCGCGACACGCTGCGAGCGATCGAGGAACGCCACCTCGCCGGCGAGCGACGCGCCGGCCGCGTCGACGACCTCGAGGTCGAGCTGTGCTACGGGCAATTCGATCGTGAACGGGCCATCGCCGCCGAGCAGCACGCGATGTTCGACGTGGTCGTCGTCACGCCGCACGAACACCACGTCGCCGGCTCGCAGGTCGGGACCGCACCAGCCACCCTCGGGGTCGAGAGGCCAGGCTTCCGGCTCGCCCGCTTGATGCCACCCCGGCCTCGCCCACCGGACGATCGCGTCGGACAGCGGCGCACCGGCCGCATCGACGACCCGCAGCGGCGGCGCCGAGCCGAGGGCCACTTCGCCGAGGTCGAGCGTCGCGTCCGGATGCGCTGGCGGCACGTTCACCCACAGCATGCGAGGTCGCAATTCCGGCACCGCGGGAACCACTTCGAGCAGCGACCACCCCGCGCGACGGCGCAGGTCGAAACGACCATCATCGAACGTGCGCCGCGCCAGGACGGACTCGTCCCGCGCGTCCGATCGACGGAACGACGCGAACTCGTAGCGCACCCAGCGAACGGTGACGCCCACGGGACGACCCTGCCCATCGACGGCACGGCCGATCACGCGGGCGTCCGGCGTCCATGCGACCACCAACGGATCGCGCACGGCGCTCGCTTCTTCGAACGCGAACTGACGCGGGTTCCAGATCCCGTCGGACTCGTCGTGGACCTCCAGCACGAACGGCCCGGTGAGCGGCACGGTGATCGTGTCTCCGCTGTCGTCGTTCCCGGCGACGTGGCCGGGATGGTCGACCGCGAACGAGAGCTTCGGCGACGGCGGGTTCTCGACCCGCACCGTGAGCGTGCGGGTCGGCGGCGCGACGGCATCGACATCGCGCGTCGAGGGCACGTCGATCGTTCCATGCTGCTCGTCCGGATCGGCGAGATCCGGCAACTGCAGCGTGACCGGGTAGCGACTTGCCGACGGGAAGTACACGTCGCGTCCGTTCGGCGTCACGACCTGATGGGGCGTCTCCTCGGGCTCGGAGCCGAGCACCGTGAAGGAACCATCGGCCGCAGTGCGCGCCCAAGGCCCCCGATGCCGGCCGCCGACGCGGACATGCGCGCCCACGACCGGGGCGCCACGATGATCGACGACGCGGCCGGACTTCGCGGGCCCGAACGCGCACTGCACCGGCATCGGCGCGTCGCCCGGCCGCCACTCGACCGACTCGTAGAAGAAGTGCAGCCCGGGATGCTGCACGTAGAGGTCGGCGATGTCCTGCTGCGGATCGATGCCGCGCAGCACCGCGACGCCATCGTCGTCGGCGACGGCGTTGACGAGGTCCGGCGTGTGGCCGCAGCCGCCGCAGAACCCGATGCGCGCGCCACGGGCCGGTCGCCCGAGCCAGTCGGTGATGCGCACCGGCACGTCGAAGGCGGCGCCGAGACGCCAGATGTCGTTGCTCGAGCCGCTGCGCGCCACGGTGCCGTACCGCGGATGACGCACCACCTGGATGTGCCAGTCGCGGTCGCCGTTCGGTCGGGCGATGTGCACGAAACCGTCGGCGTCGCTGCTGCCGCGGTAGGTGAACCAGAACTCACCGGCGATCGGGTGGTTGCTCTCCCGCACCAGGAAGACCTCGGCGCCGGCCACCGCTTCGCCGGTGAAATCGTCGACGAGCCGGGTGAGGAACGGACCGCGATCGCCCGCAACTGCGCCCGGAAACAGCCGGTCGGTGATCTGCACCCCCTCGCGAGTGGCGCAGGCGGGCACGCCCAGCACCAGGAGCAGGAGAGGCGGAATGCACTGCTGGCGCGACAGGTTCATGCGGGAGTCGCCGCCGCCGGCAAGCGGTGTTCCGTCCACGGCGTCACGGCGCGCTTGGCCGACGGCGGGAGTCGGGCTCGACGTCGAGCGGCGGCGGCAGCAGGACCCCCGCCATCAACAGGCCTGCGACGATCGAACCGCCGACCAGCAGCATCTGGAAGAAGAACGGCAGGCTCGCGGTCGACTCGGCGTCGCCGAGCGCCGTGGTGAGGCCGCGGAAACCGAGGCTGCCGGGGACCAGCAGCAGCAACCCGGGCGTGCGTACGACCGCGGCCGGTCGCCGCTGCCACCGTGCGAAGCCGTTCGCGGCGAACACGACCGCGAGCGCGCCGACGAAGGCGCCGAGTTCACGCCCGAGCGTCTCGCCGCCGAGGCGCGCACCGCCATAGCCGATCGCGACGGCAAGCAGGATCCACGCCCATTGGTTCTTCACGGCGCGCAGCAGGACGACGTAGGCAATCCAGATCACGACCAGGGCGCCGATGTGCCATCCGAACGCCAGCCGGTCGGCCACGACCGCCGCCGGCGTGCCGAAGAGCGCCTGCGCGCAGCGATCGCCGATGCCGACGCCGACCGCCATCGTCAGCAGCACCGCGAGCGTGCCGAGCAGCCGGGCGCTGCCGGACGACAGATGCCGCATCGCCAGTTCGGCGAGCGCCGTCGTGAACGACAGCCCCGGGAGCAGGACGACGATTGCGGCGACCGTCGTCACCGTCGGATCGATCGCGAGACCCGAGGTGGCGGCGACGTGCACGAGGAATGCCACCGCGGCGCAGGCAAGCGGCGCTTGCACGTCCCCGAGCCCGGGGCGCAGGCGAGCAACCGCGGCGATCAGACCGACGACGAGTCCGGCGATCGCGGCGAGCGCGACTTCGAGGCTCCCGCCGCCGAACAGCACTCCCGCACCGGCGCCTGCGAAACCGGTGGCCACCACGTCGAGCAGCGGGCGATGGCGACCCGAGGGCAACTGCACGGCGCGCAGGCAGGCCAGTCCCTCGACGGGCGTCAGGCGGCCGCTGAGCACGTCGTCGCGGATGGTGTAGAGGTCGGCCAGGCGCCCGAGGTCGTGATCGCCCGGCTGCACGCGCAGCAGGGTCGTCTTCGGCTCGGTACCCTGCTCGCCGATCGCCGCGAAGATCGCCGTCGGCGTCGAGAAGAAGCTGCCCTCGAGCCCCAGCGCCCGGCAGCAGGCGTCCATCGCGTCCTCGACGCGGTACGACGGGCTGCCGAGGGCGTGCATCGCGCGGCCCATCTCGAGCACGAACTGCTGGGCAGTCACGGCGCCACCATACGGCGGCCGCAGTCTTCTCGGGTGCCGAAGTCGAAGGTGCCGCACCTCAAGCCGGGCGCTTCGAGTTCCCGATGGCAAGAACGGATGATCGACTTCCGGCGGCTGGTCAAGAAGGTCGCGGCACCGCTGCGCCAGTACCTCGGTCGCCTCACGGTCGTCGACCGTCACCTGCGCGGTCGCGGCATCGAAATCGGCGCGCTGCAGGATCCGATCCCGTTGCCGCGGGGAGCCAGGGCTCGCTACGTCGACATCGCACCGACCGCCGAACTACGCGGCACATACCGCCGCAAGGCGCGACGCCACCTGGTCGAGGTCGACATCGTCGACGATGGCGAACGGCTGGCGACGATCGCAGACTCCAGCGAGGACTTCGTCGCGAGCAACCACTTCCTCGAGCACTGCGAGGACCCGATCGGCGCCCTGCGCAACATGCTCCGCGTCGTACGGCCGGGCGGAAAGGTCTACCTGTCCGTACCCGACAAGCGGCACACGTTCGACCGCGAGCGGGCATCGACGACGGTCGACCACCTCGTCCGCGACCACGAAGGCGGTCCGGAGCAGTCGCGGGCCGGGCACTACGACGAAGTCGCCAGGTCGGCCATGGGTCTGACCGACCCGACCGCGGTCGCGACGGCCGCCGAGGAACTGCGCACCCAGGGCTACCGGATCCACTTCCACTGCTGGACCCAGACCGACCTGCTCGAGCTGCTGTGCGCACTGCAGCGGCGGGCTGGGTTCCCCCGGTTCGAGATCCTGGAGTTCGTCGCCAACGAGGCGGAGATCGTGGTCGTCCTGCGCCGGTTGGCCAACGACCGCTAAGAACCGCCCATGCCATGGGGTATGCAGGGCCGACACCCCAGATCCGGCGACGCTGGCTCGGTCGCGCGCGGATGGGCAGCCGTCCCCCAAGCGGTCTGCCGAGAAAATCCCCGTGCGAACGCCACGAGAAATCGCTTTTGCCGATGTACTCGTCGACCCCTCGGTCGACCGATGACGTTGCGAGCCGCTCGGGAACGAAAGTCCGCGACGCCTCGGTAGTTCCCGCGCACCCACCATCTCGATGTCGCGTCTCCTGCACAGCCTGACCCAGGTCTTCGATGCCTTGATGGTCGTCGGCGCCATCGCCGTCGCCTGGGCGCTGACCGATGCAGCAACGCGTTCGTCGACGATGGCGGCTGCCGTCCTCCATCTGGGGCTCTGGCTGGTCATCGCCACGCGGGTTGGCGCCTACCGCGTCGCCGCAAACCAATGCCTGAAGCACTCGCTCGGCCGGATGAGCGAGGCTTGGGCAGCCACCTGGGGCGTGGCGGGATTGCTGTCGATTTCGCTCGTCGAGAACCCGCCCTCGATCTGGTGGACACTGGCGGCCGGCCTCGGCGGCCTGACTCTCGTCCGGGTCGGCATCGCCGCGAGCCCGTGGGGTCACGGAGCGACGCGGAATCGCGCCATCGTGATCGGGAGCTGCACCAGCGCCCGCGCCGTCTCGAACAGCAATGCCACGGCGCAGATGGACGTGGTCGGGTTGGTGCCGTTCACCAACGAGGACCCGAAGGCGATGCCGCACCTGCAGTCGCTGGGCACCTTCGCCAATCTGGGCGAGGTCGTCCGGCACCACGAGATCGACGTCGCCATCGTCAGCCCCTCCGACGCCGCGATCACGGGCGAAGTTCGCACGGCCGTGCGCATCTGCAACGACCAGGGTGTGGCCGTTCGGTACTTCCCTTCGTTCCTCGACGTCGATCAGTTGCGCGTGCGCCTGACCTGGGAAGCCGATCGGCCCGGCATCGACGTGCGCGCAGCGACGGCGCCGACCGCCGCCCTGGCCGCCAAGCGCGTGATCGACATCGTCGGCGCCGGCATCGGCCTGGTCCTCTTGCTGCCGGTGCTGTTGTTCAGCGCCGCGGTCATCAAGCTGACCAGCCGCGGCCCGGTGTTCTTCAAGCAAACGCGCGTCGGCATGGGCGGCCGCCGCTTCACCTGCCTGAAGTTCCGCACCATGCGCGTAGGCGCGCACGCCCAGCAGGAGTTGCTCCGCAGCAGCAGCACGCAGGACGGGCCGGCGTTCAAGATGCCGGAAGACCCGCGCGTCACGCCGTTCGGCCGCCTGCTGCGCAAGTTCAGCGTCGACGAGTTGCCGCAACTGCTGAACGTCTTGGCCGGGGACATGAGCCTCGTCGGGCCCCGGCCGCCGATTCCGAGCGAAGTCGAGAAGTACGCGTGGTGGCAACGCCGCCGCGTTTCGGTGCGTCCGGGCCTCACCTGCCTGTGGCAGGTCTACGGCCGCAACACCGTGACCTTCAAGCGGTGGGTCGAGATGGACATCTACTACATCGACAACTGGTCGTTGTGGCTCGACCTCAAGCTGATCGCGCACACGTTCCGCGCCGTGCTACGTGGCACGGGCATGTGACCGCGCGGCGACTCGCGCCCCGCTCGCTCCACCGCGCAACCGCTCGATGTCGCCGATCTCCTTGGGAATCGCGCTCGTCAGCACGACCGGACCGCTGCGCGTGACGAGCACGTCGTCTTCGATGCGAACGCCGATGCCGCGCAGGTGGCTCGGCACGCGGCGATCCCGCCGGCCGAAGTAGAGGCCCGGCTCGACGGTCATCACGGCACCGGGCAGGAGAGGCAGCGCCTTTCCACGCGCATCCAGGTAGGCGCCGACATCGTGCACGTCGCGGCCGAGCCAGTGGCTCGTGCCGTGCATGTAGTAGGTCTTGTACTTGCCGGCCTTCACCAAGCGGGGAATGCGCCCCCGAAGCACGCCGAGTTCGACCAACCCTCGGGTCAGCGAACGCACGCACGCACGATGCACCAGGTCCGATGGCGCGCCCGCACGGCAGGCTCGGATGCCGGCCTTCTGCGCGCGCAGCACGACGCGGTAGACGGCGGCCTGTGCCGGCGTGAAGTGCGCCGCGACCGGGAACGTGCGCGTGACGTCGGCCGTGCAACCGCCGATCTCGGCACCAGCATCGATCAACAGCAACTCACCGGCGCGCATCCGGCGTTCGTTCTCGTGGTAGTGCAGCGTGCAGGCGTTCGGGCCGCTCGCGACGATCGACGGGTAGCCGTTGCGCGGACTGCCGAGCCGGCGGAACTCGCCTTCCATCGCCGCCTGCACTTCGAACTCGCGCAGCCCGGGGCGCGTCGACCGCATCGCCGCGACGTGGCCCGCCGTCGTGATCGACGCAGCCCTACGCAGGGCAGCCAACTCCGCAGCGTCCTTCACGAGTCGCATCGCGGCGATCGACGGCACTGGATCGACGATCGGCGGGTGGACGTGCGGCATGCGCTTCTTGTGGCGCTGCGCATGCGCGGTCAACGCTTCGATCAGGCGCCGATCGAACCCGGCATCGACGCCGAGACGATGGAACAACCGCGGTTGCGCTGCGACCAGCGCGGGCAAGCGCTGCCAGAGTTCGGCGATCGGGTGCGCGGCATCGACGCCATGAACGGCGCGGGCGCCCGCCACGCCCAGTCGTTTGCCGTCCCAGATTTCCCGGGCCCGATCGCGTGGACGAACGAACAGCACCGCGCGATGCGCGCCACGCGCGATCCGCCAGGCCACCAGCAGCGCCTCGGGCTCGGGAAACCCGGTCAGGAAGTGGAAGTCCGATCCCGGCCGATACTCGTGCAACACGTCGCCGTTGCGCAGCTGTTCGGGCGCGGTCGCGACGACGAGGAGCCCATCCCCCAATTCGTCGAGCAGTCGTTGCCGTCGTCGGCGGTGCAGTTGCGGATCGGGAACGGCGTCGCGGCTCACTCCGCCAAGTTTGCCACCGCGCACGTGGCAGTCACGTTCAGAAGAAAGGCACCTCGACGAAGATGTCGGGGCTGTCCCACCGAAGTTCGACTTCGACCCATACCGGCGCGAACCCGACGGCGTCGATCTCGAGCCACACGGTCGCCTCGTCCTCGTCACGGTACGGCGCCAGCACTGCTCGCCGCAGGCCGTCCTCCTGGAAGCCGACCGCGGCATCCGCGAGCAAGTACTCGTCGAGCAGGACGCGGCCCGAGCTGTCGGTCAGGTACCAGTCGGAGAACGGACTCTCGCAGACGCATCCAGACCACTCCTGGTACGACTCCACGATCCGCACACCGACGTTCTCCCAGACCAGGTTGGTCGTCGGGTCGTAGACCTCGACCAGGATCGACACCAGGCGAGGATGTTCGTGGCGGGCTGATGCGTGGCTGCGGCTGCCGCCGCACGCGGCGAGAGCGAACGAAAGGAGGGTGATCGGGAGGATGCGCATGGCGGGGTCAGGTCCTGAAAGCGAAGGCCGTGCCGGTCGACCGACCGCGACGGCGCGACCGCAGGACCGCGGCCGCGGCCCCAGAGCGGTAGAAACCCCTACCGTGTGCCGCGACGCGTCCCTACGGTGCCGCGCGGCCGGTGACCCGCGCCGACCCGAAGTGACCGACGCCCCCGTGCCGCCGCTGTTTCCGCCGCCCCGCCGGCAGTTCCTGCCGCCGGATTTCGACGCCGGCAGCGCCTCGTCGGTCGAACGCGCCTTCGATGCGCTCCTGAGCCGCGATCTGGCCAACGTGCTGGCGACCGAATCCTGGCTGCGCGACGAGAGCGAACTGCACTCGGCGATCGCCGGCGAGCAGGCCCGCCGCTACGTGCGGATGACGCGGCAGACCGACGATGCGGCCGCGCGCACTGCCTACCTGACGATGGAGCAGGAAGTAATGCCGACCGTCAAGCGGCGCGGGAACGAGCTCGACCACAAGTTCCTCGGCGCACCCACGACGGCGCATCTCCGGGCCACCTACTTCGTGCTGCTGCGACGACGGCGCACGCAACACGAACTGTTTCGCGCGGAGAACACCGAACTGCAGCGCCAGGAGGTCGAACTTCAGACGGCGCACCAGGAACTCCTCGGCGGCGCCACGGTGGACTTCGAAGGCCGCACGCTGACGCTGCAGCAGCTGGCACCACTGCTCGAGTCCACCGACCGCAGCCTGCGGGAGCGGGCGTTCCGGGCGGGGCAGGCGACGCGCCGAACCCTCTGGCCGAAGCTCGAGGACATCTACGACCGGCTGGTCGCGCTGCGCACCGACGTCGCTCGCAACGCCGGGTTCACCACCTACACGCCGTACCGCTTCCGCGAACTCGGCCGCTACGACTACGACGAACGCACCTGCCGCGATCTGCACGACGCCATTGCCGAAGCCGTCGTGCCCGCGGTCCGCGAACTCGACCTCCGCCGCAGCATCCGGCTGGGCCTTCCCGCGCTGCGGCCGTGGGACCTCGACGTCGACGCCGACGGCAGACCACCACTGCAGCCGTTCCGCGACGAGGCCGGACTGGTCGCGATCTGCCGCCGCCTGCTGAGCGCGGTCGACCCAGGCTTCGGCTCGTGGCTCGACGAACTGCAGCGTCGCGGCCTGCTCGACCTGATGAGCCGTCCTGGCAAGGCCCCGGGCGGCTACCAGTACCAGCTCGAGGACGAACGCGTGCCGTTCGTGTTCGCGAACAGCGTCGGCGTGCACCGCGACGTGCAGACGCTGCTGCACGAGTGCGGGCATGCGTTCCACTCGCTGCTCTGCCGCGACCACGATCTGCTCGTGCACCGCGACTACGCGATCGAGATCGCCGAGACCGCGAGCATGTCGATGGAGCTGCTCGGCCTCGAGCACCTGACGACCGTCTACTCCGCCGACGATGCGCGCGCTGCCTACCGGCGACACCTCGAGGGCGTGCTGCGCACGCTGGCGTGGATCGCGTCGATCGACGCGTTCCAGCACTGGGTCCACGCCGAGCCCGGCCACGATCGCGACGCACGGCGCGTGGCGTGGCTCGACATCCGCCGGCGGTTCGGCGGCGCGGTCGACTGGCAGGGGCTCGAGGCCGAAGCGGCGATGCAGTGGAGCGGCCAACCGCACCTCTTCCAGCATCCGTTCTACTACGTCGAGTACGCGATCGCGCAGCTCGCCGCACTGCAGGTGTGGCGCAACTACCGCCACGATCCTCGCGCGACGATCGTGGCCTGGCGGGGCGCGATGGCGCTCGGCGGCACGCTGCCGCTGCCCGAGCTGTTCGCCGCCCTCGACGTCCGCTTCGACCTGTCGCCGCAGATGCTGCGCGAACTGGTGGCCGAGGTCATGGCGAAGCTGGCGGATTGACCCCGCCGCCGCGATACCAGGCCAGCAGCTCCTCGACCACCATCATGGCCTTGCCGTGGAAGTGGTTGTTGGCGATCACCAGCGTGCGCGTGTCGTTCGCCGCGAGTCGCTCGATGCGCTGCTCGATCTGCTCGACCTCGGCCGGCGAGTAGCGCCAGTCGTAGACCTGGTCCCGCCCCGCGCCCTTCTCGAACCACGCGCGGTTCCGCCCGTGCAGACGCAGGTAGGCGAGACCGCTCGAGCCGAGGACCCCCGGCACGTCTTGCGAGAACCCCGACGCCGCGCCCGGATAGTCGAGCGCGAGCACACCGACGCCGAGCCCGGCGAGGGCCTCGAGCGCCGCCGCTGCGTTCCACGAACGGTGCCGCACCTCGACGTACAGCGGGCCGTCGCCGCCGAACGCCGACGCGAGGCGCATGACCAACGCGACGGACTCCGCGGTCCACGCGAAGTCGTACGCGAACTGGGCCAACAGCCCGAGCATGCGTCCACTCGCGTACAGCGGCGCGAACCCCTCGCGCACCGCCGCGACCGTCGCGTCGTCGAACCGCCGCGTGTGCGTGAACTCCTGCGGCAGCTTGGCGGTGAATCACGTGCCGAGGTCGGCGGTCCGTTCGACCCACGACCGGCAGTTCCTCGCCGAAGGCAGACCGTAGAAGGTGCTGTTGATCTCGATCACGTCGACGCGCTGCGCCACCGCGCGCAGCGTGTCCTTGCAGCCGCGCGGGTAGACCACGCCCTTCCAGTCCGCGTAGGACCAGCCGGCGACGCCGAACAGCACCTCACCGCGCGCCATCGCCGCGCAACCGGTCGTTCTCGGCCATGCGCTCCGCGACCTTGCGTTCGAAGCCGCGCTCGCCCGGCGCGAAGAACGTCGTCCCACGCAGCTCCGGCGGCAGACACTCCATGCGCGCCACGCCTTGCGCGGCATCGTGCGCGTAGCGGTAGCCCTGGCCATGTCCCAGCTCCTTGGCCAGCTCGCTCGTCGCGTTGCGCAGGTGCAAGGGCACCGGATGCTGCGTCCCGTCGCGCGCCGCCGCGGCGGCCGCGGTGATCGCCATCACCACGGCGTTGCTCTTCGGCGCCGCCGCCAGGTAGACGACCGCTTCGCACAACGGCAACCGGCCCTCCGGCAGGCCGAGGAACTGCAGCGCGTGCAGTGCCGCGACCGCGACCTGCAGCGCCATCGGGTCGGCGAGACCGATGTCCTCCGCCGCCACCGCCACCAGCCGCCGCGCCGCGTGCACCGGATCGGCGCCAGCCTCGAGTGCCCGCGCGAGCCAGTAGACCGACGCCTGCACGTCGGAGTTGCGCAGGCTCTTGTGCAGCGCCGACAGCAGGTCGTAGTGCAGATCGCCGTCCTTGTCGTGGCGCAGCGCCCGGTGCTGGAACGCTTCGACGACCATCGCGCGCGTGATCGCTTCGCCGTCGACGCACGTCGCCGCGCACGCCTCGAGGCATCCGAACGCACGCCGCGCGTCGCCGCCGGCCAGTTCGGCCAGCCGTTCGGCAGCGTCGTCGTCGAGCCGCAACCGTCGCACGCCGAGTCCACGTTCGCCGTCCACGATCGCCCGCTGCACGAGATCACGCAGCGCCGTCGCCGACAGCGGCTGCAGCGGCACGACGCGGCAGCGCGACAGGAGCGCACCGTTCACCGCGAACGACGGGTTCTCGGTCGTCGCCCCGACCAGCACGAGGTCGCCGCGTTCGACGTGCGGCAGGAACGCGTCCTGCTGCGCCTTGTTGAAGCGGTGGATCTCATCGACGAACAGCAGCGTGCCGCGCCCGTCCTGCGCGCGGCGCTCCGCCGCCTCGGCGACCGCTTCACGCACCTGCGCGACGCCGGCAAGAACCGCCGAGAACGGCCGGAAGTGCAGGTTCGCGTGCTTGGCGATCAACAGCGCGAGCGTGGTCTTGCCAACCCCCGGCGGCCCCCACAGCAGCAACGACCCGGCCTTGCCGTTCTCGATGGCGACGCGCAGCGCACGCCCCACGCCGAGCGCCTGATCCTGGCCGAGAAACTCCGCGAGCGTGCGCGGACGCATGCGCTCGGCGAGCGGTGCCTGCGGCGCCGTGCGCGTGCGTTCGTCCGCGGACTCGGGGAACAGGTCCACGTCAACTCCGCTGCCGCAGCGCTTCGTAGAGCAGCACGCCGGCGGCGACGGCGACGTTCAGGCTCTCGACCGGCGCGCGCAGCGGCACGTGCACGCACGCGTCGGCCGCGGCCCGCAGTTCGTCGGGAACGCCCGCGGCCTCGGCACCAACGACCAGCAGCGTCGGGCGGCGGAAGTCGACGGCGGTGTAGCGCTGCTTGCCGGTGCCGTCGCCGACGACGATCTGCAGGCGATGGGTCTTGGCGAACGCAACGATCGCCGCGGTGTCGAGCCCATGGCGCACGGGCAGACGGAACACCGAGCCCATCGAGCCGCGCACCGCCTTGTCGCGGAACGGGTCGGCACCGCCGCGCATGGTCAGCACGCCCGAGGACCCGGCGGCCTCGGCGGTGCGCAGCAAGGCGCCGAGGTTGCCGGGATCGCGAATGCCCGCAGCGACGACGACGAGCGGCGCGCCCGGCCCGCGCAGGAGTGCGGATTCGTCGGCGGTCGGTCGCTGCAGGATCACGGCGACACCCTGCGGCGTCTCGAGCGCGCTGAGCGCGGCGAGCACTTCGTCGGAGCACTCGACGAACGACGCGGCGGCGGCCTGCAAGCGTGCGCGCAGCGGCGCGTCGGTGCAGCGCGGCGAGACGGCGGCTTCGCGCACGCGCAACTTCGCGTCGAGGGCCTCGGCGACGAGACGCACGCCTTCGGCCGCCATCACGTCCGGCGCATCACCCGCCGCGGCCGCGCGAAAACGCTGCACGATCGGGTTCTTGGTCGACGTAACGATCGCGCGGTCTGCGGTCACCGCGGCAAGCTATCGGTAGCCGTCGCTTGAAACACACGTCACCTGGAGGAGGTCGGTGGCGGGCTTGCCATCATGAGATTCCCAAGAACGAAGAGATCACGACATCACCGGCGACGACTCGATCGTAGACCTCGAAAACGAAAGCGACCCGAGGGTGGGAGACGGCCTCGTCGCGGCGCAGCAACCGCCCCGCAACACCGTCGACTCCGCCCTTGACGATCGCCGGCGGCGCTCCCGAAGGATCCACGAGAGTGACAGCCCACTCATGCTGATGATCCCATGTCTCCATCAGAAACACCGGGCGGTCGGGACTCAGACTGTCACAGAGCATGATGCCAACGAACAGGGCGCGCGGGGCATGTTCGGTTGTAAATCTCGGGGCGACGGTCAGGCAGTCTCACGTGGTGCCGGTCGACGCCTGGTTCCCCGGGCAGCCAGAATCCTGAACCACTTCGCGACCCCGCGACGACCTGACCGTCGATTGAACGGACTTCCCGACAACCCCGAAGCCCTGTTGCGCGAACGCGCTTGGCTGGGCGCGCTGGCGCGGCAGTTGGTGCGGCGCGGCGAGCTGGCCGACGAGGCTGCGCACGATGCGTTGAGCGCGGCCGTGACGCAGCCCGGGCCGCGAGCGGCCGGCGTGCGCGGCTGGTTGGCCGCGATCCTGAAGCGCCAGCTCGCCGGCCGGCGGCGCGCCGACCATCGGCGGTTGCTGCGCGAACACCTGGCAGCGCGGTCCGAAACGGAGCCTTCCGTCGCATCGACCTTGGTCCGCTTCGAAGCGCAGCGCGCCGTCGCCGACGCGGTGCTCGCCCTCGGCGAACCGTACCGGACGGCGGTGTTGCTGCGGTTCTGGGACGGCTTGTCGCCGGGTGCGATCGGCCGGCAGCTCGGCGTGCCGGTCGAGACCGTGCGCACTCGATTGAAGCGCGGGCTCACCATGCTGCGCGAACGGCTCGATCGCCAGCACGGTGGTGACCGGCAGGCGTGGCTGGTGCCGGTGTGGTTGGCGGGGCGCCGAACGGGTTCCGCGATTGCGTCCTTCTGGATGGGAGGGTTGCTGATGACGAACTTGCAGAAGCTGTTGCTGGGTGGGGTGGTGTTGGCCACGGCTGCCTTGCTGTGGCTGTCGATGCCCTGGCTCGGCCCGGCCGACTCGGTGCCCGTGGCCTCCGTGCACGAACCCGCACCGGTCGTGGTGCTGGAGCGCACCGCGGGGGATGCCGCGGTTGCCGACCAGCGCGAGGCCCGGATCGATCGCGTCGGCGTGGCGCCGACGAGCTCCCCGACCGGGTTGCTGGTCAAAGGTCGGCTCGTCGATGACGAGACCGACGCGCCGCTGGCCGCGTTGCCGGTGCGGTTGGTGCGCTGGCCGCGCGGCCTGGAGCCGGAACTGGAAGCGGTGAGTGCTGCCGACGGCGAGTTCGTGCTGGCCGGTCCACGCGCGACGGAGCCGGCGACGCGAGAGGTGCTGGTGCAGGTCCCGCAGTATGCGCTCGCGCACGTGCCCTTGGACGTGAACTTGGCCCGCGATGGCGACGGTGCGCAAGAAGTCTCTGTCGGCGCCATCCGGCTGGTGCGCGGCACCTTGTTCTCGGGGCAGGTCGTCGATCCGGACGGGCGCGGCGTGCCCGACGCCCAGCTGCTGTTGCCGATGGCGTCCATCGGCTACGGCGGCTTCGGCCCGCAGAACATGCTCCACCGCGCGCTGCGCCTCGGTGCGGGCGAAGCGGACGGCAGGTTTCGGCTGCTGCAGGCGATCGCGCCCGGACTCGACCACGGCAGTCTGTTGTTCGCCATCGCCCCGCGCGGCATCGGCTGGTGTTCCATCGAGCCGTCGAAGCAACGGCGCGACGTCACCGACTTGGTAGTTCGCTTGCGGCCAGCCGGGGTACTGCGGATCGAGGTGCAGCTGCCCGATGGTCAGCCAGCGGCCGGCGCGATGGTGCGGGCCCTGCCGCGCTTTGGACCGATCGGCATCGACCGGGACGGCTGGCGAATGGATGTCGCGGCCGACGATCTCGTCGGGGCGCGCTTCCGCGGACGAACGGACGCGCGCGGAGAATTGCACCTGCCGCACCTGCCCATCGGGGAACCGAACCCGATGCTCGACCAACGCACCGACCAGCGCCGCTATGAGATCTGGGTCGAAGCGGACGGTTTCCCCGAGCAGCCGCTCACGCCCGTCGAGCTGCAGCCGAGCGCCGAGACGCGGGTCGCGGTGCGTCTGCTGGCGTCGCGGCAGTTCGTCGTCACGGCCCTCGTGCGCGATGACCTCGGTGCTCCGATCGCCGATGCCGTGGTCACATGCCTCACCGCGGTGGCGCGCACCGATGCGAAAGGACAGGCCACGTTGTCGGTGGAGGCGCGGCCGAAGCTCGGGCTTTGGGCCAGCTGCGAGGGCCATCGGCGAGAAGGGCAAACGCTCGAGCCCGGCACGGCCGGCACCGCCGAGGTGATTCTGGTGCTGCCCCGCGTGCGGCCGCTCGAAGGCCGTGTCGTCGATCAGCTCGGCGCAGGTGCGGCCGGGATGAACCTGTTCGTCGAACAGCGCATGGTCGGCGTCACCGATGCCGAAGGCAGGTTCCACATCCACGAGTTCCCACGGGGGCCACGAAGCTTGATCGTTGTCTCGGCGGCGGGCATGGACACGGTGCAGTGGATCGGCACGCAAGCGCCCGAAACGGTCGATGCCGACGCCGGGCCGGTCACCATCGTGCTGCAGCGGCGTCTTGGCAGTGTCGACGTGCGCGTCGCCGTGGTCGATGCCGCGACCGGCAGTGCGCTCGAGCCGGTGCAGTCGATCCTGACCCTCCGCGACGAGGCGAGCGGCCACTACTTCCTGCGCAAGCTCGTCGAGACCGAGCGCTCTGTCATCATCGCGAAGGGCACGCCGGCCGGCCGGTGGCGGCTCGATGTCGTCACCGCCACCGGCCACCGCGGCTCGCTGGGGTTCGATGCCACCGACGGCCAGCCGGCGACCGAACTGCGCCTCGAGCTGCAGACCCCGGGCACCATCCTCGGGAGACTGCAGTTCGGCAGCTTGACGGTGCCGGCGAACGTCACGCTACACGTTGCGCACGCGACGCTCGATGCGACCTCGTTCGTCCAGTTCCGCTATCCGGGCAACTGGCGCCCCGATGCAGAGACGCAGACCGTCACCGACAACCCGTTCGGCGGCACCGGCGAGCTGCGCCTGCAACCGCTGCGCAATGCGTCGTTCCGCCTTGATGCCGTCGACCCGACCGACGAGCTCGTCTTCCGCGTGGTGGGCGAGGGGATCACCGGCGAGGCGACCGTGCGTGTCGGCCCGGGGCAGACGCGCGAGCTGTCGATCGAAGTGCGGCCGAAGCCGGTGGCGCCGCGCTGACGCGGCAGCCGGCCACGCGGCGCATCGTGTCGATGCGGCCGAGGCTCAGGTTGCTGACGATGGCTGGATGGGGTGTGGCTGGGAGCCTGGCCGGGTTCGGCCGGAGTTCCACGCGCAGCGGAAGGTCCACGGTGTTGACGCGCAGCCAAGCAGGCGGGGTGCCGTTCGCTGCCGGCGGGAGGCGGGGTCGTCACGTTGACGAGGGTGTCGCGTAGTAGCTGCGGGAGCGGTGCTACACTAGAGCCCCAGCGCGCGCCGCCATGAGCGAAAGCAAGAAGCATCACTTCGTGCCGCAGGTGCTCCTTCGTGGATTCAGTTGTGGGGGCAAGCGGGAGCAGAGTGTTGGGCCCTGTCATGGACAGCTCCGGCCGAGGAATCCGCGATCTGTCTCGTCGCGGTCGCTGGTCGGCGGCGCCCCGAGTAGGCACGTGACTCGCGTCCTCCCGGAGCATCGAGCCGTTCACTCGGCGATCGTGAACTTCAGCGCGTTGGACAAGCCCAAGTCCGGGAAGATCGGGCAGCCGCTCGCTCTTCTCCGGAGACCTGGGCCGCGCACCGGCAGGACTCCCCCGCTCCGCTGCACGACGCGACAAGTAGCTGAATCCGCGCGCGAAGTAACCGGCTGATCGAGCAAGGGGCCGCCTGAGGGTCGCGCGCCCGGATTCGACAGCTCTCAGCCCTTCCGCTTCGCGACCTTCTTCGCGGCCACCTTCTTCACCTTCTTCTTCGTCACCTTCTTCGCAGCCTTCTTCTTCGCCGTCGTCGGCGCCGCCGCCGTCGCCCCACCCTGCAGTTCCGCGAGCTTGCTGCGCACCGCCTCGGCGTGACCTTCCGCCTTCACCTTCGGCCAGTGGTGAGCAACCACGCCATCGGGTGCGATCAGCACCGTCGAACGGATCACGCCCTCGACCTCCTTGCCGTACATCACCTTCTTGCCCCACGCCCCGTACTTCTTCATCACCGCGCGGTCCGCGTCGGTCAGCAGCCCGATGCCGAGCCTGTACTTGGCGATGAACTTGACGTTCACCGCGGCGAGATGGCGGCTTCGCGCACGCGCAGGTCGGCGTCGAGGGCCTCGGCGACCAGGCGCACGCCTTCGGCCAGCATCACGTCGGGCGCATCGCCCGCCGCGGCCGCGCGAAAGCGCTGCACGATCGGGTTCTTGGTCGACGTCACGATCGCGCGGTCTGCGGGCACCCGGGCAGACTATCGATATCCGTCGCGTGAAACACGCGTCACCTGAAGGAGGTCGGTGGCGGACTTGCCATCATGAGATCCCCAAGAACGAAGAGATCACGACATCGCCGGCAACGACTCGATCGTAGATCTGAAACACGAGAGCGGACCGGGAGTGGGAGACGGCCTCGTCTCGGCGCAGCAAGCGCCCCGCAACGCCGTCGATTCCGCCCTTGACGATCGCCGGCGGCGCTCCCGAAGGATCCACGAGAGTGACAGCCCACTCATGCTGATTATCCCATGTCTCCATCAGAAACACCGGGAGGTCGGGGCTCAGACTGTCACAGAGCATGATGCCAAAGAACACAGAGCGCGAGGCATGTGCAGTCGTGAATGCAGCCTTGTACCGTGCAACCACGGCGCCAGAGACACGCAGTCTGCCAACGGGCACCGTCGACTCCTTGCCGCAGCAACTGCACACCATCTTCAGTGGGCGACATGTTTCGATTTCCATGGATCTCAAGTTAGCGCCGCTTGGCCGGCCAAGCCCTTCGGGCAGGAACTACTGCACCTTGCCGGCGGGGTCGGTCGTGCGATCGACTCGCCCGGGCTGCTGCGCAGCTACCGACACGTGGCCTGACGGCCCTGTTGCTCCCAGGGCGCTGGTGTCGGCCTCGGTCCGGGCCGCCGGTCCGTCCTCTGGTCGATAACACGCGTGACCAGTCACGGACGGCCTCAGATCGGCAAGGTCGAGGGCATGCTGCCTTGGCCCACCTTTGGCTACTGCACGCGCCTGCTGCCACCGTCCGCGTCGGCCGACTTTCCGGGTGGTTTGACTCCCCGCGGACGCGATACCGTTGCCACCATGAACGCGGCAGACATCGTGATCCTCATCCTGACAGTTCCGTATCTACCAATCGTCTGGTGGACGCGGTCGTTGGTGCTGAAGGCGCCGCGCCCATGGTGTGCGCACTTCGGTCGGATGGTGCTGGTGGGCTGCGGGTTCCTCGGAACCGCGTGGGTCTTACAGTTGGCTTTCGATCCGCGACCAACACCGACCTGGATTTTCTTGTTCGGGTTCTGCTTCGTTGCCTGGAATGACAGCCCGCCTTCCCTGCGACGCCAGGAACGCCGTGCGCTGGCTGTTGGCTGAAACCTCGTTGCTGGTGGCAATCTGAATCTGTGCCACCGGGGACATGGCACCCATGTTCCCGGTTGCACAACCCATGTGCCCGGACACGAGTATCGTCCATGTACCCGGGTCGGGCCATGCCAGAGACCTGGGCCTCGCACCGGCGGTGCTCCTCCGCTCCGCTGCACGACACGACAAGTGGGGGGATCCGCGCGCGAAGTAACCGGCTGATCGAGAAGGGGCCGCCGGAGGGTCGCGCGCCCGGATTCGACAGCTCTCAGCCCTTCCGCTTGGAGACCTTCTTCGCGGCAACCTTCTTCGCGGCAACCTTCTTCACCTTCTTCTTCGTCACCTTCGTCTTCGCCACCTTCTTCTTCGCCGCCGCCGCCGTCGCCCCGCCCTGCAGCTCGACGAGCTTGCTGCGCACCTCCTCCGCGTGGCCTTCCGCCTTCACCTTCGGCCAGTGGTGCGCAACCACGCCGTCGGGCGCGATCAGCACCGTCGAACGGATCACGCCCTCGACCTCCTTGCCGTACATCACCTTCTTGCCCCACGCCCCGTACTTCTTCATCACCGCGCGGTCCGCGTCGGTCAGCAGCCCGATGCCGAGCGTGTACTTGGCGATGAACTTGACGTGGGCCGCGGCGGAGTCCGCGCTGCAACCGTAGACCACCGCGTCGAGTCCGCGGAACGCCGGCAGCGCCGCCGTGAACTCGCATGCCTCGACCGTGCAGCCCGGCGTGTCGTCCTTGGGATAGAAGTAGAGCACGACCCAACGGCCGCGCAGCGACGACAACGCCGTGGCCTTGCCGTCTTGGTCGGGGAGCGTGAACGCGGGAGCGGGCGAGCCGATGGCGAGCATGGCGCGATGATGGGCGCCCGCCGGCGCGATGCAAGCAGCGCGCGCCGGGCTCGTCAGCCGGCGCGGACCTGCCGTTCTTCGTCGCGCGGCTCGGTCCGCAGCAGCACGTCCCACAGCGGCGACGTCACGCCGAACCGATCCTCGGGCGTGACGTGGTGGTGCAGCAGGTGGTGCCGCTTGAGCCAGCGCCCGACGCGGCTCTCCATCGGCAGGTGGTGCGTTGCGTAGTGCAGCAGGTCGTAGGCGAGGTAGCCGGCGAGGAACGCGCCGAACACCGGCGACAGCCACCCCGGTGCTTCGCACACGTCGACGAGCAGCCACGCGAACAGCAGGTAGAACCCCGCCGCGAGCGGCAGGCTCACGCCGGGAGGCATCACCAGCCGCGCCTTGTCCCACGGCTGCACGTGGTGGATGCCGTGGAACAGGAAGATCAGCCGGCGCAGCCACGCCGGCGGGTTCGGCGGCGAGAAGTGGAACACGAACCGGTGCATCACGTACTCGACGAACGTCCACGCGAAGAGCCCGCCGAGGTGCGCGAGCAGCAGCGCGTTCACGGTCATGCCGGTCGCCGCTCGATCCGACCACGCGTCGACCAGGAACCAGCCGATGATCGGTGTCCAGACGACGACCACCACGGCCGGGTGGATCGTCGTCAGCGCTTCGAGCCAGTCGGATCGGAACAGGCGGATCCGCGGCTCGCGTTTGGACTGCGGCTGGAAGTACACGCCCAGATTGAACCTCCTGTCGCCGGTCGCTGTCCAGACGCGGCGACGAGAGCGTCAGGCGGGGCCGATGCGCACGGGTTCGACGCGCCACCACGTCAACGACCGCCACGCCCACTCCAGCGGCCCCTGGCGGAAGCGCGCCAGCCACAGGCGGCAGAACACGACCTGCAGCAGAGACACGCCAACGACCACCGCCATCAACCACGCGCGAGGCACCGCGCCGAACAGCCCGAAGCCGTAGCCGAAGAACAGCAGCGAGCAGACCACGGTCTGCAGGATGTAGCACGAGAACGCCATGCGCCCGACCTGCTCGAGCGCGTGCAGCCATGGCCGCAGGATTCCGCCGCGCACCACCAGGATCACCGCCGAAGCCCACCCGATCGCCGTCACCGCGCGCGCATGCGAGTGCGTGAGATCGTAGACCAGCTTGAGGCCGAGTTCCGTCGTGCGGAAGCCCGTCGCGTGCCACGCCAACGCCCACGCAAGTTGTGCCGCGGCGACCAGCCCGCCGGCGACGAGCAGCACGACGTAGATCGCGGTTCGGCACTGACCGTGGAAGAACCCGACCTTCAGCAGCCCCATGCCGAGCCACATCATGCCGAGCACGTCGAACACCCAGTGGTAGTAGAGGAACGACGACTGGAACTGATGGTGGTAGTCCCAGCGGTTGCGGAACAACTGCCAGTAGCCGACGCGCACCTCGGCAATCTCCTTCTGCAGCGCTTCGGGCGTCGGCGGAATCGCCTTCTCGCGCGCCTGCCAACGCCGTTGCGCCTGCGCCAGCGCCTCGGGAACGGTCTCGCCCGCGGCCTGCAAGCGCGACGCCTCGACTGCCTGCGTTCGCGTATCGGCGACCTGCGCGTAACGACGGAGACCGATCGGCACGAATGCGAGCAGCCACACCGCGCCGAGCGCGATCAGCGTGCGCGGGCGCAGCCCGCGGAACGCAACGGCGAGCGCGCCGAGCAGCCCGTACTGGTAGAGGATGTCCCCCGTCCACTGCAGGAAGAAGCGGTGCACGATGCCGAACGGCACGAGCCACAGGCATCGCCGCAGCAGCAGGTCGGCAACGCGCGCACCCTGGCCGCCGGCGACGAGTCGTTCGGCGAACAGCACGATGCCCGCCCCGAACAGCATCGAGAACAGCGCCCGCATCTTGCCGTCGAACAGCGCCGTCTGCAGGTACCAGGTCCACACGTCGGCGCCGGTGCTGCCGCCGGCGTAGCCCGGGTTCGTGTAGGCGTCGTCGGGCCACGCGAACTCGACGACGTTCATCACCAGGATGCCGAGCACGGCGAGGCCGCGGACGATGTCGATCGTGCGCACGCGATCGGACGAAACGGCGGGCGAGACGACGGGCGCGGCGTCGGCAGTGGTCACGGCGGCCCTCTACGGACCACCTCGCCAGGCGGTCAGCGCCCGGCGCGGGTTTCCCGGCAAGGCCGCTCTCAGCGCACCGCGAGGAACCCGACCGGATCACCGACCACCGCCGTCTCGATCAGTTCGTCGTCGGGGTCGACGACCGCACCGCTCGCCGCCGCCTGTTCGAGGAACCACGGCACCTCTTCGGCCGACGTCGTGATCAGCCCCGGCCGGCGCAGACGCGCCCACAGGCCGTGCGCCAGCTCGCGCGCCCGTTCGCGCTCGGCGACGAAGCGCTCGACGTCGAGTTGCACCGGCGCGATGCGACCGTAGGCGACGTCGCTGAGCACGGGCCAGGTCTCCGGATCGGTGAACACGCTGATGCAGCCGAGATGGTCGAACGTCGTCGCGCCTCCGAGCGTGCGGGCATCCCCGGCGACGAACTGCAGCGACGCCGTCGGAGCCGCCGCAGCGAGCGCCCGGTTGAGCAGATCGCACTCGTCACCGCGCAGGTTGGCGGCAACGACGGTGCGCTCGTGCACCATCGTCTCGGCGAGCAGCACCGGCAGCTCGGCGACGCCGGCCCCGACCCACAACGACGCGCCGCGCGCCGGCAGCCGCCGCAGCAGCGCTCGCGCCAGCCGTTCGCCGAGCTCGACGACCGCCGGCCGGCGCTCGGCCCAGAACTTCTCGCCGTCCTCGTGGAAGTAGATCGCGCCGAGCGCGCCCCAGTCGCACGCATCGAGCACGCGACGCGTCAGCAGCGAGACCGCGCGCAGATCCGTCGTGGGCTTCTTCACGCCGGCGTCCCGAGGCCCGCGAGCTGGCGCAGGCGCGGCCACGCGAAGATGCCGGTCTTGTGGCCGTCGCTCCAGAAGAACGACAGGCCGTAGCGGCCGACCAGTTCGGCGCCGAACAGCAGGATGTCGTCCTTCACGGACTTCGGGTCGAGCAGCGGACGGCCGGTCGTCTCCTCGACGCAGCTCGCGCACGGACACGCCAGCCGCAGGTCGCGCGCCTTGTAGTCGGCGACAGCGCCGTCCTTCCATTCGATGCGGAACACGTACGGCGACACGAGGTCGGCGGTCTTCGGAACAGGTTGGGTCATGCGTGGCGTTCGACCGCTTGCGCTCGTCGTCGGGATGCCGGACAAGGAGAGCATGCGGCTCGGCGCGATCATTCTGGCAGGCGGACGCAGCGCGCGCATGGGTCGCGCCAAGGACGCGCTGCCATGGCGCGGACGACCGCTGCTCGCGCACGTCGTCGCCGAACTCGAACGCTGCTGCGATCCGATCACCGTCGTCGCCCGCGACGCGGCGCAGGCGCTGCCGCCGCTGCCGCCCACGGTGACGCGGCTCGTCGATGCGGCGGGCACCGGGCCGCTGGCCGGCCTGCTGACGGGCCTGGCGTGGCACCGGGGCCGGAACGTCGACGCCGTGTTCGTGACGGCCTGCGACCACCCGTTCGTCTCCGCCGAAGTCGTGCGCTGGCTCGCCGCGCACCTCGCCGACCACGATGCCGTCGTGCCGCGCACTGGCGACGCGTGGCAGCCGTTGTGCGCGATCTGGCGGACCACCGTCGTCGCGACCGCCGAGCGGTTGTTGGCGACGGGTGCGGGGCCGCGTGATCTGGCGCTGGCGGCGCGGACGCGTGTGGTCGAGGCCGACGAACTGCGCGCCGCCGATCCCGAGCTGCGCTGCCTGCGCGACGTCGACACGCCGGACGACTGGAACGCGGCACTCTCGCTGGCCCGCGAGTCGCCGCCATGAACCACGGCGCCGAACGCGCACGCTGCTACCGCTGCTTGCGACCGCAGGCGATGTGCCACTGCGCGCTGATGCCGCGCATCGCCACCACGACGCGGGTGGTGATCCTGCAGCACCCGCACGAGCGCACGCACCCGTTCGGCACCGCGCGGCTGGTGCGGCTGTGCCTGCCGAACGCCGAAGTGCACGTGCCGTACGCCGGGGTCACCGGCACGCTCGAACACCGCCTCGACGTTCCGGACGACACCGTGGTGCTGTTCCCGCACCCGGAAGCACCGTTGCTGAACGACGTCGTGGCGACCGCACGGCCGTCGACGCTGCTCGCGATCGACGGTACCTGGGCGCACGCCCGGTCGCTGTGGCGCGCGAACGGCTGGTTGCAGCGATTCCGCCACGTTCGCCTGCTGCCGGCGAGTCCGAGCCGCTACCGCATCCGGCAGGAGCCGCGACCGGACTACGTGTCCACACTCGAGGCGATCGTCGAGGCATTGCGCGTGATCGAGCCGGCCGCGGTCGACTTCGGCCCGCTGCTCGCCGCGTTCGACGGCATGATCGACCGGCAGATCGCGCACGCCGCCGTCGTCCAGCGCTTCGGCCGGCACAAGCAGGAACGCCAGCGGCCATGGCGCGCGATCTCGCCGCTGCTGCACGATCCGCGGCTCGTCGTGACCTACTCGGAGTCGGCGCTGCCCGGCGGGGATCCGGCGGCTCCGCGCGAGCTCGTGCAGTGGGTCGCGGCGCGCATCGGCAGCGACGACGTGTTCGAGGCGGTGTTGCGACCGCGCGCGGCGCCGCCAGCGCCCGCCCATCTCGCGCACATGCGACTCTCACCCACCGACGTGGCCACCGGCGAGGATCCGGCGGCCGCGGCAGCGCGCTTCCACGCGTGGCTCGGTGCCAGCACTCCCGTGACTGCGTGGACGCGCACGACGCTGGAATGGGCAGCCTCGATGGTGCCGGCCGGCACGCCGACGACGACGCTGAAGACCAGCTACTGCAACGCCAGGAATCGCCGCGCCGGATTCCTCGAACAAGCGCTCGCCGCAGAGGGCATCGCGCCTGCGGCCGTGACCTGTCGCGGTCGCGCCCGCGAGCGCCTAGGCAACGCGCTGGCGATGGCCCGCTGGCTCGCCGGCCTCGCCCGCTGCGACGGCCGACCCGATGGCGTCGGTGTCATGCCGCTCGTGGCACCCGGCCGACGGGGTTCTTAACAATTCGACCCGCCCGGTCCGATAGCGGCCGGATGCCCGAATCCCATTCCGGACAAGCAGAAGCGACAGTCGAAGCCTCGACTGGGTCGCGCCGCTCCCGGCTGGGGATCTTCGGTGTGGCTGCGGTCGGCCTGGTCGCCACGCTCTTCCTCGCAACGACGCGGGAACGCGCCAACAAGCAGCGGGCGGAAGCCGAATTCGAACGGCTGACGGACAAGATCGTCGATCGCGTCAGCGAGCGCACCCGCCTGTTCGAGGTCGGGCTGCGGGGCGGCCGTGGCGCCTTCCTCGTCGATCCCGAACTGGGTCGTGACGAATGGCGGGCCTACGTGCAGTCGTGCGACATCGACCGCGACCACTGGGGCGCGCTTGGCTTCGGCTACGTCGCCCGGGTCGCCCGCGCCGACTCGGCCGACTACGTGACGCGCATGCGGACGACGGCGCCCGAGTTCTCGATCCACGTGCCGGACGGTGCGCGCGGCGAGCACGACGACCTGTTCGTCATCCAGTACATCGAGCCGCGGGAATCGAACTACGCCGTGTTCGGCCTCGACATCGGCGCCGAGCCGAATCGGCGCGCAGCGGCGGAACAGGCGATGCGGACCGGCCTGCCCGCACTCACGTCCCCTCTCAAGCTGCGCCAGCTCGACGGCCGCCGGATCGGCATGCTGTACCTGATCCCGGTCTACGGGCGCGGTGCGCCGGTGGCGACCGAGGCCGACCGCATCGCCGCCCTGCGCGGCTGGGTCTATGCACCGATCGTCGCGGAACGCGCGATGCGCGGCCTCGCGGAGCTCACCGACAACCTCGTCGACTTCGACGTCTTCGACGGCGAGGACGCGAGCCGCAGCGTGTTGCTCTACGACGACGACCGCCATCTCCCGCCGGGAGTCTGCGGCATCGAGGAACGGAACTACCAGGACCGCCGGTTCGCCACGCGGCGTTCGGTTCACGTCGGCGGGCGCCCATGGACGATCGTGGTCAGCTCGCGCCGCACGTTCGAAGCCCTCTACGCCGGCATCTCGGTGGTCTGGACGTGGTCGCTCGGCCTGGCGCTGACCGCGGCCACCGTCGCGTGCTTCTGGGTGCTCGCCAACGGCCGCCGGCGCGCGATGGACCTCGCCGGCGAGATGACGTCACAGTTGGCCGTGCGCAATGCCCAACTCGAGGCGGCACGCGCCGGCGCCGAGGCGGCGACCGAGGCAAAGAGCCAGTTCCTCGCGCACATGAGCCACGAACTGCGCACGCCGCTGACCGCGATCCTCGGCTTCTCGCAGGTGCTCGCCGAACCGGACATCGGATCGAGCGAACGCATCGACCATGCGCTCACCATCCAGCGGAACGGCGAACACATGCTGACCCTGATCAACGAGGTGCTCGACTCCTCGAAGATCGCCGCCGGCAAGATGACCGTCGAGAACATCGAGATGTCGATCCTCGATGTCGTCGCCGACGTGCAGAAGCTGCTGCAGCACCGCGCCAAGGAGAAGGGGCTGCGGTTGCACGCAGCGTTCGCGTCGCGGCTCCCCGACCGCCTGATCGGCGACCCGACCCGCGTCCGCCAGATCCTCACCAACCTCGTCGGCAATGCCGTCAAGTTCACGGCGCGGGGCGAGATCCGGATCGAGGTCGAATGCGGCCCGCAGTCCGCCGGTGGCGAGCCGCGCCGCCTGCTCGTGCGCGTCGTCGACACCGGCAAGGGCATGAACGCCGAGCAGGTCGGGCGGTTGTTCCAGGCCTTCGTCCAGGCGGACGCTGCGACGGCTCGCGACCACGGCGGCACGGGTCTCGGCCTGTCGATCAGCAAGCATCTGGCGGAGCTGCTCGGCGGCGACCTCCATGCGCAGAGTGAACTCGGACAAGGCACGACGTTCACCTTGGACCTGCCGCTGCAGCTCGCCGCCGGCGCCGCCTGGATCGATGCCACGGCTGCGCGGGCCGCCGCCGGACCGGCGACCAGGGCCAAGGGGTGCTCGCTCGCGGGACGCGTGTTGCTCGTCGACGACGGCCCCGACAACCGTCGCCTGATCGGCCTCGTGCTCGAACGCGCCGGCGCCTCGGTCGAGACCGCCGAGAACGGCCACCAGGCCGTCGACCTGGTGCTGGCGACCCGGGGCGCGGGCACCGGCTACGACCTCATCCTGATGGACATGCAGATGCCGGGCCTCGACGGGCCGAGCGCGACCCGGACCCTGCGACGCGCCGGCGTCACGACGCCCATCGTTGCGCTGACGGCGAACCTGCTGGCCACCGACATGGAGGCCTGCCGGACTGCGGGATGTGACGACGTGGTCGGCAAGCCGATCCAGCAGGCGCACTTCCTCGCGACCTGCCGCACGTTCGTCGACCGCAGTCGCCGCGACGCGGACGAGCACGACGCGTCCTGAGCCGGCGCCGGACCCGGTGGCCCGGCGCCGCGTCGCGATCACTTCACCTTCGCGGACTCACCGGCGGCCTGCAGGCCCGCGAGCAGCTTCGGCACGTCGGTCATCGCCGGGTCGTAGGCGACCTTGATGTCGACCTTGCCGGGCTCGACTTCGGCCGAGTGCACGCCGGGCATCTTCTCGAGCGCGCCACGCACGGTGGCGGCACAGCCCCCTCAAGCCGGGGCCTTGGCGAGCACGAACTGGACCTCGGTGGTGTTCGCCGTCGGCTGCATCGAACTGCAGGCCGAGAACCCCAGCACGAGACCCACGGCGAGTGCGAGGGCCTTCATGACTTCACCTTCGCGCCCTTCTCACCCGCAGCCACGAGCGCGGCGACGATCGCCTCGGGCTTCACCTGCTTGCTGTCGTAGTGGACCGTGAAGTCCTTGTCGCCCGCCTTGATGGCGATCTCGCCTACGCCAGCGACCTTGGCCAGTGCACCACGCACGGTGGTGACACAGCTGCCTCAAACGTCCTGTCCGAGCTCGAACACGGACTTGGCATCGGTCGCCACAGCTGCCGGCGGGGTGCCGCCGGGTGACGGGGTGTCCGTCTTGCTGCAGCCGACCGCGAACAGGGCGAGCGCCCCGATCACGAACAGTCGGATCATCGATTCTCTCTCTCTGGAATGGGACCGCCGCGGGAAGTCCGCGGCGGGGCGGCCATGCTACGACGAATCGCGATTTCGTTCAGCCACGCGACCGCGGGTCGGCGAACGTCGCCCCGACCGGCAGCGCGCGCACGGTCGAGTGCAGCACCTGGAAGTGCGGCCGCCCCTGCGCGTCGGGGCCGCGGAACACCAGCGTCGCAGCGGCCGCCGTCGGCACCAGGGTCGCCAGCCGTTCGACCAGCGCATCCGACTTGCGCACCGGCACATCGGCGCCGTTCGCCCGCAGCACCAGCAGCACCGCGCGGCCGCGCAACCGCGTGAGCTGCGGCGCGAGTTCTCCGGCGATCGCCTCCACGTGCGTCGCCTCGGTCCCCGCGGCGATGCCGAGGATGGCCATCGGGGGCACCGCTTCGTCGCGTCGCGCGAGCAGTTGGACGAGCCCGCCGACCGCGGCGGAAGCCGCCGGTGCGGCCGCCTTCGGGGCGGTCGCCGCGGCCACGGCTGCAGCAGCCGGCGCGGGAGCGGCCGCCGGGGCCGGAGCTGGCGCCGGAGCTGGATGCACGGGCTGCGCCTTGCCATCGCCCCGATCGAACAACACCTTCGCGGCCTTGCGCTCGACCAGCGCCGCGACGAAGCCACGCACCGGCTGAGCGTCGGGTTCCGCACCACCCCACACGATCGTGCACGTCGTCCCCGCGAGCGAACCGGCGGTGGTCAGCAGCGTCGGCAGCTCGCGGGCGAGTTGGCGTTCGACCATCGCCCGGTCGGTGCCGCCGCGCACCAGGAACCGCACCGCGAGGCCCTTCTTCTCGGGCGGCGCGCACAGCGGCGGATGCACCTGGACCGGCTGTTCGCCGTCGAGCAGCACGCGGGCCGCACCCTTGGCGATCGCGGCCGCGACGACCGCATCGGCGACCTTCGACGCGCCGACGTACACCGTGTCGGCGGCGGCGATGCCAGCACCGTCGATCTCGCGCGCGAGCGCTCTCTGCTGCTGCGCCGCGTCACGACCCGCGGTCATCGCCGCGATGCGCACACCATCGCTCGACCGCGTGACGGTCAGCATCGCCGGCAACAGGATCTCCGTGGCGCCGCCTTCCTCGACGGCCAGCCGCCTGACGCCGCTCTTCTCGAACGTCGCGCAGACCGACCGCAGCAGCGTGCGCGACAGCGCCGCATTGCCGACGACCTGCACGCGGACCGCACGACCGGCGAACGACGTGCCGTCCTTCGGCAGCCGCCGGTCGATCGCGCGCTGCAGTTCGACCGGCTTGCCCGCTTCGCTGTCCAGTCGCACCGTCGTCTCGTCGCCTGCCGTCGCGACCGCCACCGGGTCGGGAACGAACGGCTCGCGCTGTTCGCCGGCGACCGTGCAGACGACCGACTTCGCCTGCAGCGTGGCCGCGACCTCGCGCACGCAGGCCTCGGCGTCGCCGTCGATCGTGAAGCCGGCCGGCCAGTCGATCACGATCGCCTTGCCCTTCGTGGCCGCGGCGTGACCAGCCGCCTCGGCGCGCAGCGCCGCGAGGATCCGTGCCGGCGCGCGCCCGTTGGCGAGCAGCCGCAGCGTCGTCTCCGCGCCCGAGACCACGCTCACGAGCTTCGGCCAGACGATCTCGCCGCCGGCCTCGACGCGTACGGCACCGTGCTTCTGCGCGAAGTCGACGCACGCCGCGAGCGCCGCGGCCACGGGCTTGGTGAGTTGCACGCGCACGTTCTTGCCGCGGCAGGCAGCCGCGTGCTCGGGCAGCACCATCGCGAGCGCATCGAGCGTCGTCGCCTCGTCGTCCGCGGGGGTCACAGCGATCGTCGTCACGTCACCCGCGGTCGTGCACTGCACGCGCTGCGCGAGTTCGAGATCGAACAGCACGCGTTCGCCGATCGCGGCGCGCGTGGCGCCCGCCGCCCGCAGCCGCTCGGCGATCACCGTGCGCAGCGCTGCATCGGGCTTGCCCTTGCCGGCGAACGCCAACGCGACCTTCTTGCCGCGCGACTTCGCCGCGAGGCCATCGAGGTGGGGCGCCATCGCCATCGCCAGATCGGCGGCGTCGAGTTCGCCGGTCGCGACGTCGACGCGCAGCACGCCGGCTGACTCGGCCGTCGTCGCGGTCACCGTCGGCAGCGCACCCTGCGCGACGGTCTCGTCGCCGAAGCCGCGCCGCACGACCGCGAGCAGCGGCTTGTGCGCCTTGATGCTCGTCGCAACCAGGTCCTTCACCGCGCTGCCGATCATCGCCTCGCCGGCGAAGCGAACGAGCGCCTTGCGATGGCGCAGGTCGGCCGCGGCGGCGGCAAGCGCGCGCTGCAGCGGGGCGCGCACGGCGTCGACCACGGCCGCCTTCTCCATCGCCGGCACCTGGACGGCGACGACGATGTCGAACCCCGCTTCGCCGCCCTTCGCGCATTGCACCTTCACCGGGCCGTCGTCGACGACGGGTGCCGGCGCGGCTCCGTCGGCCAGCTCGAGCGTCGGCAGGTCGTCGCCGACCGGTTCGAGCGTCGGCAGCTCGTCCGCGACCGGCTCGAGCACCGGCAAGTCGTCGGCGATCTCCTGCTTGGCGGAACGACCGGGCTTCTTGCGCGGCAACTCGTGGCGGTTCTTGGTCATGGCGGAGTGCGGGGGGCGAAGGCTACCCGCCTCCGCGCACCGGCCAAGAGGGCGCGTTCGCGAGCCGGTCGATCACGCCACGACGACGGCTAGCCGACCGTCAGCACCAGCGTGTCGGTGAGCGCCACCTGCGGATCGGCGCAGCCGCCGACACCGCCGAGATCGGCCCCCTGCACGCGCACCTTCGCGCCGATCAGCGTCGGCACCATCGGGATCTGCAGCGTGGCGCCCGCACCACCGACGACGGCCGCCCATTCGTGGCCGATCGTGCAGCCGCAGTACACCCACGCGAACATGCTCTGGCCGAAGCCGACGAACGGCGTTCCCGTGATGCCGTCGAGTTGCACGGTGAGCGCGCCGCCGATCGACGCATGCCCAAACCCGGTGATCGTCGGCTCGCCGCAGCGATGCGCGAGTCGATCCAGCGAGCCGGTCCCGGCGGGAATGTACGCAAGGCCGAGCAGGTTGCCGGGGCCGGTCGAACCGATGACGTGCGCGCGGCCCGTGGTTCTGTCGATCGCGTAGAGCAAGTCCGTGGAGTTGTCGACCATCAACAGCACCCCGAGCTGGCTGTCGTAGGCGAGTCCCTGCGGACCGGCGCTCTGCTGCAGGTTGCCGATCAGGGTGCCAGCGCCCGTAACGCGATCGACCACGAACAGACAATCCGCAGCGGTGCCCGTCGCGTAGAGAGTGTCGGTGTCGCTGTCGTGCGCGAGATTGATCGCACCGGCGATACCCGTGGCGCCGACGAACGTCGCCACACCGGTGACGCGGTCGACGGTGTAGAGCCCGCCGTCGTGCGAGGACGCCGTGTAGAGGACGTCGTGGGTGCTGTCGTACTCGATCGTGAACACGCTCATCGACGGGTTGCCGAACCCGCCGACCAGCGTGGCGGCGCCGGTCACGAGGTCGATCGTGTAGAGCGCGTTGCCGGAGCCCGACACCCCGAACAGGGTCCCCGCCGTGGCGTCGAAGGCCAGTCCCCTGGGCGTGCCGATCGCCGCGCCGACGACCGCCACCGGCGTCTTGGCGCCGGTGACCGGGTTGAGCGTGCTGAGCGCACGGTTCGAGTCGATGGCGATGATCCGCTGGGCCGCGGGGGCGCCAGCGACGAGAAGGGCGGCGATGACGAAGCAGCTGGTGGTCTTCATGGTCCTTACCACCAGGAGCGCCGTGCCGGGGCGCGAGCGGACATCGCCGCCGCCCCGGCACGCGAACGATCAGTTGCCGATCGTCGTGCGCAGGCCGGCCGACGCCGCGTAGTGCTCACCCGACGCGGCCAGGTCGTTCGGCATCACGAACTGCCAGAAGAGCGTGGCGCCCGACAACGAGTAGGTCACCGGCAGCGGTACCGGCAGCGTCCAGCTGCCGATCGTGGGCCCGGTCGCGACGGCGTAGAGCGCGTCGAAGCTCGCGAGGATCGTGCCGCCGTCGAACGGGATCGCCGTCTGCGTGTAGCCGAGGATGACGCCGCCGAACGAGTTCGGGACCGTCGCCGTCCCGTTCAGGCCCCAGGCCGACGGTTGGATCGGCAGCGGCGCCTGGATCGTCGGCACCCCGAAGATGCCGGGCTTGCCCGCGCCGTAGTTGCTGACCTTCGCCAACGCGAAGCCGGCGTTCAGCATGCCCGTCGCGGCCAGCGCGTAGCCGCACGGGCCCTGCGGCACCGACGTGCCGACGACGCGCACCGTCCAGGTGCCCACGGTCGGCACCTGCACAGCGACGCGTTCGACGTTGTTGATCAGGTCGGCCGAGCCGCCGGTCGACGACCACCCACTGGTGAACACGTTGCCGAGGTACTGCGTGGCACCACCAGGAGCGATGACGAGCAGGCTGAGGTCGTTGACGACCGGGTTCGCCGCGTTGGTCGTGCCGGCGAAGTCGGTGAACGCGAGCGTGATCTCGAGCGGCCGCGTCGTCGACGTGACGTCGATGAGGAAGTCGCGCTGCCCTCCCGTCGTGAGCCCGGTGGCGCGGCGCACGTCGGCGACCCACAGCCGCCCGGCGTCACCCGCGAAGTGCAGCGACTCGTCGAGCACGACGCGGCCCCAGCCCTCGCTGTTGCTCGGGTAGCCGGCGACGCCGGTCATGTCCGTGCAGGTGTTGATGAGCACCGCCTTGACCAGCGCTCCGGTCGGCGTGTGCGCATCGCCGGGCGTGGCCGTGCCCGACGGATAGAAACCGTCCATGAAGTACTGCCGCACCAAAGCGCCGGCAGCGGTCGCCGACGGGCAGGCCATGCTGGTGCCGGTCGAGCTCGCCGTTGCGCACGCGCTGGTGCCCGCCGAGATGATGCTGGAGCCCGGCGTGAACAGGTCGGGCTTGCGCCGGCCGTCGGCGGTCGGCCCCGTGCCGCCGCCGCCCTTGTTGTTGTAGTTGGCGCCGTTCTGGGCGTTGCCGACGGCGACCAGGTTCTTCGCGTTCTCGGGGTTCTTCAGCGTCGAGAGGTTGGTCTCGGCGAAGAACACGAGATCGTCCTCGTTGGTCCACTGGAACGCGTCGATCGCGTTGCAGTGCGAGTTGTAGGCCGTGGTGCTGTCGTTGCCCCACGAGTTGGTGTAGACGCGGGCGCCGTTGCTGCGGTGCGTCGTCGCGCGCGTCGCCCACACCGAGGCCGAGTAGTCCGAGCTGTGCGCGATCTTCGCCGCGTAGGCGAGGCCGCGGCTGGCCGTCGAGCCGTTGATCGGGAACGCGTCGCCGGCCGAAGTGCCCGCGGTGTGCGTGCCGTGCGAACCGGTGCCCGTGCCCGAGCGGTAGACGATCTTGCGGTGCAGCGGGCCGATCGGGTTGACCGGATCGCTGAAGTAGCAGGAGCTCGTGGCGATGCCACTGTCCTGGTGGCCGATCACCTGGCCCTCGCCGTGCAGCCCCTTGGTCCAGATCGTCCGGCTGTTGGTCACACCCGTCTGCACCGACCACGTCATCGTGTCGTTGCGCTCGGTGACGACACTCTCGGGCTCGACCCACTGCACGTCACGCGACCGCGCCAGCGCGCGCACGACGTCGGGCGTGGCGATCGCCACCACGAGCCACCGGCCGATCTGCTCGGCCTCTTCGACGATCGTGGCGCCGGCCGCGCGCGTCTGCGCGACCAGCGTCGCGATGTCGCCGCCGGCGAAGCCGAGAACGGCGACGCGCCGCTCGGTCGTGGCGGCGAGCAGTTCGGGGTCGACGCGGTAGGCGGCGTGCAGCGGCGACGACCAGAGCGCCGTGCCGTCGGCGACGCACGTCGCCACCTGGGCCGCGGTGCCGCGCACGATCCACGCGTGGTTGGGCACGTAGTCCATCAACTCGAGGCCGCGCCGGGTCAGGGCCTGCTTGTTCGCTTCGTCGACCGGGCCGCGCACCTGCACCAGGAAGTAGTCGACGCCCGCCGGCACGTTCACGAGGTCCGCCGGGATCGCGGGCTCTGCGCGCGACGTGTCGAACTCGGCGTAGCGCAGCGACAGCAGCCGCGGCTCAGCGGCGCGGCGGTTGCTTTGTTCGAACGTCAGCGGTGCTTGCGGTTCGAACGCCTGCTGTGCGGAGAGCAGGGCAGAGAGGTGGAGCAGAACGATGACAGACGCGCTGGACTTCATTGGCGAACGAGATCGCGGCGCGGGGCGGCGCAGCGTGGTCCGTCGAGCATACCGCATGCTCACAGGCGTCCGCGCGCCTTCGGCGGCATCGGCGTTTCCGCTCGACCGCGGCGCGCGCTCAGCCGCGCTTGCCCGGCATCGGCACCGGATCGACCGGCAGCGGCCCGAACTCGTAGCTCTGCGGCCCCCACCGTTCGTCGCTCGCCAGCGCCTCGTCCCACGTCACTTCGCGGCCGGAGTAGGTCGCCATGCGGCCCATGATCGCGGTCAACGTGCTCTCGGCGACCATGCGCCCTTCGTTGAACGGCTTGCCGGCGCGGATCGCCGCGAACAGGTCGTCGTGCTCGGTCTGGTACGGATCGTTGTTCGGTCCCTCGTGGCGCCATTCGTTGGCGCCGGTGATGCGCCAGCGCCCGGTGTCCATGTGCGCCTCGCCGTCGACGCCGTAGACGTGTTCGCTGACGTCGTTGGCGCAGCCGTCGATCTGTCGACTCTCCGAGAAGCAGAACGCGCCGCCGGCGTACTGGTACTGGACCGCGTGGTGGTCGAAGATGTGGCCGTACTTCGGCTCGGTGCGCACCTGCCGGCCGCCCATGCCGCGGCAACGGGTCGGATGGCCCTGCAGCGCCCAGTTGATCACGTCGAGGTTATGCACGTGCTGCTCGACGATGTGGTCGCCCGACAGCCAGGTGAAGTAGAGCCAGTTGCGCAGCTGCCACTCCATGTCGCTCCACTCCTGCTGCCGTTCGCGCACCCAGAGTCCGCCCTGGTTCCACGAGCAGCGCGCGAACAGGATGCGCCCGAGATCGCCGCGGTGGATGCGGCGCATCGCTTCGAGGTAGCCGTTCTGGTGGTGCCGCTGCAGACCACTGCAGACCGACAGGCCGAGCTTGTCGGCCTGCTCGGCCGCGGCGATGACGCGCCGCACGCCAGGCGAGTCGACGGCGACGGGCTTCTCGAAGAACACGTGCTTCTTCGCCGCAACCGCGGCCTCGAAGTGCGCCGGCCGGAAATGCGGCGGCGTGGCGACGACGATCACGTCGCAGCCGGACTGCAGCACGCCGAGGAACCCGTCGGGACCGACGAAGCGCTGCTCCTTCGGCACCGTGACCTTCTTCCGGAAGTCCTCGCTCTCGCCGAGCGCATCGAGGCAGCCGTCGAGGCGATCGCCGAACATGTCGGCGACGGCGACGAGCCGCGTCATGCCCTTCGTGCTCAACGCCTGCGCGATGGCGCCGCTGCCGCGGCCGCCGCAACCGACCAGGCCGACCTTGATCTCATCGGAGCCACGCGCGGGATCCTGCGGCAAGCGGCCGGCGAGCAGCGAGCGCTGCAGACTCGACGCGGTGGCGGCGGCGGCGGCCGCGTAGAGGAACGAACGGCGGGTCGTGGTCATGGGTGACGGGGTGGGGCGGAGGAGAGAACGGAGATCGCGAGACTCACAGCCGTTCGAACCGCGCGCGCTCTTGCGCAGTCGGCTCGCGCTGCGGCCGCACGACACGGAAGCCGATGTGCTGGCCGTCGGTGAGGTACCACCAGCTCTTCGGGATCTGCGGGTCGCGCTGGTTCCAGGCTGGCTCGCTCGACTGGCGCGAAGCACTGCGCAGCGCGTTCGGTTCGTCGCGCCAACTGCCGCCGCGCGCGACGTGCGGGAAGCGCACCGGGCGGCCGCGGTCGTCGGGCTTCGGCGCGAAGAACGGATCCCGGCGCGGTGCTTTGCCGTTCGCCTCGGCGTAGGCATCGGGCAACCACGCGTCGGCGACCCACTCGGCGACGTTGCCGTGCAGGTCGTGCAGCCCGAACGCGTTCGGCTTCTTGCTGCCGACGGGATGGTAGGCGGGTGCCGGCGGCGCGCCGGGCTCGAGCACGCGCGCGCTGTTGCCGGCGAACCAGGCGTAGTCGCCGAGCTGCGACGCGTCGGCGCCGTGCGAAAACGGCGTCGCGCTGCCTGCGCGACACGCGTACTCCCATTCGGCCTCGGTCGGCAGGCGGTAGAAGCGGCCGGTCTTCTGGCTGAGCCACGCGCAGTACTGGCGCGCCGCGACGTGCGACATGCAGATCGCCGGGAAGCCGTCGCGCCCCATCGTGAACGTCATGTCCATGTACGGCGGCGTCGGGCGGCTCAGGCCGTCGGGCTTCTTGCTCTGCGGGCGCGAGGCGTCGGTGTTCCAGAGGTCGTATTCGGCCCAGGTCACTTCGCAGCGCGCCATCCAGAACGGGGAGACGGTGACTTCGATCGGCGGGCCTTCGTGGTCGGCGCGGCCCTTCTCGTCGGCGGGGCTGCCCATGCGGAAGGTGCCGCCGGGCACGGGGATCAGGTCGAATGTGACTTGCGAGTCGGGGATGGTCTGGCGGTAGGCGGTGAACGTGGGGTCGGCGGGCTGTTGGGTGGTGGCGCCGTCGAGCAGGACGGCGATCGGGGTGACGAGGATCGACAGCGCGCGCGAGGCAGTCACGAGGGCGGCGAGCTTATCGGGTCGCTTCGGCGGGTCACGCGGGGTTGGAGGGTCGTTGCGTTGCTGCGGAGGTCGGCGGCGAGTGCGAAGGCGGTCGTGGGCTTGACGGCAGGAACGGGTGCTTGGACAGTCTGGGCCTCGTTTCCGTTCGTCCTCAGCCCTCGAGGAGAAGCAGCCATGCGTCTGGATGGAGCCGTGTTCGTGAGGCCGGCGCCGAAGGTGCCATCGATGCCTACGCGTCGGGCGTTCGTGATCGCTGGGTGTACTTTCGCCGCGGGGATCGCGGTCGGTGGTGCGTGCGGCTACTCGGCGGGTGTTGGAGCCGCCCAGTCGTCAGCGCCGACTGACAAGCTGGAGTCGACCGGCGATCCGGATCACGACGAGTTTCGGCGAGTCGCTAGGGGCCCGCTGGATGAACTCATGGCGGTCCACTTGCCGTTCGTGAACCACGCACGAAGTGCCTACGTCGACGATCCGGTCATGTGGCAAGGGGTCAGCCGCATCGTCGATGCCCTCATCGCGGGGCATCCTGTCGAGAACCGCCGTGCATCTGCTCGCTGGATCGCGCAAGTCATCGAGCAGAGCAAGGTGGAGCATGCGAAGCCCCTACTCTCCTCGGTCCAGACGTTGCGGAACATCAAGTGAGCATGCAGGGTGGTGCCGGGATCAGCGCGCCTGGAGCGGCCGCTCCGGGTGGCTCCGTCAATGTCCGCGTGGGCACGAACGATGGCAGCGTCGAGTCGAACTCTGGGGGCTCGGGAACTCAGAGCCATGAGGTCCCCCCAAGCAAGAGTGTTCCTCTGCCAATCCCGGTGGTGCCGCCAGGTACCATGATCGCCGTTTCTGTCGGCAAGGGACTTCGTCAGCGCGTGATCCTCATCGAAGTGATCTCGCCCGGCCCGTGACCCAACCGATACCTCCTTCCACGTACTCCCTCGTCGTCACCTCGTCACTCAGCGAAGAACCAGCCATGCCCAAGCCAACAACGCGCATCCTCCTCGTCGCGGCCACGCTGACGGCGACGCTCGCGGCGCAGACGCCGCAGCACGTGGTCGTTCCCGCCGCCTACACGACCAACGACGCCGTGAGCTACGTCTGGCTGCCCGGCGCGAGCCGCAACCTGCGCCAGCAGACCCTGGTCGGCGCCTCGCACCTGACCTCGCTCATCGGCCACAACCTCACCGCACTCGAACTGCGCCGCACCGCCGAGAACGAGGTCTTCGCCGGCGGCAGCGCCGACCTGATCGTCAACCTGTCGATCTCGCCGCGCACGCCGCTCACCTGTTCGTCGACGTTCGCCCTCAATGCCAGCGCCTCGCCGACCGAGGTCTTCAACGGCACCGTGACGTTCCCGACCTCGCCCGCGACGGCGCCGCCGTCGCCGACGACCGCGGTGCCGTGGACCCCGAACAACACGCTGCGCATCCAGTTCGCGCAGCCGTTCACCTACCTCGGCGGCACCCTCTGCATCGACATCGTCGGCACACCGATCAGTGGCCAGAACGCCAACTGGTGGATGGCGGACGCCATGTTCGAGAACCTCAGCGGCTCAACCCTGGATCTCGGCGGCGGCTGCGGTCTCTACGGCGGCCCCTCGCACCAATGGAGCTACGTCTCCGCGCGATCGCTGCTGCCCGGCGGCTTCGCGCGCCTGCACGCCTACGGCACCCCGTCGGGCGTCGCCGTCGCGGCGTTCGGCCAGCGGAGCCTCGTCGGCGTGCCGCTCGCGATGCTCGGCCTGCCCGCCGGGCCCGGGTGCGATGTGTTCCTCAGCACGGTCGACACCGTGGTGCCCGGGCTGTTCGTGCCGACCGCACACCCGGGCCTCGCCGCCGCCGGCGGCCGCGCCGACGTCGAGTTCAAGCTCCCGGCGACGACCTCGATGTTCGGCCTCTCGCTGACCACGCAGTGGCTCGACTGGACGCAGGTCGCGAGCAGCAACGCCATCGAGTGGACCATCGCCTCGGCCATGCCGACACTCGACATGGCGCTCGTCGACGGCCATCCCGCCGAAGCCACGGGCAACGCCACCGTGCACCTCGCGCACGTGCTGCGGTTCGAGTACCAGTAGCCGCGCGCTGCCAAGTCCGTCGAGCGGACGCCCGGCGGCGGTGGTGGCGCGGCGACGTTTCGCGCCCCGTTGACTTGTCCGCGCCCGCTCGCCAGCATGGCCCGCGTCGCGAACGCACGCGGGTGTAGTTCAGCGGTAGAACGTCAGCTTCCCAAGCTGAATGTCGTGGGTTCGATCCCCATCACCCGCTCCATTCTCGCTCCGTCGAGTGCGCGCAAGCCGTTGCAATGGCTCCGGGCAAGACCTGGCTGCACCTCGCGACTCACGGCTACTTCGCGCCCGCAGAAGCTTGGCAGGCGATCGACGCCAAGGGCAGGGCGGCGTCGTCATGCGTTCTCTCGATGCTCTGCTTGGAAGAGTCAACCTGGATTCCCAAGCTGCATGGTGGTTCGATCCTCATCGCTCGCTACAGTTTCGCCCCGCGGAGAATGAAAGCTACGTAGAGCCGCAACCTGGTCGGGAGCGACGAACGCGTAGGACGCCAGCACCCCGTATCCGAACGACCCACACCGATCCGAGGCTAGCGCGCACGCTGCACGCCAGCGGAGACCCAGCTTGCCGCAGGCTAGCGCCTCCGATCGACCGAAGAACCTGGAAACAAACACCGCCCATGACTTCGGCGTATTGCACATGACACAGCTCTCGCTCTTTCCGCCACAAACGCTCAAGCCTGAATAGCCAACCCTAATCCGCACTCCCTTCGACCCCCAGGACTCTCATGACCAGCACTCCGGGCATCATCAAGGACATCGATCTGAACAGCGTCGACATCGGAACCGCACAAGTCCGCACCGACCTCACTACGGGCATCGAGGACCTCGCAGCAAAAGAACTTTGTCAAGGCTGTCACCTCGGACCCAACTGCCACCTTGGAAGAACGGATCGAGCGAGGGCGAAAGCAGCCAGTGCTAAAGCAGATCATTGTGACCCTTGAAGACTCGATGCATCAGGGTCTGCAGTCTTTCGCAAAGAACGAAGGTCTTAATCAGGATGAGGCTGCATCGGCGTTGCTCGAAGACGGCCTCACTCGCCGGGGTTTCTTGACTAGCTAAAGCAAGTCACGTGTACGGCCTTTCATCTTCCGAATGGACCGATCTGCTCCTAAGCGTCAACACCCATCGATCGCAACGTCGCCTATCTCCTTATCAAGTTGGGCTCTACGTTCAACGTGCGCTCCAAGCCACTAACCTTCAGGTTCTCGCACAAGCCCTGGGCTTTGGCGACGCAACAACGCTCACAAAGCTACACCGCTTGTCGCAGTTGCCTGACGGCCTGGCAGCAGTCATCAGCTGGGGTGGCGGCCGCGGTACATTGAGCATGTCGGCGGCCTCTGAACTTCTTCGCTTGGGCGACAAGGCTGCGCAGGCTTTTCCCCTGGCCCTTTCCAACAACATATCGAAGGAAGAGGCGCGACAGATCGTACAGCTCCATCAGCGCTCGGGCCAACCCATCGATGCATGTGTGAAGCAGTCATTGCTCACCCGCCCACGCATCGAACAGATGGAGCTCATCATTGGGACCATCCTGGACCCATTGGCCAAGGCACATTGCGCACAATTGGGCAATGAGGACAGCACAAAGCTACTGTCCCGCCGACTAGCGCAGCGCTTCCCCGATCTGTTCTTCAAGTCCATTCGCGTCAATGCTGACAAGTTCTCTTTGTTGCTGGACACCCCCGTGTCCCGCACCTTCCGCGAGAGCATCGCGCCCAACAGCGTGGAATCCGTAGTTAACGCAATACTAATGCAGTCGACGCCCCAACTATGAGTCGCATATCGCTCAAGGACGATGGCACGATACTCCTTGGCCAGCAAATTTCCTGCGACGGCTTCGCCTGCAACCGACCCATCAGAATACAGACACACATTCATGCCGACCATATGGTGGACTTCAACACCAGCAAGGCCAATCAGCGAATATTCATGTCTGAGCAGACGCGCTCACTGTTGTGCGCAATACAGAATGCCGACCTACCGTACCGCGACAACGTCATAGGCGTCGCCTTCGGCGAGAGGGAGGCCGTAGGAGCCGAGGAGATAACACTTCTGCCGAGCCATCACATGCTCGGGGGAGCACAGGTGCAGGTTACGTGTGCAGACGGATACCGCGTAGGCTACTCGTCGGACTTCTTCTGGCCGGTGGAGTCGACGATATCAGTCGACGAGCTAGTCGTTGATTCCACTTACGGCAACCCCGAGGCACGGCGCTCCCGCAGGTCGAGGACACGTTCTGGGTGAACCTGATCGGTCGTGGCTACCCGGCCCCGGGCGTGAAGTTCCGTTGGTGCACGGAGCGCATGAAGATCCGCCCCGCGAACCGCTTCATCAACGACATGGTGAAGCAGAACGGCGAAGCGATCCTCGTGCTGGGCACACGCAAGGCGGAGAGCAGCAAGCGCAAGCACCGCATGGTGAAGCTCGAGGGCAAACGCATCCGCGATCGCCTGAGTCCCAACCTCAGCCTGCCGAACTCGCTCGTCTACAGCCCGGTCGAGGACTGGACCAATGACGACGTCTGGCTGTTCCTGATGCAGGTGCAGAACCCCTGGGGGCACAACAACAAGGAGCTGCTCACGATGTACCAAGGTGCTTCCGCCGACGGCGAATGCCCCCTGGTGCTCGACACGAGCACGCCCAGTTGCGGCGACAGCCGCTTCGGGTGCTGGGTCTGCACGCTCGTCGACAAGGACAAATCCATGTCGGCGATGATCCAGAACGACCACGAGAAGGAGTGGATGCTGCCGCTGCTCGAGCTGCGGGACAAATTGAAGGAAGCCGACCGCACGACACGCGACTTCCGCCGCATGCAAGGGCACGTGCAGCTGTTCCACGGCGAGCCAATCCCTGGCCCGTACACGCAGTCGGCACGAGAGACGTGGGTCCGCGAGCTGCTCACCGCCCAGGAGTGGATCCGCAAGCACGGTCCCGACTATGTGCGCGACCTCGAGCTGATCAGCTTCCCTGAGCTGCAGGAGATCCGCCGTTTGTGGGTCGTCGAGAAGCACGAGCTGGAAGACTCGCTGCCCCGCATCTACCGCGAAGCGACCGGTCGCGACTACCCCGGAGCACCGCTCCACGAGCACTCGGCGTTCGGAGCGGAGGAGATCGCCAAGCTCCGGGAATCATGTGGCGAAGACACGCTGCACTTCGAGCTCGTTCGCGAGCTGCTCGACACCGAGCAGCGTCATCGCAACATGGCACGCCGCGCAGGGCTGTTCGAGAAGCTCGAGTCCGCGCTGCGCCGCGGCTTCTACGAGGATGCTGAGGACGCCAAGCAGCGCGCTCTTCGCAGGCAGCAGGCCAAAGACGCCCCCACCACCATCCAGCCGCGCCAGCAGGGGCTGCAGCTGCCACTGTCATGATTCTCGACCGCTTCGTCCTACACAACTTCGGCCCCTATCTCGGCCGCCACGAGATCGACCTGTCGCCTGCTCCGCCGAAGAGGCCCGTCATCTTGTTCGGCGGCATGAACGGCGGCGGCAAGACCTCGGTCCTCAACGCGCTGCAGCTTGTGCTCTATGGGCGCCGGGCGGACATCTGGAAGGGCTCCGAGGGTTCCTACGACGCCTTCCTGCGCAAGTGCATCCATCGTCGCGCCGACCAGCAGGAGGGCGCCGGGATCGAACTCACGTTCCGCAGCTCCCTGCAGGGAGCAGAGCAGACGATCCACCTGTCCCGATACTGGCGCGTGGTTGGATCCTCGATCCGCGAGTCGCTGGACGTGATCCGGGACGGCGAACTCGACACCGTGCTCGCGGAGAATTGGAGCGAGTGGGTCGAGGAGTTCATCCCGGCACGAGTTGCGCCGCTGTTCTTCTTCGACGGGGAGAAGATTGAAGCGATGGCGAGTCCGGCCAAGTCTGCCGAGATCCTAAAGGCAGCGATCCACTCCCTTCTCGGTCTCGACATCGTCGACCAACTCAAGACCGACCTCGAGATCCTCGAGCGCCGCAAGCGCAAGGAATCGGGAGTCGAGAAGAACGATTCCCCCTTGGTGCAGAAGGCCAGAGATCTCGAGCGAGACCACGAGAAGCAAGAGGAGCGCCTGGGGCAGCGCCATCAAGCGCTGGCAGTGCTTCGCAACGAGTCGGAGCGCCTGGCCAAGCGGCTCGCGGATCTGGAGCGGCAGCTCGAGCAACAAGGCGGAGCGATCTTCGAGAGCAGGCACAAGTTCGAATCGGACCGCGATGCACTGCTCAAGACGTCGCGCGACTTGGAAGACGAACTTCGCGGGATTGCAGGGAGCGGTCTGCCGCTGGCGTTGACCCTGCCGATGCTGGGCCAGATGGAGGAGGCCGCCAAGTCGACCCACGACACCGCGGTACAAACCACGGTGTTGGAGGTCTTGCAGGAGCGTGACGGCCACCTACTGGAACGGATTCGCACGTTGAAGGCGTCGAAGGGGCTGCTGGCCAGCGTGTCAGCGTTCCTGGACGAGGATCGCAAGCAGCGCATGGCGGCAGGCTCAGGGGAATCGCCCCTGCTGGATCGATCGGAACTCACCCGCGTTCACGCGCTGCGATCGCACGTGTTGCCGACCGAACTTGCTCGCTCGCGCAACCTCCTGAAGAAGTTGGACGACATCGAACTACAGATCCAGAACTTCGAGCGCAAGCTCGCTGGACTTCCGGATGAGGAGAAGATTCTGCCTCTGCTCAGCGAACGCGATGGCCTCCGCGAGGAAGTCGCCCAGGTCGCTCGCAAGCAGGAAGCCTTGATGGAGACTCTCCGCATCGACACAGCGGAGCACGAGCGCTGTAAGCGAGATCTCGACGCCGCGCGCCAGAGCCTGGCGGAGACGATGCTGGACGACGAAGACACGAAGCGGCTGCTGCAGCACTCACTCAAAGCTCGCGCAACGCTCGACCAGTTCCGCCGCAAGGTACTCGAGGGCCATGTGCAGCGCATCGAGAAGCTGGCCCTCGAGTGCTTCTCTACCTTGATGCGCAAGCAGCACCTGGTGCGGGACCTCAGAATCGACGCCGATTCGTTCGAGGTGACGCTGCAGGGCGAGGCTGGCGAGGTCGTCCCTGCCGACAAGCTTTCAGCCGGTGAGCGTCAGCTCCTCGCAATCGGTCTGCTGTGGGGACTCGGACGCGCCTCCGGGAGGCCCCTGCCAACCGTCATCGACACGCCGCTTGGGCGCCTCGACAGTTCGCACCGCCAGAACCTGATCGACCGCTACTTCCCGTTCGCCAGCCACCAGGTGATCCTGCTCTCGACGGACGAGGAGATCGATCAGGACTACCACCGGAAGCTGACCCCGCACATCGCTCGCTCCTACCTGCTGGACTTCGACGACCGCAAGCAGATCACCACGGTCCGTGACGGTTACTTCTGGGAGGTCGCATCGTGATCCTCGAGACAATCAAGCTGTCGCAGCGCGAGAAGGAACACCTGGTGCAGCTGAAGCGTCGCACCAAGATCGCCAACTGGAACGTGCTCTGCCGCTGGGCCTTCGCCGTGTCGATCGCGGAAGCCTCGGTCCCGCCCGATGCCAAGATCGCCTCGGACAGTTCCATCGAGATGACCTGGAGAGTCTTCGGCGGTGAGTACGCAGAGGTCTATGCAGCCCTGATGCGGCATCGCTGCGCCCGGGACGGACTAGGCACCGATGCCGAGACCCTCGCCAAGTACTTCCGCCTCCACCTGCACCGCGGTATCGGCTACCTGTTCGCGGATCGCAGCCTGCAAGGCATCCGCAATCTGATCGAGAAGACCACGACCGACCAACCTCGGTGGAAGAACTCGGAGCCAGGCGATGCAGATCCGGCGGGACAAGACGGCACTGCGGAGAGTTGACCTCTCGCGTCCTCTGCGGCTCGCGCTCGATGCCGAGCTGCTGCCAGCCGGATCCACCGTGTTCGACTACGGATGCGGACACGGCTCTGATCTCAAGCTTCTGAGGTCGCTCGGTTTCGACGCTGTCGGCTGGGATCCAGCTCACGCTCCTCGCGAAGAGCTTCGGCCATCGCAGGTGGTCAATCTCGGTTTCGTCGTCAACGTCATCGAGAACTCGGAAGAACGCGCCGCCGCCCTCGCGACGGCATGGTCGCTCGCGAATCGGCTGCTGATCGTGTCCGCACGGTTGCGCAGCGACGTGGACGAGGTCCGTGGCGACGACTACGCCGACGGTGTCGTCACCAGGTGCGGAACGTTCCAGCATTTCTACCTACAGTCGGAACTACGCGACTGGATCGAGCAGGTACTGGAAGAACCCGCAGTCCCTGCCGCACCTGGGGTCTTCCTCGTCTTCCGCAATCCTGAGGATCGAGAGAGGCACATCGCGGCTCGGTTCCGCCGCAGCGTGCTCGGACCGCGCGTGCCGATCAGTGCCGCCCTCTACGCCGAGCACAAGGACTTGCTGGATCCGCTGCTGCAGTTCTTCACCGAGCGCGGGCGCCTGCCCGCGCCTGAGGAGCTTCCGAACAGCGGCGAGGTGTCGGCCGCCTTCGGCTCGATCGGGCGAGCGTTTGCCGTAGTCCGACGAGCGACTGGCGCCGAAAGCTGGTCGCAGATCGAGGTTCAGCGCAACGAAGACCTCCTCCTCTACCTGGCCACTTCCCAGTTCAGTCGACCCGTCAAGTTCACGGAGTTGGCGCCCGAACTGCGCGGCGACATCCGTGCGTTCCACGGCAACTACTCGAAAGCGACGCTCGCCGCGATCCAGATGCTGCGCCAGGTCGCTGACCAGGACAAGATCAACGCCGCGTGCAAGTCCGTCGGTGTCGGCAAGGAAACGCCCCAGGCGCTCTACGTCCACGCGTGCGCGCTCGAGCTACTGCCGAGCATCCTGCGACTGTACGAAGCCTGCGGGCGCGGGCTTGTCGGGGATGTCGAAGGCGCCAACATCATCAAGCTCCACCGCTACCGGCCCCAGGTGAGCTATCTCTGCTACCCGACGTTCGACAAGGAAGCGCATCCCGCACTCAGCTTCTCCGCCGTCGTGAGCCTCGATGAGGCGCGCTGCTCTTTCAAGGACTACACACGCACGCCGAACCCCCCGATCCTGCATCGCAAGGAGGAGTTCGTGCCCGAGAACTACCCAAGCCGGGCGAAGTTCGCCAAACTGACGAAGCAGGAGGAGAAGGCTGGGTTGTTTCAGCATCCTTCGAGGATCGGGTTCCTGCGCGAGTGGCTGTTGACTCTCAGCGACGCCGGAGTATCGATCCGCGGGCATTCCCTGCGACGGAGACCGTAGAGACGCAGAAACCGCCCATGACGACCAAGCCAAGAGCCGAGGATGCGTGGCTTTCGAGCACTGAGACTCGCAAGAAGCTGCACGTCTCGACGTGCGAACTGATGCACTTGCGTGAGGCAGGGAGAATGAGGTTCTCCAAGAAGGGCAGTTCCTTCCTCTACCTCTTGTCAGATGTGGAACGGTTGTTGAACGTGCTCGAAGTGAGCCGGTCGGACAAGAGACACCGCCGGGGCTCCAAGCCCACCGAGGCAAATCGGCCCGAGCGTGCTGGCTGACAACCAGCCGCCGCTTCACAGGGGCATCCAACCTCCAGCCTTGCGCGCCTGCCTCTTGATCTGGAATCGGAGGTCTATGCGTCATCACGGCGTAGAGCCCGCCGCGCCACACACGAGCGCACCCAGGCCGCCATGCTCCCGACGTCCGCGCGTCCCGCGAACGCGCACACCCGTGGCTCCGCCGCCAACGCCGCCGGACACCATCGCCGCGGCACGCACAGCAAGTAGCGCTCCTCCGCGCGCAGTAACTCGAGCTTGCCCGCCAACGCCGCCGGATCGCGCAAGCCGGCGACCTCCAACCACCACGCCGCACCACCACCGCAGCGCCGCTGCAGCGCGAAGTCGGGGAACGCGAGACGATCCCCGCGCGGCAACGACGCTGGTTCGCGCGTCACGTCCCACTCCGGCAGCTCCCGCACCAGCGCCGCCGCGAGCTCGCGTTCGAGCTGGCTGTCGAACGCCGCCGGCGCGGCGCCGGGCATCAACTCGTCCAGCGAGCTGAGCACGAACGTGCCCGCGGCGCCCCGCCACCGACACGTCGCGCGTAGCACGTAGCGACGCGCCCACGGCAGGACGGGCACCATCGCGGCGAGCCGCCGTCCAGCGCCGCGATCGCCCGGTCCGGGTCGCCACTGGAGACGCGCCCCCGACGGATCGGCAGCGAGGCAGCGGAACCAAGTCCCGTTCAGCCACGCGGTGCGCAACACTGCTCGACTCGCGCCCTGCAGTTCGAGTTCGGCCGAAGTCGCGGTCGCGAGCAGCTGGCGTGCGAGCCATGTGTTCGCCTCGAGGCGCAGGCTCGTCGCGTCGAGCTCCGCGGGCCAGCGCACGACTCGCTGCGCGCCGAGGTCGGCGAACAACGCAGCCGGCACCGCCGCAGGTTCCAGCCCGAATTCGGCAGCCGCCGCAGCGAGCGCCTCGGCGCGCGCGACGCCAGCGGCGACCGCGCCGAACACCCGGATCCGCAGCGCCGTCGCCGCCGAACACGCGGAACGCGGCACGAGCCGGCGCTGCACCACCTGCAGCACAAGCGGCCACCGCGCACCCGCCCGCGGCGGTGGCTCGCTCGCGCGCCAGCGCGCCTGCAGCGACGCGAGCGGGCGGCCGACGAACGCGCCGGCGTCGAGCAGCAGTTCGCGCAGCCACGGCTGGTCGGCCGCACTCAGCCAGTCCGGCACGAGTTCGCCGTCGATGCGCGCGCACGGCACGCGATCAGCGGCGCATGGCATCGGCAAAGCGCCGGGCCCGGCCGACCTCGGCGGTGTGTTCGGCGACGAGCTCGTAGACGATCCCGGCCGGCGCGATGCGATCGTGGCGCGCGCGGCAATCGGCGAGGCCGAAGCCGCCGCCGACCACGATGCCGACGTCGGCGGCCCCCGCGTCGACGCCGAGTTCGAGCAGGCGCGGGCCAACCAGCGTGCGCAACGTGCGCCGCGCAAACGCCGCCAGCAGCGCGGCGCGTTCGGCCCGCGGCAGTTCGGCGGTCAGCGGCGCGACCAGGTGCTCGCGCGCGATCTCGTAGGCGCTGGCGCGGTCGGGCGTGAACACCAACACCGACGCGCCGCGATGGCGCGCCAGCAGTTCCCCGCAGGCCGCGGCCTTGGCGTGGTTCCACGCCGCAACGGCCCGGGCCCGATGCCACGCGAGCAGCCCCGGCCGCCACGCTGGCTCGCCGCGCGCTTCCCGCACGAACGTGCCGAACCCCGCCGACGGCCGCATCGCCGCGAACGCATCGTAGGCGCCCAGGAACTCGTGCCACGCCGCGTCGTGCGCAACGCGTTCGGCGGGCAGCAGCGGCAGGTGCAGTTCGACGTGGGCCGCGGCCGCGCGGCGACGCACGAACTGCAGCAACGGCCCGGCCCACGCCGAGATGCCGAGCAGCTCCGGACCGGCGTGGTCGACCAGCGCCAGCACGTGCGCCGCGGCGAGCCCGGCGATCACCGTCGCCAACGTCGGCGGCGGGTGCAGTTCGGGCTGTGCCACCACCACGAAGTCATGGAGCGGGGCGCCGCCAGCGAACCGCCGCGCGACGGTCGCGACCGGCCAGACGTCGATCGCCGCCGCAGCGCCGCGTTCGCGCAGGAGCGCCTGCCAGCGCAACTCGGCACCCGAGTCGCGCACCACGAGCAGCGCTCGCGACGCGGCGCAGCGCACCGCGCCCAGCACGAGGTCGAGCTGCTCGCCGTCGCCGAGACCAACGACGTGACCGTGCCCGCCATGGCGCCACCATGTCGCAAGCGCCGCTGGCGGCGGCACGACGCCAGGCGGCAACCGTTCCGCTGGCAGCGGCGGCGGCGCCAGCGAGTCGACGAACGGCGCACCGGTCGCCGCCAGCGCCCGTCGCAGGCGCGCGCGTAGACCAAGCGGGGCGCGCAGCGAGCCGTCGGCGTCGAACGTGGCGCCGGGCGGCGGCATGCAGTCGGGCGGCCAGCCGCGCGCGCGCAGGGCGCCACCGCACCGTTCGAGGATCGTCGTCATGTCGGCATGGCGCCCGACCACGCAGCCCCACCCAGGTCACACGGGGCACGCGTCGAGAGGAACGAACCCAACGACGAGCCGCGGCCAGCCCGGGCGAGCGCCACTTCGCGCGGGTTCACTCGATCCGCCGCAGCCGCACCGCCCGTTCGTGCAGCGGCGCCGCGAACTCGGGGATGCCCTGCTCGATGACCTGCGCCAGGTAGCGGGCCGTAAGGCGACGCTGCGGCGCGTCATGACCCGCCAGCAGCGCGTCGGCGGCGCGCGCCACGCCCTGCCACAGGATGGGGTCGCTGCGGTAGGTGGTGCCGACCAGCGAGGCGAAGACCGCGAGCCTGTCCAGCAGATCGGCGATCGGGACCACGACGGCCCAACGCCGCAGCTCGTCGAGTTCGGCATCGCCGCTCGGCGACAGCACGACTACCGGGGCACGCGGCGCCGCAACCGGCGCCGGCGCCGAATGCGCACACGCCGCGACGAGTACGCCCAGCATCGCACCCAATGCGAAGAGAGGCCGCAGGAGCTGCGACGAAGATCGGAGTGAACACCGAAGCACCAGACGCGACATGGCTCGTGGAGGGTCGAGGGCCCGCGACACGAAGGCCCACCATTGCTCCAGGTGTGCCAACGGGGGCAACTCGCGCGCCGACCCACCAGCCACGCCCCGCGAACGCATCCGCAACCCCGCCGCCCCACCAACCCAACCGCACCGCAGTAGCCACCAGCGATCCCGTTCCTAAGATCCGCCCGCCCTCCTCTCCCC
>DDSQ01000188.1 GCA_002343845.1 Planctomycetes bacterium UBA2386 | reverse complement strand
CAGCCGGTCCTCGTGCGCCCGCCGCACCACGCCGACAACCCGTGGACGCCACAGGAAGCCGAAGCCGCGCCCGAGACCGTCGCTGATGACCCCGCGCCGCGACCGCCGCAACGCCAGCGTCCGCAGCCTCGGCAGCAGCCGGGGCCGTACGCGCCGAACCCTCACGCCGGTCGCCCGCGTGGTCCATCGGGGCCGCGCCACGAACGCCGCCACCGACATGGCTCGGGGCGGCCGGCGATGCCGAACGCCGTCGATCCCGAACAACGGCGCGACTCCGGCCGGCGGCCCGAGCAACCCGAGCGCCAGGCGCCGGGACATCGCCCGCATGGCCACGGCGGGNNGGCCGCGCCACGGGCGCCCGCAGCGCGGCCGCCGCGGCTGAACGTCAGCCGCCGGCGAGCTTGACGCGGTGGCCGGCGCGCTCGAGCCAGGCCACGACGCGATCGCGGTGATCACCCTGGATCTCGACCGCGCGGTCCTTGCAGGTGCCGCCGCTGCCGCAGGCCGCTTTCAACTTCGCGGCCAGAGCCTCGATCGCGTCTTCGCGCAGCGGCAGGTCGAACACGACGGTCACCGTCTTGCCGTTGCGCACCTCGCGCCGCACGCGCACGAACCCGTCGCCGGTCGGCGTCGCGGCGGCGGCGAGGTCGCGCGCGCAGCGGCACTTCGCGAGCTGCTTGCGGCAGCGCGGGCAGCTGCCGCCAGTCGCACTGTCGTAGACGAGGCCCATGCGCACGCAGTCTCGGTGGCCGGCGCGCCGCGCACAACCCGGACGGTTGCCGCGTCGCCGACCCGTCGCTGCAATGGCGCGATGCCCAAACGACGAGCGAAGGACAAGGTCGTGGTCCAGGATCTGGCGTCGCCGGCCAACGCCGCGCTGGTCGCGGAGGGCGCGCGCCGTTGTCCGATCTGCCAGGCACCGATGCAGACCGAGCGGCGCAACGACGAGACGATCGACGTCTGCAACGAGCACGGCATCTGGCTCGACCGCTACGAACTCGAGCGCATGTTCCTGGCCCGCATGCGGCGCACCGGCGCGCGCATCAGCCGGGCCCGCGCCGAGGCCCACACACGCGGCGCCCTGAGCGGCATGTTCTGGGGCGCGCTCCTGGCGTAGCCGCCGGCAGCCGACCATTGCGCGGCCCGTCGCCGAGGCCTCCGATCCCCGCACGATGCGCACGACCCGCGCCGCCGTGTTCCCAGCCCCCGGACAGCCGGTCGAACTGCGCGACTACCCGCTGCCCGAACTGCGCGCCGGCGAAGCGCTGCTGCGCGTCGACTGCAGTGAAGTCTGCGGCACCGACGTGCACCTGCACCGCGGCCTGCTCGCCGGCGTGCCGTACCCGCTGATCCCCGGCCACGTCAGCGCCGGCACGCTGGAAGCAGTGCGCGGCGAGTTGCGCGACGTCGCCGGCGTGCCGCTGCGCGAAGGCGACGTGGTGACCTTCCTCGACGTGCACCGGACGTGCCACCGCTGCTGGCACTGCCTCGTGGCGAAGGCGAGCACGCGCTGCCCCGAGCGCAAGGTCTACGGCATCACCTACGGCGCTGCCGACGGCCTGTGCGGCGGCTGGGCCGAGCACGTGCACCTGTTCGCCGGCACGCGCGTGCTGCGGCTCGGCGCCACCACCCCGCGCGCGTTCCTGCACGGCGGCTGCGCCTTGCCGACGGCGCTGCATGGCCTCGAACGTGCGCAGGTGCAGATCGGCGACTGCGTGCTGGTCCTCGGCATCGGGCCGGTCGGTCTGTCGTGCCTGGCACTCGCGCGCGCCGCCGGTGCCGCGACCGTGCTCGCGATCGGCGGTCCGAGCCACCGGCTCGCCACGGCCCGCGCCATGGGCGCCGACGCCGTGCTCGACCTCGCCACCGAGCCCGCCGCGCGCGAGGCCTGGGTCCGGGAACGCACCGACGGCCGCGGCGCCGACGTCGTGATCGAGGCCGCGGGCGCGCCGGCCGCGGTCGTGCAGGCGATGCGCTGCGCGCGCGACGCGGGCCGCGTGGTCGTGCTCGGCCAGTACACCGACCACGGCGAAGTGCCGTTCTCGCCGCACCACGACCTCAACAAGAAGCACCTCGACGTGCGCGGCTGTTGGGGCAGCGACTACTCGCACTTCCATCGCGCGGTGCAGGTCGCCGGCCACCGCACGCTCGGCGCACCGTGGCGCGAGCTGCCGGTCCGTGAGTTCGCGCTCGAACGCGCCGGCGACGCCCTGGCCGCGGTCGCCGCCGGTGAAGTGGTCAAGGCGCTCGTGCGGCCCGGCCCTCCCACGCACTAGGCTCCCACCCGCCACCATGGGCCTGCTCCGCGTCCTGCTCGCGCTCGCCGTCGTCGCCGCGCACGCCGGCCCGGCGTTCGGCGCCTCGTGGCTGCAACTCACCGGCGGGCCGTGCGCGGTGCAGTGCTTCTACGTGATCAGCGGGTTCTACATGGCCCTGATCCTGAACGAGAAGTACGTCGGCGAGGGCGCCTACGGCCGCTTCATGAAGGCGCGCGTGCTGCGCCTCGTGCCGATGTTCGCGGTCGTGCTCGTCGCGACGATCGGGATCGGGCTGGTGCTGTTCGCGGCGACCGGCAAGGCGATCGATCCGCTGGCGCGGTGGCAGGAACACGGCGCCGCAATGCCGTGGGGTTCGGTGCTGTGCCTGTGGCTCACCAACCTCGGCTTGCTGGGCCAGGACGCGGTGACGTTCTTCGCGGTCGACCCGCAGAGCCACGGCGTGTTCTTCACCCCGGACTTCCACCGCGAGACGTTGCCCGCCTGGCAGTTCCTGTGGGTGCCGCAGGCCTGGTCGATCAGCCTCGAGCTGATGTTCTACGCGCTCGCCCCGCTGGTCGTGCGCCGCACGCCGTGGCTGCTGCTCGCGGGCATCCTCGCCAGCCTGGCACTGCGCGTGTTCGTGCTGCGCACCTACGGCGTCGCCAACGACCCGTGGACCTACCGGTTCTTCCCGCACGAACTGGCGCTGTTCCTGGCCGGCTCGCTGGCGTGGCACGTGCATCGCGCCCTGCGTTCGCGCGGCCTGCTGAGGGCCTGGGCCTGCCGGCTCGCGACCGCGCTGCTGCTGCTGCTGGTGCTCGCGTTCCCGTTGCTGCCCGCCTGGCTGCAGGGCGCTCCGTACGGCGTGCCGCGGCTCGCGGCGATCACCGCGGTGCTGTTGCCGTTCGCCTTCGAAGCCACGAAGAGCCACCGCCTCGACCGCGCGCTCGGCGAGCTGTCGTACCCGGTCTACCTCGTGCACTACCTGCTCGTGTTCGTCGTCGGCGCGCTCGCACTGCCGTGGCTCACGGAGACTCGCGGCATCGTGGTGCTCGTTCTGAGCCTGTTGCTCGCGGCGCTGCTGTGGCGCTTCGTCGGCCAGCCCTTCGAAACGCGCCGGCAGCTGCGGCCGGGTGGCGCGGCATGAAGGGCGCGACGCCGATCCTCGCCGCATTGGCCGCCGTGCGGCTCATGGCACAGGAGCCGACCGCCGTCGCCGATGCCAACGCCCTGCGCCAAGCACTCGCGAACGCCAGCCCGGGCGCCGTGATCACGCTGGCGCCCGGCGACTACGAAGCCGTGCACGGCAGCGGCATCCGCGGCGCCGCCGGTCGACCGATCACGGTGCGCGCCGCGCACGCCGACCGACCGCCGCGCTTCGTCGCCGGCCTGCAGCTCAGCGACGTCGAACACCTCGTGCTCGACGGCCTCGTGATCGAGGGAACCCCTGGCAACGGGCTCAACATCGACGACGGCGGCACCTTCGACACGCCGTCGCGGCACGTCGAACTGCGCGCGCTGACCGTTCGTGACGTCGGTGGTGCTGGCAACCACGACGGCATCAAGCTGTCGGGCGTGGTCGACTTCCGCGTCGTCGGCTGCACGATCGAACGCTGGGGGCGCGGCGGCTCGGCGATCGACATGGTCGGCTGCCAACGCGGCCGCATCGAGACCTGCACGATCCGCGACCGCGCCGACGGCGCTGCCGCGAACGGCGTGCAGATGAAGGGCGGCACGCGCGACGTCGTGGTCCATCGCTGCCGCTTCGTGCACGCCGGGCAACGCGCGGTGCAGCTCGGCGGCTCGACCGGGCGCGCCTACTTCCGCCCAGCACCCGCCGGGTTCGAGGCGAAGGACCTCGTCGTCGAAGGCTGCACGTTCGAGGGGTCGATGGCGCCGATCGCGTTCGTCGGCTGCGATGGCGCGACCGTTCGGCACAACACCTTCGTGCAACCCGCGAAGTGGATCGTGCGCATCCTGCAGGAGACGCGCGACGCCGACTTCGTGCCGTGCCGCGGCGGCGTCTTCGCCGACAACCTGATCGTCTGGAGCGGCGCGCCGCTGACCGCCAACGTCGGCCCGGGCACGGCGCCGGAGACCTTCACCTTCGCGCGCAACTGGTGGTTCCGCAGCGACGACGCGGCACGCAGCACTCCCGGGCTGCCCATCGCCGAACGCGACGCGGTGCACGGCCGCGATCCCCGGCTCGACGGCGAACTCGGGCCGCGCGAGCCGGCGGCGCGCCGCTACGGCGCGCAGGCTCCGCCGGGGCCGCGCTGAGGCCTGCGCCCGACGCACGGTGTCGCCGGCTACGGCACGACGATCGAGATCAGAGCGCCCGTGGCGGAGTAGCCCGAGGCGCAGGCACCGTCGATCCACGCAAACTGCGACACCAATGCGACACCGAGAAACCCGGTCGACGCGGGGATCGCGAACGGCACGTCGCAGGTGCCCAGGGTGTTGGCGTTCGCGCCGACGACCACGCCCGTGCCGAGGTCGACGAACACATCGATGCCGAACACCGTGACCGGCACCGGCAACGCCGCCGTCGTCACTGCCAACACGCCCGGCGCCGACGCCGGCGCGCGCGTGCCGACGAAGCCGAAACCCTGGTTGCCGAGGTTCGCGAGCGCCGGCGCCGCGACGAGTCCGTTGCCACTGCAGCCGCTCGCGTAGCCGAGCGGCAGCAGGCCAGGGAACGGCACGCTCTGCAGCACGAGCGAGTTCGGCGCGAACACCGCCGTGCCCACAGCGGCGCCGTGGTTGCCGCCCGACGAGTCGAGTGCGTCGCCGTCGAGGTTCCACGTCGTTACCTCGCCGGGAATCGTGGCGAGGCGCATGTTCCTCGTCGAAGCGATCGCCGCGGCACTGCGCGCGAACGGCCACACGCGCACTTCGTCGAGTTCGCCGTTCCACGTCTCGCCGCCGCTGATCGACACGTCGCCGCCGCCGATGCGGACGATGCCGCCGAGATCGACGATCCTGCCGGTGCCGAAGCCCTGCGCGACCTGCACGCCATTGGCGAAGATGCGCAGCGCCGCGCCGTCGTAGGTCGCGGCAACGTGCGTCCAGTTGGCGAGCGTGCCCGCCGCGTAGAACCAGCTGAGCGTGTAGTTGCCGTTCGGGGTGGTGACCCACCAGAGCAGCCGGTTCGCCTGCGTATTGCCCGCTTCGACGCGCAGGAACCACGCCGACTGGTTGGGGCTCGGGTCGTTGCGCGCGATGGTCGGAAAACGCCAGCCAGGGCCGAGCACCGAGTCGTACTTCACCCACGCCTCGACGGTGATGCCGCCGGACGGCGCGAGCGTCGGTGCGTGCGGAACGTCGACGTGGCCCGTGGTGCCGTTCGTGAGCACGAGGCCCTGGTTCTGGCCGACCACGGCCAAGGAGACGAGGGACGAGAACGCGGCGAACGCGAGGCGATGCATGCGAGACTCCGGGAATCCGGGGGGGGGTGAGCGGGTCGCCAGTCTAGTCGCGGCAGCAGCTCGCGCCGCCCCCTCCCGCACTGGGCCGCGTCTTGCGGCGACCGAGCGCCGCGCGGACTCCTGCCCGACCCACGATCACCACGGCTTGAACACGAACGCGGCGCCGATCGCGACGAAGCCGAACCCCACCAGATGATTCCAGCGCAGCGGCTCGCCGAGGAAGGTCGCCGCGAACACGACGAACACCACCAGCGTGATCACTTCCTGGATGGTCTTGAGTTCGGCTGTCGCGAGCCCTGCCTGCGCGCCCAGCCGATTGGCCGGGACCTGGAAGCAGTATTCGAAGAACGCGATCCCCCAACTCACCATCACGATGGCCCAGAGCGGTCCGCGGTCGACCTTCAGGTGCCCGTACCAGGCGAAGGTCATGAAGACGTTGGACACGACGAGCAGGGCGATGGTCATCCAGGTCATGGGCGGAACTCGGAATAGGGAACGGGTCGGCGGGAGGACGGCAGCCTGCAGCGGACGAGCCTTGGGCGCCAGTTGGTCGCCAACCGCCGATGCGGGCGACGGCGCAGTGGCTTCCCCGTCGTCTCGGCGCCGCGCCAGGACCGGCTGCCGGCAGCTGATGTGCGCCCGCCCGCCGCGGCGCGTAGGCGTCGCGCGGCGGTCGGGTGCGCCGACAGCTACTGCACGCGGACCTTCATGCTGGTGGTCACTTCGACCACGCCGTTGTCCGTGACGAGCCGGCCGCGGAACGTGATCCGCGTCACGCCGGTGCTGTTGGCGATCCAGTTCCCCGTTGGCGTGACCGAGAGCACGCTGGGGTGCGACGACGACCACCCCTCGCCCTGGCTGGCGCCGAGCCAGTTACCGGCCGGTGCCGCCAAGATGCCGACGTTGGGCAGGCCGCCGACCAGCAGGTCCACCGGCGACGCCATCGGGATCGCCAACGCCGCGCCAGGGATGTCCTGCGAGTTCTCAGGGGCGCCGCAATTCTTCCACACGCGCTTCAGGTTCGGGTTCACCGGCAAGCAGACGGTCACCATCGGCGTGAAGAGCTTGCCGACCAGGCAGCCTGGCGTGAGGTCTTCCTCGGTGATCACCGCACCGGTGCCCTTCAGGACCACCTTGACCATCTGTACGCCGTACGGCGCATCCTTGCGCTGCCAGCCGTACACCGTGTACCTGCGCTCGCCGTTGGGACACGGCACGAAGTTCTGCGCCTCCGGATCCCACTCGATGTCAAGGCCACCCACCGGTAGCCCAAGGCCGTTGCTGACGTAGCTCCTCACGGCGTTGCTGGTCACCAGACCGGCCGGGTTGGCGAGAGTCGAGTCCACCTGCGCAACACCCTGCACGTAGAGCTCCGAGCCCAGCGGTGCCAGCGGCGGAATCGCGAAGCTCCACGTGTCGCTCGACAGGTTGTTGGGCAGGAACACGACGTCGACCAGGCCACCCAACGTCAGGTGCGCGAGGCACGGGCTGTTGAAAGCGCCGACCGACGCGGTGTTCAGGTCGGTGCCGGGGATGTCCCCGGCGAAACCGAGCGCGAGCGCGCTCGCGTAGACGGGCACCGACACCCACTGCGGGATGTTGCTCGCCGTGTAGGTGACCGTCGTGCCGCGAATCGGGGCGGGGTTCGCGCTGACGTCGTAGGCAGGCGTGCAGCTCACGCCGTACGGGTAGTGACGCGCCATGCCCCAGGGCGCGACGACGACGTTGTCGATGAAGCAGTCGTTGCCGAAGCCGGACGTGCCGAGGAATCGGATCCGGTTGGTGCCGGGCGTCAGCGCGAAGCTGAGGTTCTTCCACTGGCTGGCCGTCGGGTTGAACTGGCCGGTGTAGGGCGCGGTGTAGAGCAGGCCAGTTGCCTGGTTGTCCATCGTGACAACGGTCGTCCACGTGGCGCCACCGTCGTTGGACTCTTGCAGCGCGACGGTGTCCCACCACGCGAGGTTCGGCGGATAGTTCGTGCCGGCCACGTCGAAGAACGCGCGGTCACCGGCGACGGTCGCCGGGAGAACCGGGCTGGTCACGTGTGCGGTGCTCGCCGCTGCCCACGCCCAGTAGTTGAACCGCACGGCCTGCGCGCCGACGCCGAAAGCGCTCACCGGCCGGAGGTCCGGGTTCACGATGCCGCCGGTGTTCGACCAGCAGCCGCTGAAGCCGGCCTCGAAATCCTCCGGGTTCGTCGCTGCACGCATGTCGAGCTGCAGGGTGGTGGTCGATCCCGTCATGCCGCTGACGGTGCAGGTGACGCCGCAGCGGTAGTACGTCGTCGCCGATTGGCTGACGACCTGCGTGAGAGCCGTGCCGAGCGCGGTCCACGTGGCGTTGTCCGGGCTGCTGTACCATTGGTAGGTGACGCCGAGGCCCGGCGTCGCGTTCTGCAGCCCGAGCGTGTAGCTCACGCCGTCGCAGGCGAAGGACGGAGAACCAGTCACGTCGCCCGGGGCCGGGGTGCCCGTGCACGGGGGCGGCTCGAAGATGTTGACGTTGTCGAAGACCCACCAGTTGTCACCGCCGCCCCACGCGCAGTTCCAACGCACGTACATCGCACCGGCCGGCGCGAGGAACGTGTGCGAGCGGGTCTGGCAGACGTTGTCGAGCTGCGTCTCGTTGGCGACCGTCGCGATCGTGGTCCACGGGCCAGTCGCGGTCGAGCCGATCTGGACGTCGAAGGTGCCCCAAGGCGTGGGCGCGGCGGTGGTGTTCGCCGACCAGACGTTCACCTTGTAGGTGTACTGGATCGTCGTGAACGCACCGAGCGACGTGCCCGTCAGGGGGGAGATCAGGGCGCCCGTGGTGACGCCGCTGTACATGTTGCGGCGCATCGACCCGCCGGAGAGGCCGCACTGCGTGTTCGCGGTCGTGTAGCGTGTGAAGTTGCCGGTCCAGCCGATGCTGTTGGCGTTGAAATCGAACGAGTAGCTGATCTGGGCCGAAGCGGCCGCGGCGAGCAGCGACATGGCTGCCGTCGCAAGGACGAGCTTGTTCATGGTGTGGGCCTCACGAAAGGGCGACTGGCCGAGACATCGCGGCGGTGGAATCGAGTCGCGTGGACTGGCGACGCGCCTGGGAACGGGGATGCCGCGCTCGCGGCCAACGCCCCCTGGGCCGCCGTCGCGCCCGCCGCGTGACGAGAATCCACGGTTTCCTGCGCCATCTGCGGCTTCGGGCCAGCTCCCCATGACGCAAAGACGGCCCTTGTCGATGGAGACAGCCAGCCACGCATGCTCCGGAGTGGCGCCGATCGCCACGGCAACCGCCTGGAACCGGATCCGCGCGTGCGGCAGGATGCGACGGCAACGGCCCGTCGCGACCCTCGGAGCGGGCGACGCCGCCATCGCCTCGTGCCGAACGACTCCCAGCCATGACGCGCGCGCCGTCGACCCTTCGCACGTGGAGGCGCCGCCTCGCGCTCCTGGCCTGCGCCACGGCGGCATCGTTGGTCGTCGCCGAAATCGCGGCGCGCCTGGTCGTCGCCTACATGACGTCGCGCGTGCCGACGGCACCGCGGACCGGCAGCGAGGTGCCGCTCTCCTACATGGTGCGGCCCGCGGCGCACCCCGACATCGTCTACGAACTGCAACCGCAGCTCGACTGCGTGTTCCAGGGCGTGTCCGTGCGCACCAACGAACACGGCTGGCGCGGACCGGCCTATCCCGTCACCCGGCCCGCCAACGGCCTGCGCGTCCTCGCCCTCGGGGACTCGGTGCTGTTCGGGTGGGGCGTGGACTGGGAGCACACCGGCGTCGCGCGGCTGCAAGCGCGGCTGCAGCAGGCGCTGCCCGACCGTGTCGTCGAGGTCATCGGCACCGGCGTTCCCGGCTACAACACTGCCATGCAGGCGGCGGTGCTGCAGCACCACGGCCTGACCTTCGCGCCGGACATCGTCCTCGTCGACTTCGTCGGGAACGATCTCCAACTGCCGAACTTCCTGCTCGCGCCGCCCGATTGCTGGCGCCTCGACCGCAGCTTCGTGCTCGACCTCGCGCGCCGTCTGCGGCGCTCGCATTGGATGAACCCGTGGCTGCCGTTCGAAGCGGCCCCGCTGCTCGGCGGCGGGCAGTACGAGAGCGATCCCGAGCGCGTGCCGCCGGCCTATCGCCACCTGGTCGGCATCGATGCCTACCGGCGGGCACTGGGGACGATCCTCGAGCTCGGCCGGGAACGGGGGTTCCGTGTGCTGGTCGCGACGCACTACGGCCTTTCGACTCCGGTGCGCGCGGTCTGCGACGAGCTTGCGGTGCCCGTCGTCGACTGCGCGGCGCGCATCGACGACTGGTTGCGCGAACGCGGCGTCGCCTACCTGGACTCCGAGCTGGTCCTGCGCGCCGACGACCCGCATCCCTCGCCGCTGCTGCACGACTGGTGGGCGGAAGCCGTGTGCACACGGTTGGCAGGACTGCGGTGGTTGCCGGAGTGATCGCGTCGGCGCCGTAGCCGGCGCGCACGTTTGCGCTGGCGTTCACGGCGGACCTGGGGAGACTGCGTTTCGGATCGACGGCGATGCTCATTTCCCTTCTCGGCGGACTGGGACTGTTCCTGCTGGGCATGTGGGTGATGACCGAAGGCCTGCGGGGCCTGGCGGGTTCGACGCTGCGGACGCTGCTGCGCAGCGCCGCGGCCACACCCGCACGCGCCACGTTGTGGGGCGCGATCGTGACGCTCGTCGTCCAGTCCTCGAGCGCCGTGACGATGACGACGATCGGTCTGGTGAGCGCGGGGCTCCTGACCTTCCCGCAAGCGCTCGGTGTGGTCTTCGGGGCCAACATCGGCACGACCGGCACCGGATGGCTCGTCGCACTGCTCGGGGTGAAGGTGTCGCTGACGGAGGCAGCGATGCCGATGCTGTTCGCCGGCGCCCTGCTTCGTCTGATCGGGCGCGGTCGCTGGGGCGGTGCGGGAGGTGCGATCGCCGGGTTCTCGCTGTTGCTGCTGGGCCTGACGATCCTGCAGGAGGGCATGGCGGGGCTCGCGGAACGGCTGCAGCCCGCGGACCTGCCGGCCGTGAGCGGCGTCGGCTGGTGGAGCGGAACGGCGGGCGTTCTGCAGTTGGTGGTCGTCGGGACCCTCATGACGACGGTGATGCAGTCCTCGAGTGCCGCCGTGGCGGCGACCGTGTCCGCGCTGCACGCCGGAGCGATTGGACTCGACCAGGCCGCGGCGCTGGTCATCGGGCAGAACATCGGCAGCGCCGTCAGTTCGGCCCTGGCCATGGTGGGCACGACGACCGCAGCGAAACGGACCGCCCTCGCGCACGTGCTGTTCAACGTCGCGACCGGCGCAGTCGTCCTGGCGATGTTCCCGCTGTTGGTCGCCCTGCTCGACGAGGGCGTCGCGGTCGCCGATCCGTCGCTGCTGCTCGCGGGCTTCCACACCGCGTTCAACCTGCTGGGCGTCGCCCTGCTCTTGCCCATGGTCCACCGGTTCGCGCGGTTGGTGGAGCGTCTGCTGCCGCAGCGCGAGCCGGACCTGGCGTCGTGCCTCGACCGCGCGTCGCTGGACGTACCCGACGCCGCCGTCGAAGCAGCCCGGCGGACCGTCGCGGGCGCCCTGGCCGCAATGTGCGGCACGCTGGACAAGTCCCTGCGGAACGCCGCCCTGGGCCACGCCATCGTCCAGACGTCGGCTGCGGCATCCGACGTGCTCGAGCGAACGCGGCTGTTCCTGTCCGAGATGCGCGAACCCCCCGGCTCGCAGCGCGAGCGGGCGAAGGTCGCCGATGTGCTGCACGCGCTGGACCATGCTGCCCGCCTCGCGGAGCGAGCCGAGGACTGGGCGAGCGAGTACCGTTCCGACGTCCTGCGACGGGACGCGCAGGCGGCGCGCGCCGCAGCTCTCGCGGCGCTGGCTTGGGAACGGATCGCCTCCCTCGCGAGTGCCATGGCCGCGGCTCGACGCGCGGTCACCGCAGCGCCGGGCGCCCCGCAACCGGAAGACGCCACGGCCGGCGCGGAACGCAGCACCGCGGCAGACGTCGGCGAGTTGTCGCGGGCCCTCGCCGACCTTCGCCGCGCCCATCGCGCCCACATCATGGTGGCCGCGGCGCACGGCGCAGACGGGGTCACGGCAGTGGAGGCGATCAACCGGGCCGAGGCGGTGCGGCTGCTGGACAAGCTCGTCTACCACGCGTGGCGCTGTGCCCTGCATCTCGTCGGAACGGACGACGCATCCAGTCCCGGGCCTGCCTCCACCGGGAGATCGGACGCTGGCGATCCTGCGCGACCGTGACCCGCCAGAGTTCGGATTCCGACGAGCCCTGCTACCCCGATACTCTCGTGCCAGAGGCATCGGCTCTTGCAATCTTCGGCAGGCCCGTCGAAAGGCACGACCCATGACCCCGAATTCCCGGCTCGGCGCCCTCGTGGTCGCCCTCTTCCTCGGCGCCGCCTGCACCAGCAACAGCCAGTTGGGCATGGTGCTGCGACCGGAAACGACGGCGACGCTGCAGGTCCTGGGCGACAACCCGTTCGTGCGGGTCGACAACGACGGCCCGGGCCCGATCGACGTGTCGTTCACTCCGAGCGTCGGCAGCCCCGACCGGGTCCGCGTGCTGCGAGGCAGCACCGCGCGCTCGATGCGTGGCGGCGGCATGCTGCAGTTCGTGTTGGTGGAAGGCGACGAGGCCCACCTGACGGTGGATGTGCGCGGCAGCACCGGCTTCGAACTGTCTTGCGTCGGCACGACGCCCTGACGCCGATCGGCCGGTGATGGCAGCGCGCGCGGACCGCGCGCGGCCGGGACTCACCCGCGGCGCATGAGCGCTTCGCCGCGAGCCAGCGCGGTCGCCGCGTCGCCAGCACCGGCATCGGCGCCGAGCACCTGGTGGAGGTCGGGGACCACGGCGAACGGCGCCCCGCCGATCAGGATCGGCGGACAACGATCTCCCGACGACGCACGGAATCGCTCGATCGTCGCGCGGGCACTGCCCAGGTGCAGCACCATCGACGCACCACACGCGACGAGATCGACCTGGCGATCCTGCAGCATCCACTCGAGGTCGCTGGCCGGCATGTCGGCGCCGAGATGCCACACTTCGTGGCCGCGCATGACGAACCGCTCGGCGACGAACCGGATCGGCAGCCCGTGCTGGTCGCCCCCCACGGCGAACGACAGCACCTTCCGCCCGGTAGGCGGCACGGGCTTCGAATCTGCCGCCAGGCGTTCGATGCAAGCCTCGACCACGCGCGAGGCGAAGTGCTCGTCGGCGATCGGAATCTCGGCCATCAGCCACATCCGGCCGATTTCGCGCATCGCCAGCATCAGCACATGCTCGTGCAGGTCGACCGCGGGCACTCCGTCGGCATGCAGCCGCAACACCAGGGCGATCGCATCGGCACCACGGTTCTCGAGCAACGCCAGCACGAATCGACGGGCCTCGCCACGCAGGGTGCCGACTCCGGCCAACCAACTCGGCAGCTCGCCAGGTGCTGCGCGCAACGTCGCTTCGGCCGCGGCCAGGTGCCGCTGCACCAACGGCACGCATTCGGGCGGCAGCGCCATCGCCAGCGCTGCGCCCAACGCGCGCAAGTTCGCCGGCAGATAGCCGTCGTCGACACCGCGGTACGCCAGCGCAGTGCGGTACCACGCCACCTGGTGGGTGAACAACGCCGTGCGATCCACGTCGATCGCTTCGGCCAGGGTGAGGATCCGCACCCGCGTGTCCTCGACCGGATCGGCGAACGTCTCCGGCACGCCGCGCGCGAGCAGCTCGGCGGCATCACGCCGCATGACCTCGACGGTGTCGCGGGCGCAGGCGAGGGCGCCCTGACGCATCAGGCTCGCGGCGAAACGGTCGACGGCTGGCATCGCCGCACTGTGCCACGGCCGCAGGCAACGACAAGACCGATCGTGGTGCATCCAGATTCTCGCATGCGACGAACAGCGCGTCGGACCTGCCATCAACCCCGAAAACCTCATGACCATTCGACTGATTCCGACCCTGACCTTCGCCATCGCCCTTCCCCTCTGCGCCCAGGCGCCCGCCGACGCGGCGCACGGCAGGACGGACAAGGACCTCGTGGCCACCGCCGTGGCCGCCGGCAACTTCAAGACGCTGGTCGCTGCCGTGAAGGCCGCCGATCTCGTCGGCACGCTGCAGGGCAAGGGCCCGTTCACGGTGTTCGCCCCCACCGACGAGGCGTTTGCCAAGCTCGGCACGGCGACGATCACGGATCTGCTGAAGCCCGAGAACAAGGCCAAGCTGACCGCGATCCTGACGTACCACGTCGTCGCTGCGGACCTCCCCGCTGCGAAGGTCGTGGCGATGAAGGAACTGAACACGGTGCAGGGCTCGGGCCTCGCCGTGAACGCCGGCAAGGACGGCGTCACCATCGGCAACGCCAAGGTCGTCGCCACCGACGTCACCGCGAGCAACGGCACGATCCACGTCATCGACTCCGTCCTGCTGCCGCCGGACAACCTCGTCGCGACCGCGGCGAAGGCGGGCAAGTTCCAGACGCTGCTGACCGCGGCCACGGCCGCTGGCCTCGCCGACACGCTTGCCAACGGCGGCCCGTTCACGATCTTCGCGCCCACCGACGACGCCTTCGCGAAGCTCGGCAAGGACACGATCGCTGATCTGCTGAAGCCGGAGAACAAGGAGAAGCTCGCCGGGATCCTCAAGTTCCACGTCGTCGCCGGCCGCGTGAAGGCTGCGGACGTCGTGACCCTGAAGAGCGCGAAGACCCTGCAGGGCAGCGAAGTGCCGATCGAAGTCCGCGACGGCAAGGTCATGGTCCAGGGCGCAAACGTGGTCGCCACCGACGTGATTGCCGGCAACGGTGTCATCCACGTCATCGACAGCGTGATCCTGCCCCGCTGAACCCCCTGGTTCGGTGACCACGAGCGAACACGGCACGAGCACATGGCCTCGACTGCGAGTAGAACGCGCAGTCGAGGCGCCCGTCTTCATGCAGCCAGCCCTCCTGCCCCGCATCGCTCGTGGTGACATGCCCGCGGTCAGTGAGTTTCTGCGCCGCCACACGGGCATGGTGCACGGACTGGCTCGGCGCGTGTTGCGCAACGCGGAAGACGCCGAGGACGCAGTGCAGGACATCTTCCTCGACGTCTGGCGCAGTGCGCACCGCTACGACGCGACGCTCGGCAGCGAGACGACGTTCGTCACGACGATCGCTCGCCGACGCCTGGTCGACCGCGTCCGCCGCGCCACGGTGCGTCCGGCCGCACAGTCGCTCGAGGATCCCGCCATGCTGGCGTCCGAGGAGGACACTTCCGTCGAGCTGCGCGAAGCGGCGGCGATCGCGCAGAACGCGCTCGACCAGCTCAAGCCCGAGCAGCGCGAGGTCCTCCAGTTGTCCTTGGGGCAGGGCCGGACGCACGAGGAGATCGCGAGCTCCATCGGCATCCCGCTGGGCACCGTCAAGAGCCACGCGCGGCGCGGGCTGTTGCGGCTTCGGGAGATGCTCGGCGTCAAAGCGGACGACCCGGGGGGCGCTCGATGAACCAGTCCGTCTTGTCGCGGCGTGACCAGCTGCTGGTCGACGGAGCCCTCGGCGCGCTCGAGGGACCGGACCAGGCTGCCTTCGAGGCCCTGCTGCGCGATCCGACCGCGGCGGCGGAGTTCGCCGCGCTGGAACGCTCGGCTGCGTTGGTCGCCATGGCGGAGTTCGCCAACGGCCCCACGCCGGCGCCGACCCCGAGCCCACTCGCCACCCGCCTGCGCGACGATGCGCTCGCCTTCTTCGCCGCCCAAACGAACAGCCCGCAGTCGGCGATCTCCGAGCGACCGCGCAAGGTCGTCCAGTTCCTGGCGCCGTGGCTCTTGGCCGCCCTGGTCACGGTGGTGCTCGCGCTGTGGCGGACGCCGCGGGCGGCGCAGCCGCCGGAACTGGCGCGCGCGGAACTGCTCGCCACCCCGTCAGGCTTGGTGCGATGCGAATGGACGCCCGGCCCGAGCCCGCGCCGTGGCGACGTGCACGGCGACGTCGTCTGGAGTCCTTCCACGCAGGCAGGCTTCCTGCGACTCAACGGCCTGCCTCCGCTCGATGCCGGCCATTGCTACCAGCTGTGGATCGTGGACGCCGCCCGAACGGGTCCGCCGGTCGATGGTGGTCGGCTCGAACCCGGCCCCGCGGGCAGGGAGTTCGTGGTGCCCATCGGCGCCAAGCTGCCCGTGCAGCAGCCAGCCGCCTTCGTGCTGACCATCGAAGCCGCGGATGGCGTCGTGGTTTCGGCCCAGGAGCACGTGGTCGCCGTCGCACGGCCCTGACCATCGCAGTGCATCCGTAGCCGGGCACGCTGCGAATGCGCGCGCATGATGCGCCTCGCGTTCGCCGTCTGCCTGCTGACCGCCGCGGCCCCCGCCCAGCTTCGCCTGTTCGAAGCGGCGGATCTGCCGGCACGCAACACGGCCGCCGCCATGCTCGACTTCGGGCTCCAGGCGTTCGCGGCGGACCACGGTCACGGTGGTGTCGCTCGGCTGCGCGCCGCCGTGGCGACCGCTGCGGAGTGCCTGCCGTTCGGTTCCGCCGCGCGTGCCGTTGCCGACGAACTGCGACGTTCGCACAGCCGCCCTGCCAGCCTCGCGGCGGCCGTCGCAGATCTGCGAAGCGACCTTCGGTTCGAGCCGGTCGTCGAAGCCGAGTTGCCGGCCGGCGTGCCCGGGTTCTCGGTGCTCGAGGAAGTCGAGCTGCGGAGCTACCCGACCTACCGCATGGTGCGCACGGGCATGAAGGGCGGTTCGTTCGGTGCCTTCATGCCGCTGTTCCGGCACATCGAGAGCAACGAGATCGCGATGACCACTCCGGTGCAGATCGACTACCGGAACGACGGCGATCGCCTGCGGCAGAACTCGATGGCGTTCCTCTACGGCTCGACGGACATCGGCAAGCCGGGCAAGGACGGGTCGGTCGAAGTCGTCGACGTCCCAGCCGTCACGGTGTTGACGATCGGCGCGCGCGGCTACGACCAGCCGGGCCGCATCGCCGAGTTGCAGCAGCGACTCGAATCCTGGCTGGCCGCGAATCCGGAATGGCAGGCGACGGGCGCGCTTCGCGTGATGGGCTACAACAGTCCCACGGTGGGCGCGGCGAAACGCTGCTACGAGGTGCAGATCCCGGTCCAACGCACCGCCAAGGCACGCCTGCGGGAGTCGGTATGACGCCGTCGGCGCTCGGCAGCCGTACTCGCGTACGCACGCTGCGCTCGTCGATCTGGGTGGCGGCGGGGCCGGCGGAAGTCTGGCCGTTCTTCGCCAACGCGCACAACCTGCCGAGGCTGGTGCCGCCCTTCGTGCGGTTCCAGATCCTGACGCCGCCGCCGATCGCCATGCGCGTCGGCACGCGCATCGACTACCGGTTGTCGGTGCGAGGGTTGCCCATGCGCTGGCGCACGCGCATCGCCCGCTGGGATCCACCGCACGCCTTCGCCGACGAACAGGAACGTGGCCCGTACAAACGCTGGTACCACGTGCACACGTTCGAACCGCTGGACGGCGGCACGGTGCTCAGCGACCACGTCGAGTTCGAGGTCGGCGGCGGGCCGCTGTCGCCGCTGCTGACCCGCTGGTTCGTGCTCCCCGACGTACTGCGCATCTTCCGCTACCGGATGCAGCGCATCGCCGAGCTGTATGGCGGCGATGCCGGCAGTGGCCAGATCCTGGTGTCGGACGCAGCGGCAACGTAGGAACGGCGCCGCCGCGCCGCGCGCACGACCGGTCGCCGTCCCGAAGTGACGCGCGGACTCGACCGACGGCGCGACGGCAGCGGCCCTTCGGAGCGGATCGTCGCCGCGCCGCGCCGCCCTTCCCCGAGTGGGATTCGATCCGCATGATCCGCGCGCCGTGCAGTCCCCTCTCGCCAGCCAGCCTGACGCCACGGCGCCATGGCTTCGCCGCGGCATCGTGGTCGCCTTCGCCGTCGTCGCCGCGATCGGCGCAGCACAGCTCGCGTTCCTGTGCGACGACGCGTTCATCCACTTCCGTTACGTGGCGAACGCGCATGCCGGGCACGGCCTGGTGTGGAACCCGGAGCCGTTCCGACCGGTCGAGGGCGGCGGTTTCCTGTGGGTGCTGGTGCTGTGGGCGCTGTGGAGCTGGTTCGGCCAGCCCCCGGATCTCGCGGCCAATCCGTTCCTGATCGCCTGCGGCGTCGTTCAGGTCCTGATCGTCGCGGCGGCGGCGATGCGCATGTGCCGGCGCGACGGTGCGCGCGTACCGATGGTGGTCGTGGTCGGCGCACTGGTCGTGATCGTCGGCAACCGCACGTTCTTGCAGTGGATGTCGAGCGGGCTCGACACGGCGTTGTCGAACGTGTTCCTGCTCGGCTGGGTGCTGCATGCGTTCCGGGCGCCGGAACGCCGCGGCCCAGGCTGGCTCGCGATCTGGTCGGCGCTGGCGGCGTTCGCGGCGCTGACGCGGCCCGATGGCCTACCACTGGTCGCCGCGACCGCGTTCGCCGCACTCTGCTCGCTCCTGCGCGCCGGGCAGTTGCGAACCCGCACGCTCGCGTCCCTGTCGCCGCTGCTGCTGGTCGTGGCCCACCTGCTGTGGCGACGCGCCTACTACGGCGAGTGGCTGCCCAACACCTACTTCGCGAAGGTCAACGAAGCGTGGCCGGAGGCCGGGCTGCGTTACTTCGCGTGCTTCGCGCTCGAGAACGGCGCCTGGGCGTGGCCACCGATCCTCGGCCTCTGCCTGTTGGCGCAGCTGCGTCGTTTGCGCGCCTGCGCGCGCACGATCGCCGACCACCTGCCGGCCGTGGTCGCAGCAGGAACCGCGGCGTTCAACGCCGGCTACTACACGCTGGCCGCCGGCGGCGACCATTTCGAGTACCGCGTGCTCGCCTTCCTCGTGCCGCTGGCGACGCTCGCCTGCGTCGCGGCGGTCGCTCGAGTCGCCAACGGACCGAGGTTGCCGCTGGCGACCGCGGTGCTGCTGGCCGCGGCGGGTTCGGCGGGCTGGATGCACCTCGCCTGGCAGCGTCACGCCACGACGCCGGGACTCGCGGCGGTGGCACCGCACGCGCCGGCGTTCGCGCAGCCACTGACGCGATGGTTCGACCGCCAGCAGGCCTGGTTGTTCTCGCGCTACATCGGGCTGCGCGTCGCCCACCATCGCTGGATGTTCTCGGTCTACTCCGAGGTCTTCCCGCACACGCTCACCGTGCCCGAGTCGGCGAAGCCGTTCCCGATGTTCGCCACGGGCGCCGTCGGCCTGCCAGCGTACCGCGTGCCCGACTGCGTGATCCTCGACCACTTCGGCCTCAACGACTGGGTCGTCGCGCGAACGCCGCCGCAGTTCCGCCCGGAATTGACGGAGGAGAAGCTGCAGGCGGCTGCGACGGCCGCCGACGGCAACCGTGACGGCGCGCTCGATCTGCGCGAACTGCGCGAGGCCCTCGCGACGGCCGTCGACGCCGGGCCTTCCGCTTCCGGTGCCGCTCTGCTTGCGCACTACATGATGGACCTGCTGCAAACCGAGCCGGGCCGCGTGCCGATCGCCGTTCTCGTCGAGATGCGCGACCTGCTGCCGTCGGGCCGGCTGATGGCCCACGAACACGCGCCGCCGCCGGGGTACTTCGAAGCGTTCGAACCCAACATCGAGAACTTCGTCGGCGGCGTGGCGACGGTGCGACCTCGCAAGACACCGATGACCGCCGAACGCATCCGCGCGATCGAAGCCGAGTGGTGGGCGCGGATCCGGCAGCAACGATCCGGGCGCTGACCGGTCCGATGGCCAAGACGTTCGAAGAACTCGACTGCTGCTCGACCGAACTCGGCGAGCTGATCCTGCGGCGGCGCCGCCCCGTCTCCCGACCCGACGAGTGGATCTACGAGGTCAAGCTCGCCGGACGCTTCCTGATGTCGAGCCTGAACACGACCAGCGAACGGGAACTGGCGACGCGCGCGCTGGCGCGGGTGGCCGGCAGCGGCCTGCACGTGCTGGTCGGCGGACTGGGGCTCGGCTACACGGCCGCCGCCGCACTCGCCGATTCTCGCGTCGCAGCGGTCGACGTCGTCGAACGCCTGCCCGAAGTGATCGGCTGGCACCGGCGCGGGCTCGTGCCGCTCGGCACCACCCTCTGCCACGAGCCTCGCTGCAGGTTCATCGAAGGCGATTGCCTGCACCTGCTGCAGGCCGGCGGCGGCCACCGCTACGACGCGATCCTGATCGACATCGACGACTCGCCGATCCACCTGCTCGACGAAGGCCACGCGTCGTTCTACTCGGTCGCCGGACTGGCGTCGGCGGCCCGCAGCCTGCGGCCGGGCGGCGTCTTCGCCCTCTGGACCAGCCTGCCGGCGGAAGCGGAGGTCACGGCGCGCCTGCAGAAGGCGTTCTCGGTCGCCAGCGTCGAGGAGGTGCGCTTCGACAACCCGCTGCTCGACGCGCCCGAAGTGAACGCGATCTACTTCGCCGGCGCGTAGGAACCAGGCGCACGTTGGCGAACGGGCACTAGGATGGCGCCATGCCCACCACCCTGAAGGCTCGCAGGCCGGCAGCCAAAGCCGCCTCGAAGGTTCCCGCCAAGAAGACCACGAAGTCGCCGCGACCCGCAGCGGCACCGAAGCGCGCGGGTGAGACGATGTCGCTCGCCGACGTGATGCGCGCGCTCGAGCAGGCTGGCTCCGCGCAGACCCGCAAGACCTACACGCGCCACGGCGCCACGGGGCCGATGTTCGGCGTCAGCTTCGCGACGCTCAGCACGCTGCAGAAGCGCATCCGCGTCGACCATCCCCTCGCCCTGCAACTCTGGGACACCGGCAACGTCGACGCGCGCAACCTGGCGATGAAGATCGCCGATCCGGCCGTGATCACGTCGGCCGACCTCGACCGTTGGGCGCGCGAGAACCCTATGGGGATGTGCGGGCTCTACATCGCCAGCCTGGCGCAGGAATCGGCGCACGGCGCGGCGAAGGCCAAGCAATGGCCGGCTTCGCCGAACCCCAAGCTGCAAGCGACGGGCTGGACGCTGATCGCGGTGCTCGCGAGCCGCGACGAACATTCGCCCGACGAGACGTACGGCAAGCACCTGACGACGATCGAGCGGTCGATCCACGCCGCCCAGAACGAGGTCAAGTACGCGATGAACAACGCGCTGATCGCGATCGGCGGCCGGAGTGCTGGCCTGCGCAAGGCCGCGATCGCCGCGGCCAACCGGATCGGTCGCGTGGACGTCGATCACGGCGACACGTCGTGCAAGACTCCCGATGCGGTCGAGTACATCGGCAAGATGTGGGAGCGTTCGGGGACGAAGTTCCCGTCGCCGGCGGCCGCGGAACGCGCCCGCGACTCCATGCGTACGCGCTGCTGAAACGGCAGGAGCAAAGCCGCTGCGAGCGCCCCACTTCGAGGGGAAGCTCCTCCCGCCGCCGACGAGGCGGCAGAATGGCGCGATGCCCTCGATCCCCGCTCGTACGGCGCACTTCCCGCGCGTCGTCTCGCGTCGCGCGCTCGCCTGCTGGCTGATGCTCGGCGCGGTCGCCGCCCAGCACACGCCCACCGAGACGCATGGTCGTTCGCGCCACGGGGCGGCCTTCGACGAAGGCCCACGCCAGGCGGCCTACCTGATGCAGGGCATGTCGGCGCAGGTGCACCTGCCGGTCGCCGGCTTGGACTCGCAGGCGCAGGCCTTCTTCGACCAGGGCATGTGCCAGCTGCACGCCTTCTGGTTCTTCGAGGCCGAACGCAGCTTCCGCATGGTCGCGAAGCTCCACCCCGACTGCGCGATGGCGTACTGGGGCATGGCGATGGCCAACGTCGAGAACGTCCCGCGCGCGGCCGCCTTCATCGCCGAAGCCGTGCGGCGCAGTGCCAGCGTGCCGCGCTACGAACAGCTCTGGATCGACGCCTACGCGAAGTACTACCGGATCGACGAGGCGGCGCGCACCGAGCTGCGCTCGGGCGACGACGAACGCGTGAAGAAGGCCATCGATGGCCGCAAGACCGCCAACGAGAAGCGCGACGACCGCCGCGCACTGCACAAGACCCTGCTCGAAGACCTCGGCACGATCGTCCACGAGTTCCCGCGCGACGCCGAGGCGCGCGCGCTGCTGGCACTCGAGATCTGGGACCTGACGGACTGGGGCAGCCAGGTTCGTTCCCACATGGCCGTCGACGTGCTGCTCGACTCGGTCTTCGCGCTCGCACCCGACCACCCCGCGCACCACTACCGCGTGCACCTGTGGGACACCAACGCCGCCGAACGCGGACTGCGTTCGGCGGCCGCCATCGGTGCCAGCGCGCCGGGCATCGCGCACCAGTGGCACATGGCGGGACACATCTACGCCAAGTTGCATCGCGACGCCGAAGCCGGCTGGCAGCAGGAGGCGAGCGGGTGCGTCGACCATGCGCACATGCATCGCGATCGCGTGATGCCGTTCGCGATCCACAACTACGGCCACAACCAGGAGTGGCTCGCGCGCAGCCTGTCGCGGCAGGGCCGCATCCACGAAGCCCTGGCCGTGGCGAAGAACCTCGCCGAGCTGCCCAGGCATCCCGAGCGCAACCGGATCGCGACGGGCGACGAGATCGCCGGCTACGCGCGAGCGCGGCTGGTCTCGATCTGCGAGGAGCACGGCCTGTGGACGACGGCCCTCGAACTCGCGCGCGACGGCTACCTGGAGCCCGGCGAAGAGGTCCAGGCGGAGTTGCCGCGGCTCGCGCTGCTCGCGCGCGCGCACTTCCGGCTCGGCTCGGTTGCCGAAGGCGACGCGATGGTCACCGCGGTCAAGGCGCTGTTGCCCAAGGCCCGGGCCGAACGCGCTCGCGCGATCGACGAAGCCGAAGACAAGGCGATCGCGAACGGCCGAGAACGCAAACGCCACGTCGAGGCCGTCGAGGCCGCCGCTCGCGACAGCGTCGACGTGGTCACCGAGCTCCTCGATCTGCAGGACGCGCTCGCCGCGGAGCGACTGCTGGCGAACGGCGATGCGGCCGGTGCTGCAGCAGCCATGGCGAAGGTCGCCCGCGTTCCCAAGCACCTGCTGGCCGACGTGCAGTTGGCCGCTGGCGACGGCAAGGCCGCGATCGAGACCCTGCGCGACGAGGTCAAGGAACACCCGAACCGCCTGCCGACGCTCGGCCGGCTCGTGCTCGCGTACCGCGCGGCCGCCGACGCCGCGAACGCCGACGCGCTGCAGCAGCGCGAAGCCGAGCTGGCCCGGTTCCCCGGCGCGTGCGGCCCGCTCGCCGAGCGACTCGGACTGCCGCCCGCGCGCGAAGTCACGGTCGCCGACTTCGGCTCCGACTTCGGGCCGCGGCCCGACCTCGCGACGCTCGGCCCCGCGCGGTGGCAGCCACAGCCAGCGCCCGCCCTGGCGTTGCCGCGCGCCGGCGGCGGAACGTTCGACCTCGCGGGCCAGCGCGGCAAGCCGACGCTCGTCGTCTTCTACCTCGGCTTCGGTTGCCTGCACTGCGTCGAGCAGTTGCGCGCCCTCGGCCCGAAGGCGGCTGCGTTCGCCGAGCTCGGCATCGACGTGGTCGCGGTGGGCTCGGATGCAGCCGATCAGGCCGCGGCATCGCTGGCGGCAATGAGCGAAGCCGAGCGCTTCCCGTTCCCGCTGCTCGCCGATCCGCAGCTCGCGGCGTTCCGTGCCTGGCGCTGCTACGACGACTTCGAGGAGATGCCGCTGCACGGCACGTTCCTGGTCGACGGCCTCGGCCGTGTGCGTTGGCAGGACGTCTCCTTCGAGCCGTTCACGAAACTCGACTGGCTGCTCGGCGAGTGCAAGCGACTGCTGGTCCTGCCGGCGACGGGCAGCGGCAGTTCGAAGTAGCGGATCGCGCGGCAGCGCCCGCGGACGTCGTGACGGCGCCGGCCTGCGGCTACCATCCAGCAGCGCCCAGTCGAGGGCGACACGGCTGGCATGGAAGCAATCGTCCTTCTCGTCATCCTGTTCCTCGGCTTCCTGTTCCTGGGCGCCCTGGCCGGGATGATCGCGAGCGCGCGCACGCGCGATCTGCAGCGGCGCCTCGACGACCTCGAACAGCACCTGCGGCGATCGCGGGGTGACGAGCCGCCGAAGGCAGCCGCGCCGCCACCACCGGTCGAACCCGACGCCGCGCCGCTTCGCGGGCCGACGCGCACCGACGCGAACGACGCGAACGACGCGATCATCGCCACGCCACCTGTCGGGGCCACGGTCGTCGAGCGCGTCGTGCAGCCACCGCCGCTGCCGACGACGCCGGTCGCTGTGCCGCCGGTCGCGCTCCCTGCCGCAGCCGCCAGTCCCCCACCGCCCGTGGCGCCGCCGGTAGTCGAGGTTCCGCTGCAGTCCGGGCCGCCGAGCCGCGAAGAACCGCTGCCGACGCCGTCGGGGCCCTTCGAAGGGGTCGAAAAGACCTTCGGCCTGCGGTGGCTCACGTGGATCGGCATCGGCCTGCTGTTCCTCGGCATCGCCTTCTTCCTGAAGTACGCCTACGACCGCGACTGGCTCGGCCGCCTGTTCGGACCGCGCATGCGCATCGCCACGGCGGCGGGGATCTCGCTGGCGATGGTCGTCGCTGGCTGGCGCAGCGTGCGCACCGGCATGACCACCTTGGGCCAGAGCCTGCTCGGCGGTGGTCAAGCACTCGCCTACCTGACCGTCTATGCGGCGCTGCAGCCGGCAGTGATGGTGGTGCCGGAGCCGCTGCTCGCGGCGCCGACGGCATTCGGGCTGATGGTGTTGGTGACTGCACTCGGCCTGGTCACGGCGGTGCGCCTCGACGCGATCGTGATGGCGGTGCTCGCGGTGCTGGGCGGCTTCGCGACGCCGGTGCTGGTCAGCAGCGGCACCGACGCCCGCGATGCGTTGTGCGGGTACCTGCTGCTGCTCGATGTCGGCGTGCTCGCGGCGGCGTTCCATCGCCGCTGGCGCGCGCTCGACCTGCTGGCGTTCGCAGGCACCGTCCTCCTGTTCGGCGGTTGGTATCTGCGCTGGCACCAGGATCATCCACAGCCGGACGCCACGCTGGTGTGGCTCGCGCTGTTTCACCTGGTGTTTCTGCTGCTGCCGTTCGCGCACCACTACCGGCACCGCACCGCGGTCACCGGCGAACGGTTCATGCTGGCGATCGCCAACGTGGCCTGGGCCTACGGCTACGCCGGCTGGATGCTGCGCGAAGCAGCGCCGCGGTTGCTGGCCGCGAGCTGTGCGGTCGGCGCCGCGCTCTACCTCGTCCTCGGAGTGTTGGTGACGCGGCGGGTCGGCGACGACCGCCGCACGCGCGATGGGTTCCTGGTGCTCGCCGCGGCCCTGACGACGCTCAGCCTGTTCCATCTGCTGCCCGTCGACACCATCAGCACCGGCTGGTTCGTCGAAGCGGTGGCGCTGCTGTGGCTCGGGTATCGCCACCAGAACCCGACGATTCGCTGGGTCGCGCTGCTGGTGTCGTCGGCGGCCGCGCTGCGCACGCTGCTCGTGCATCTGCCCGCGGCCGACCCAACGCAGGCCCTGGTGTGGAACCGGTGGTTCGCGCAACTGCTCGTGCAGAGCCTCGGGGTCGGCGCGTTCGCGTTCGTGCATCACCGCCTCGCCACCGCGCGCGGCGAACGTCTACTCGGGGGCACTGCCGGGATCGCGGCCGGTTGGTGGACGCTGCTCGCCGCCGGTCTCGAGGTGCATCGCCATTCCAGCGGGCATCCCGAAGCATGGACGCCGGCCACGACGCCGCTGGTCGTCGCCTGGCTGCAGTTGACGGGCGTGGCCGCGTTCGCCGCCGTGACGCTGCGGACGCGCTCGTACGCGAGCTTCGTCGGTGCGTCCCTGCCGTGCCTGGCCGCCGGCATCCTGGTCGGCTTCGCCTACGCCCGCTACCCCGCCAACGCGACCCTGGTCGTCAACGGTTGCTGCCTGACCGGCCTCGCCGTGGTCGCCGCGTTGTGGTGGCTCGCGCGGATTGCGTCGCGGTTGCCGCGCGGCACGCTCGACGCACCGGTGCTCGCCGGCTGTGCGCAGCTGGCGCTGTCGGCGCTGGCGACGGTCGAAGCGGCGGCGTGGCTGCAACGCCCCGGGAGCATGCCGGCACCGGGCACCCTGACCCAGGTGCTGGGCTGGGTCTGGTTGTCGCTCGCGGTCGCTGGCGGACTGGCGGCGCTGCGGTCGGCGAGCGCTCGCGTGCTGGGCATCGCGATGCTGCCGCTGCTGCTGGCGCTGTTCGCGGCGGGACTGAACTACGAGGTGCCGTTGGCACCACACCGGTTGCTCGTCAACGAGCGCTTCCTGTTCGCAATCGTCTGCACCGTCGTCACCGCCGCGACCGCCGTCGCGTTGCGGCAGCACCTGCCGAAGCCCGCCGCCGATCGGGCCCCGGCGTTGGCCCTCGTGCTGGCGATGGGCTTTGGCGCCATCGAAGCCGTGGCGTGGAGTCGCGCCGCGTGGGCTTCCAGCGAAGCTGCCCCGTGGGCGATGTGGCTGATCGGCGCAACCGCGGTGGCCGGCTCAGCCGGCGGCCTGGCCCGCGCGCGAGCCACGGCCAACACCAGCCTGCGCGTGGTCGCCTTGCTGGCGTTGGCGCCAGCACTGTGCGTGCCGCTCGCCACCTACCTGGTGCACTGGCCGGCCGAGTGGATGTTCGTCAACCTGCGCGCGCTGCTGGTGGCCGCCTCGGTCGCGTTGGCGGTGTGGTGGGCCCGCGAAGCAGAACGGCTGCGCATGCTGCGTTGGGTCGCGTTCACGGTGGCCTTGCTCGGGCTCAGCGTCGAGCCACCGGTGTGGATCCTCGACCACGCTGGCAGTGGGCCGGGCGCGCAGGCCGAGGCGAACCGGCGCGCGCTGTTCGCGGTGACCGTGACCTGGGTCGTCCTCGCCGTGGCGCTGCTGGTCCACGGTTTCCGGCGCGGCCGCCGAACGGTGCGCGTCGTGGCGCTGACGTTGTTCGGCGCGACGGCCGCCAAGCTGCTGGTGCTCGACATGTCTGGCGCGCAGCAGCTCTACCGGATCCTCGCGTTCGTGCTGGTCGGGCTGGTGTTCGTCGGCGCGTCGTGGCTCTACCACCGCGCCGCCCGTCGCGCCGGCTAGAACACCCCGCCCACCGGCTCGCTTGGCGGGGGTCGCCTGGTGGCGCTGCGCACGCCGAAACCTGGCGTGCTCCCGAGCCGACGTCCGCCGCGCGGACGCCGGCTCCCGACCGAAACAGCGGCGGAGCCGCGATCGATCAGTAGGTGCCGAGGATGAACCAGGCGGCGTTCGAGGCGACCGCGCCGTACGGGTTGATGCCCGGTTCCAGCATGGCCGACTGGCTGTACACCTGGGCGCCCGCGAGCGAAATCGACGTCGGCAGTGGCCAGACGATCGACATGCTGAACCCGGTCACGTTCGAGATCAGGTTGGCGACCATGGTGTTGATGTCGATCCAGCCGGTGCAGCCCGTCATGCCGAGCAGCGGGCCCAGGTCGAGTCCTGGTGCAGGCTGCGCACCGAGCGACAGGAAGTTGGCGCCGAAATCGACGGTGAACGCGTTGGTCGTGTCGAGGCTGATCGTCTGACCCAACTGCGGCGTGCCCGAGATCTCCAGGGTCAGCGGCCAACGCTCCGCGTGCGGCAGGTTGACTCCGGCGACCGTGGTGACGTTGATCGGCGTCGTCGGCGGCGAGATGCCGCCCGGCGAGTAGCCGACCAGCGTGTCCTCACCCTGGAAGAAGCCGCTGCCGCCGGTCGCATCCCAGGTCTGGAACACGTAGTGCACTTCCTGGGTGGCGGTGTCGAACTGGAACTGGAAGGTGCTCGGGTTCGCGACCGCCTGCGGTTCGTGCTCGACGGCGAGCCAGGTGATCACGATCTTCGTGCCAACCTCCTCCCAGAGGATCTGGCCACCGAACGCGACGTTGAAGTCACGCCAGGCCCACCAGGCGCTGTTCGCGGCGTTGAGCATCGGCAGCGGGTTGGGGATGAAGTTCGGCGCCCCACCCGGCAGGGCGTTCTGCGGGCCGACCGAGACGTACCCGTTCGAGTGCACATAGAGCGACGTGGCGACGCCACCCGGATGCACGAACGGCTGCGTGGGGTTGATCGCGGCCTCACCGTCGTCGATGCCCGCGAGGATCGAAGTGGCCGTTCCCGATGGCGGGATCCACGCCGCAGTGCCCTGCACCAGCAGGTAGCCAGCCCCGCTCGGCGCAAGCGTCAGGACGCGGCCGTTGAGCGCAGCCGCCGCGGCAGGAGCGGGCGCGCCGCCCGTGAAGTGCTGGTAGAAGGACCCCGGGATCGAGTAGCAGCCCGATCCATAGGTGCCCTTCGTCGCGCACGCGTGGGGCTGGGCGCCGATCGCGTAGTTGAAGAGACCGCGCCACTGCCAGGCCGTGTAGTTCACGCCGTTGAAGAGGCCGACCGGCGCGGCCAGGCCGCCGGTGAAGCCGGCGTACTGGTGGTCGCCGCCGCTGACCGAGAGCTCGGAGTTCGCGAACGTCTGCAGCGCCGTGGTTGCGACCAGCAGCGGATTGCAGTTGGTGTAGCGGATGGCGACGCCGCGCGAGCCCGGGTTCAACACGAGTCCACCGCTACCGACTTGCTGCTGGCACGAGAGTGGCGACAGCGACGCCAGGGTTCCCGTGGTGCCGTTGCCGACGATCTGGCCCTCGGCGACCTTGGTCCAGTTGGCGGGCGTCTGGTGGTTCCCGACGTAGGTCGTGATGCCCGGATTGGTCATCCACACCTCGAGCGTTCCGATCTGGCCGGCTGGCGTCAGCAGCGGGGTCGTGATCGCCTGCAGCGTCACGGTCTGGAGGACGTTCAGGTCGAAGTAGTAGTGGAGGTTCGGCGACGCCGCCTGGTAGCCCCAGTACGAAACCTGGGACGGAGCGCCGGGCCAGCACTGCAGCGAGCCGGTCTGCGCCGCAGCGACGGAGCAGAGCCCGGCCACGACGATCGAAGTGAGGGTCTTCATGTGTGCGTGTCTCGAGGAAGCAGGGAACGAGTCCGCGCCAACGTTGCGCGGAACAGCGCCAACCTAGCTGGCGTTCCGCCGATGGTCCAGGCGTCCCCCCGCGGTGAAGCGCCGTGGATCGCGGCGACACCACCTTGGTACGCGCGCACCGCGCCCCGTGGCCGACCCGACCCGGTCCGCGGGTTCCTTCGTACCGCGTCGGGCACGCGCGAGCATTTCGGTTTGGCGGACACGCCGCTGGGTCAGCGCCGCCGCAGCCGGACCGCCGGGAACGGCGGTGCCACCACCGGTTCGAGCACGTAGTGCCGCGGCAGGTGCTCGTCGACCAACGCGCGCATGCGCGGATCCGACTCCCGCAGGCTGGCCATCGCCCCGTCCAAGATCAGCAACGACCGGCCATCCGCACGCAGCTTCTCGAATCGCTCGTCGAACCAGGCGGCGACGGCCTCGGCCGTCACCACCGTTCCCGCTTCTTCGAGGCTGCTGATGAGGCGCGGCAGCGTCGAAGCGATCACCAGCTCCGCCCGGCCCGCGTCCTTCATCACCCAGCCGCCTTCGCGGCGCTTGCCATCGGACCACAGTTCGACGGGCTCGACCGCCACGGCACGCAGTCCCGCCGTGAACCCGGGCGGCACCGGCGCCCAATCGTCGTGACGAACGAGCAGGATCGCGACCACGGCCGCAGTCGCGGTCGCCAGCCACGCGAGCCGCGGCCGCAGCGCCGCATGGGCCTGCAGCACCATGGGCAGGCAGATGCCGACCAGGAAGGCGCCGTTCTCGCGCAGCTCTGGCTCCTGCAGTTCGAACCAGCCCATCACGGCGTTGGTGAACACGACGTACCCAACCAGCACGACCGCGAACGCAGCCGTCAGCCATCGGGTCGTTGGCCGGACGAAACCGAGCAGCCACAGCAGCGAGAACGGCGCGTACGGCAGCAGCCACTCGAAGAGCATCGTCGCCGGCAGCCGCGCGGGTTGCAGCGAGAGCAGCAACCCGTTCCCTGCCATCACGGCCTGGTGGCTGTTCCCGCACACCATGCTGGCGGCGGTGAAGGCGGCAGCGTGCGCGCCGAAGGCGAGCGCGAGCAGGACGCCGTGCCGTCGCAGCGGCTGCCACGCGCGCTGGCACCGCATGCGCTGCACGGCGCGGGCGCCGGACAACGTGCACCCGGCCGCGAACAGCAGGTGCCCGCCGCCGTGCAGGCAGGCGACCAACGCGGTGGCGAGACCCGCCGCCAGTGCGTCCCGGGCCCGCTGGCGTCGAGCGAGGCGAATCCACAGCAGCCAGGCGCCGCCGGCCGCGCCGAGCAGCAGCCCGTCGACCTCGACCGTGCTCGCGAAGTAGAACGCCGTGGGCACGAGGCCGAACGCGATCGCGGCCGCGGCAGGACGTTCGAGCCGCAGGGCGACGGCGCAGCGGTGCGCGAAGAACACGCCGATGGCGACGCCGAGCGCCGACAACACGCGCAGCGCCTCGAAGGCTCCCGGCACGAACGGCGACAGCAGGGCCCACGCGAGCTTCGCGAGCGGGATGTAGAACAGGTGCCCCGATTCCATGACCGGGCTGCCCTGCGCCGCCCGCACGGCCGCGTAGGCGTCGTAGCCGTGCAGCGCCTGCCGCGCGAACAGCAGGTAGAGGCCGAAGAACGCGAGCGCGAGCAGCGTCGCGCCACCGATGCGCTGTCGCCGCGCCCCCATCAGCGATCGGCCTGTCCGCCGCGGGGGCGTGCTCGCAGCATCACCGAGGCGCCACGACCGAGCAGCGCCTCGAAGACGCTCAGCGGAACGCTGGCCAACGTGACGCCGAGGTACGCCACATCCGCGAGCGCGCCGAGCGGGCCGTTGCGACCGCCGGCACGCGACAGGCGACCCGGCGGATAGAGCCGCGGCACCAGGCTGTTCGCGAGCGTGGTCGGATTGTCGCGCAGGCAGTGGTGGTTCTCGGCCACCACCTCGAAACCACAACGATCGAGCACGCCGCGAAGCGTGCGCGCCGTGTAGTTCACCAGATGCCGGGGCACGTCGTAGCCGGCCCAGAACCGGCCGAGCAGGCGAGCTTGGAGGCAGTCGGCGTTCGGGACCTGCACGACCAGTTCGCCGCCGGGCGCGAGCAGCCGCCGCATCCCGGCCAGCACCGGCTCGATCGGATTCACGTGCTCGAGGAAGTGGAACGCCGTCACGAGCGAGAAACTCGCCGGGCGCAGCGGGCAGTGTTCGAGCGTGCCGCACACGGCCGCGAACCCGCGCGCCCGCACGGCGCGCAGCGCGGTCGGCGACAGGTCCATGCCGACGCTGCCTTGGACCCCGAGTGCCTCGAGGAACGAGCCATCGCCGCAACCGACGTCGAGCACCGAGACCCTGGTACCGGCGGCGCGCTGGTCGGCGACGACGCGCCCGACGAAGCGCACGTGATCGCGCAGGACGAAACGCCGGTAGGTCTCGAGCAATCCGCCTGGCACGCCAGCACCGGGCTGCCGATCGGTCGGGCCGATCCAGTAGTTGGCGGGATACCACGACGCGATCTCCGCCGCGGGCGGCACCGGATGCAGGAACGTGGTGCGGCAGTCGCGACAGCCCCAGAGGTCGAATCGCGCAGCCGTGGCGCGAAACAACCGATCGGACCGGCGTGACCAGCGCATGGCCGTATCGAGACTCCGACACACGGGACACGCGGGAGCCGCTGACGACGCAGGAATGGACATCGCAACAGGGACGGACGAGCGCGATCGAACCGCGAACTATACTTCGACGCAGCCCGGCCCCCGAATGAAGAACCCCGTCCGTGTCAGCGCCGTCGTCGTCAACTGGAACGGCGGCGCGATGCTCGACGAGTGCCTGCGCTCGCTGTTCGCGCAGACCTGGCCGTCGCTCGAGGTCATCGTCGTCGACAACCACAGCACCGACGGCAGCATCGAGGCAGCACAACAGGTGTGGGGCGATCGCCTGCGCGTCGTGCGCAACGACCGCAACGAGGGTTTCGCGCGCGGCAACAACCAGGCGTTCGCCATCGCCACCGGCGAGTGGATCTTCCTGCTCAACAACGACGCTGTCGCCGCTCCCGACGCGATCGCCAACCTGATGCGGTTCGCCGACGAGCGGCCGGAGGTCGGCCATCTCGCCTGTCGGATCATGCGCTACGAGCAGCCGAACGTGTTCGACTCCGTCGGCCTGCTGATCTACCCGGACGGCGTCTGCCGGCCGCGCGGCTGGCAGGAGAAAGACCTCGGCCAGTACGACCGCCCCGTGGAAGTGCTCGCGGCGCACGGCTGCGCGTGCGCCTACCGGCGAACGATGCTGCAGGACGTCGGCGGCTTCGACGAGGCCTACTTCTGCTACCTCGAGGACCTCGATCTCGGGATGCGCGCGCAACTGCAGGGCTGGAAGTGCTGGTACGTTCCGGACGCGGCCATCCGCCACCACAAGTCGGCGAGCGCTGGCAACTACTCGAAGTTCAAGGCCTACCACGTCGAACGCAACCGCATCTGGAACGCCGTGAAGCTGCTGCCGCGGTTCGTCCTGCTGACGAGCCCCCTGTTCACGATCAACCGCTACCTGATGCAGGGCTATGCGGCGGCGACGCACACGGGCATCAGCAGCGACTTCGTGAAGGAGTACTCCTGGCTGCGACTGCTGTGGATCCTCCTGTGCGCCTACTCAGCGGCAGCGCTGCGGCTGCCGCGGCAGTTGCGTGAACGCCATCGCCTGTCGCGACGCCGGAAGATCAGCACCCGCGAGTGGTACGACCTGATCAGTCACCACAAGCTGGATGCGATCGAGTTGGCCCTGAAGCACTGACTGGTTTGCACCGCCCCGACGCGGGACCCGAGGCCGCTTCCAGCGCGCCCCCGAGGGCGAGCGATCTTCCCGATGTGCGCCGCCGCACCGTCGAGCGGATCAACTGCGGATTCCGGAGAGCGGCAGACCAAGCTCCGCGGCGGCGTGATTCTGCGCGGCGTCGAGACTCAGGAAGGAGCTGAGTGGCTGCTGCTCGTGGAACCACAGCGCCGTGCGCAGGTGCAGCAGATCGAGGGTTCGCGGCGTCGAGACCGTCGGCATCACCCTGTTCGTGCACAGGTCGATCCCGATCGGCGCCAGCGCGAAGGTCTCCATGTCCGCGTCGACGCTGCGCAGCAGGGTCACGTAGTCGCTCGTCTTCAGCTTGCCTTCGCGCGACAACCGCACGAGCGTGCGCTCGGTTTCGACCAGCAGCAGCACGCTCGACATCACGGCCGCATGCTCGAGTTCGCGACGCACCGCGGTCGCGCGCACGTCGTTGGTCAGCGACGCGAGGTAGGCCGACGAGTCCAGGTAGACGCGCGCTTTCACCGGTCGAGCCCGGAGTCCGAACGATCGCCTCGATCCTCGTCGAGAACGCGGAGTGCATCGGCGCCGAGTCTGGCCGTGATCACCTGACCGAGGCGGGTCTTGCCGAACCGGGCGCCGACGACCACGGCAGTCGCGTCCGCAGCCACGATGCGCACCAGAGGCTTGCCATGCCGCGTCACGATGACGGGTTCGCCGGATTCGGCCCGCGCGAGCCAAGCCGACAGGTTCTGCTTCAGCTCGTGGACCGGGACGGTGGTCATGGAAGTGTGCTTCGTAGGTCCTGAATCGGAAGAATTCGGGTCAATAATAAGGCCAGATCTCGAGGCCTGTCCACCCACGATGGGAGTAGCCAGGCGCCTTGCGCCCGAGACCGCCATGGCATCTGCCAGGCACCCCCCGCAACCGGCTCCGGCGATCGCCGGCCGGCCTGCGCGCCTCGACGCGGTGCCGTTCTTCCTGGCCGCCGTCAAACCGCCGCCAACTCCCACACCTCCACCTTCTCGCGCGTCCGTCGCCGCAGCGGCTTGACCCGGCGCGTCAGCTTCTCGACGAGCCGGAACCGCCCGCGATCGAGCTCGGTCTGGATGGGATGCGGCACGTCGGGCTGCGAGAGCTCGATGATGTTCGAGAACACGAGCACGACGCGGCCGCCGGGCGCCAGGCGTTGCAGGGCCTGGTCGAAGAAGCGTTCGAAGAAGCCGTCCTGGAAGTACATCGCCAGATCCAGCGTCCGCCCCACTTCGCCCTTCATCCACGGCGGGTTGGACACGATGAGGTCGATCGGACCACGATCCGTGCCGAGCAGGTCGCCGTGTTGGAGCTCGATCGCGGGCATGACCGGGAGCCGACGCAGCTGCCGCGCCACGCTCTCGATCGCGTTCGGGTTGATGTCGGTGGCGAGAACCTGCTGGAAGCCCGCCCTCGACATCTGCAGCGCCAGCACGCCGGAGCCGGTGCCAACGTCGATCGCCCGGTTGCGCGCACCCTTGTACTTCGCGAGCCACGTGCCGAAGAGCTCGAGGTGCTCCATGCGGGCCGGGATGTACGCGCCGTAGAACGGGTGCACGCGATAACCCAGCACGGCGAAGTGCACGCCCTGTTCGTACCAGTCCCACGCGCTGCTCAGGACCCTCGCGTCCTCGACGGGCAGCGCGAAGTCGGCGTGGTCCGGATACAGCTCGGCGAGGAAGCCCGCACGCGGCGCGTCGGGGAGCGCCACCTTGCGGCCGACGACGGGCACGAGCAGACGCTTCGACGCGGCCTGGAACGCGTCGCGGAACGCGCGCTTCTTGACGTAGCCCCCGTCCTCGCCCGGATCCTCCAGCTGCACGCGCAGTGCATCGAGGATGCCGAGCCCGGTCCCGAAGCGATCGGTCACGATCAGCGAGCGCCCCTCGCGCAGCCACGCCGCGGCCTGTGCTGGCGGGACGTTCCGGTCGACGGGTTCGGCGCGGTGGCGAAGGACGGGCTCGGGGCGGTGCAAGGCGGCGGGCATTCGGGCGGATCCTGGCGGCCGGGGAAGACGCGGTGCCATGGCGTCGGGGTGATACCTCGTGCGGCCGCTGGCTACACGCACGCATCCGGTTGCCGCTCGAACTCGCGACGTGGAGACGCGCGTCGATCCGGCAGCGACAGCATCCACAGCTGCGCCGCCCATCTGGTCGGACGCGGGAACTGCCCTGTGCAGGAATCAGGCGTGTGGGCTTCCCTCCGGACATTCTCCGGCGGACCGCCGATCATGAGTACTCCATGAACCCGGTCCTCCCGACGCCACGACTTGCGCGCGGCCTCGGCCTCACGAAACAACTTCGGGTCCGAAGCTGGTCTGACGACGATCGCCGCCCATGACGATCGCACGTCGTGCTAGCTGGCGCGCAACGGCGCGGTGATCGAAAGCACCTCACCGCAGGCGAGAGTCGCGCCCAACCCGATCAACCGATCCGGAACGCAACGACGTTGGTCGTGCAGCTGTTCAGCGTCGGCGAAATCCCAAGGGTCAGACCCTGGCCATAGAAGAAGACGTCCGACGGGAGCGACGGCGGCACGATGCCCACCCGAGCCACGCCGGCCGCACCGGTCATGCCAAGCGGGTAGGGGACCCATGGATCCGCCATCCCGAAGTTGATCGTGCCGAACGGACCGAGCTGCGCCGACGAGCTGCCGGCAGCTTGTCCCAGGATCAAGAACGCGAATTGATCGGCTTGTGCACCGGTGATCGCGAACGTCAGGCTGCTGTTGGTGGAGATCACTTCCAAGACGGCGCACTGCGCGCTGACGGTGGTGCCGCAGAGGGCGGCGAAAACGAAGGCGAGGTTCTTTGTCATGGTTAGGTGTCGCGGCAGGCGACCGCTAGTCACTTGGGCGAGCGATCCACGCTACCCGAAACCCGCCCTGGTCTGGCCAGTCCACGCCGACCAGCGAAGATCGTGCCATGCCAACCCTGGGTTTCCGCGGGCAGGAGGATGCGGTTTGGTGCGAGCCGGCGGCTCGGGGCCCAAGCCATCGCCGAGCAGACAAGGCGGCGCGCATGCCAGAACAAGCGCCGCGCGGCGTGCGAACACGGGACTCATGGTGACCTCGCAGGGCGCCGCGTCGGCGAGGTTCGCGACGCGCCTTGAATCGTCGCGGCGTCAGAGAGGGCGCGGGAGCAGGTCTTCCCCGCGCAACGAGAAGAAGCTGCGGCCCGGACCACCCGGAACCAGCCCCCGCACGATCCCCGTCTCCCGTCACCGCGACAACGCCCCTGCCTGACCTCACCGCCACGCGGCGTTCTGCCAGAGATTCCGCTCTCGGCACACACC
>DDSQ01000038.1 GCA_002343845.1 Planctomycetes bacterium UBA2386 | reverse complement strand
GGGATGTCGAAGAAGCCCTGGATCTGTGCGGCGTGCAGGTCGACGGCGACGACGCGGTCGTAGCCCGCGGTCACCAGCAGGTTGGCGACGAGCTTGGCGTTGATCGGCACGCGCCCCTCGTCCTTCCGGTCCTTGCGCGCGTAGCCGAAGTACGGGATCACCGCGGTGATGCGGTCGGCGGACGCGCGGCGCAGGCAGTCGGCGAACGACAGCAGCTCGAACAGGTTCTCGTGCACGTTCGGGCACGTCGGCTGCACGACGAACACGTCGGCGCCGCGCACGTCGACCTCGATCTTGAGGTTGAGTTCGCCGTCCGGGAAACGCGCCAACGACGCCGCACCGAGCGGCACGCCCATGAAGGCGCAGATGTCCTGCGCCAACTTGGGGTGGGCCGTACCGGTGAACACCCGCAACCGTTCGCCGCGCATCCTCATGCCTTCTCCTTGTTGGCCGGCAGTTCGCGCGTCTTGAGCTTCCGGGCCGGCACGCCGACCCACACCTCGTTCGCCGGCACCTTGGTGCCGCGCGCAACCACCGCACCCGCGCCGGTCAGCGCCCCGTCGCCGATCTCGCTCGGCGCCACGACCACGGTGCCGCTGCCGAGGAACGCCCGCGCGCCGATCAGGGTCTGGTGCTTGTGCACGCCGTCGTAGTTGGCGGTGATCGTGCCAGCCCCGATGTTCGCCTTGCTGCCGATCGTCGCGTCGCCGAGGTAGGTCAGGTGCTTGGCCTTCGCGCCCGCCCCCACGTGCGTCTTCTTCGCCTCGACGAAGTTGCCGATCTCGGCACCGTCCTCGAGCACGGTGCCCGCGCGCAGGTGAGCGAACGGACCGACCTCGCAGTGCCGGCCGACGCGGCAACCCGCGCCGATCACGGTCGCCGGCAGGATCCTGGTGTCGGCGCCGATCTGCACGTCGTGGTCGATCCACGTCGTCGTCGGATCGACGATCAGCACGCCGGCGGCCAGGTGCTGCAGCAGGATGCGTTCCTGCATGCGCGAACGCGCGATCGCGAGATCGGCGAGGGTGTTGACGCCGGTGATCTCGCCCGCGTCGCCGGCCTCGAGCGTGGGCACGTCGGCGCCCTTGCCGACGAACGCACCCACCGCGTCGGTCAGGTACAGCTCCCCCTGGGCGTTGTTCGGGCGCAGCCCCTGCAGGGCCGGCCGCAGCGCTTCGCTGTCGAAGCAGTAGAAGCCCGCGTTGATCTCGTCGATCGCGAGCTCCTGCTCGCTGCAGTCCTTGTGCTCGCGAATGCCGGTGAAGCGCCCCTCGTCGTCGCGCAGGATGCGGCCGAGCCCGGACGGATCGTCGGGATACGCGGTCAGCACGCTGCACGGCGCCGCGCCGCGCAGCTCGCGCAGCGACTGCAGGGTGGTCGCCGTGATCAGCGGGCAATCGCCGTAGGTCACGAGCACGTCACCGCGGAAGTCCCCCAGCGTCTGCATCGCCACCTGCACCGCGTGGCCGGTGCCCTTGGGCGCCCCCTGGTCGACGAACTCGAGCCGCTCGAAGCGGCCAGCGAGTGCGGTCTCCAGCGCCGCCTGCACCTTGTCCTTCTGGTGGTGCAGCACCACCACGACCCGCTCGGGCTGCAACGACGCCACCGCGGCCAGCGCCGACGCCGCGAGCGTGCGCCCGCACAGCGGCAGCAAGACCTTGGGCAAGCTCACGTTGGTGCGCTTGCCAAGGCCAGCGGCGAGGCAGATCACGGCCAGCGGGCGCGGCATCGGGACGGACGGGGGGCGGGGAGGGGGAAAGGGGGCGAGGATTGTGCGGACCTCCTCCACGAGGGTCAAGGCCGGCGTGGACCCGCAGTCGCGGGGTTCGACGGAGCATTCGCCCACGCCACGACGACCCGAACCGCAGAGCCGGCGCGGGAGGCGCGAGATCAGGTCCTAGAACCGCAGGGCCGCGCCGAAGGCGCGGGCCCAGGTCCTGGTCCGGTTTGCTGCGCGGGGCGCTCCGCGCCCCACGCAGCGACCCGGACTAGAACTGCCGCACTTCGCAGTTGGTGCGGAACCAGCCGGTGACGCCATCGAAGCCCACGGCCTGGAACTTCATCTGGTAGCCGGTCAGCAGCCCGGCCGGCACCGTGTAGAGCCAGGTCTTGTTCGGCGTGCCGGTGCTGCCCGAGCCCGACAGCGAGAGGCCACCGAACAGGCCGACACCGTCCTCGACCACGACCGTCATCGCGTAGCCGGGATCGGTGCAGATCGGGCCGAGGAACGTCGACAGGGTCGGCGAACCCGGGAACGACATCAGCAGCACGTAGGGCACGTTCGCGGGCACTGCCGTCGTGGTGTTGGTGATCGCCACGACCGCCAGGTTGCTCACCGCCGTCACCGTGAGCTTGCGCGCGAACAACGCGAACGTGCCGTTGGTCTGCGAGCCGGGCGTCGACGCCGTCACCGTGATCGCACCGCCGGTCGCCGTCGCCGTCACCGTGGTCTGCGCATAGCCGTTGGCATCCGCGATCACGGGGTTGGTCGTCGACAACGTCGCACCGCCGACCACCGCGAAGTTCACCGTGCCGCCCGGCAACGGGTTGCTGTTGGTGTCGAGCACGCGCGCGACAACGGGCGTCGCGAACACTTCGCTGATCGGGCCAACCTGGCCGCCACCGCTGATCGCGACGACGCTGTTGGTCGGGCCGAGCGGACGGATGCGCTTGAGGGTGCCGCCGGTCGACGGGTAGGTGCCCGCATGGTGGCTGACCCAGATGCCGCCATCCGGTCCCTGCCGGAAGCTCACGGCACCGACCCAGTTGTTGGACCAGTTCGTGGCGTTCGGTTGGCCCGGCACCGACGGGGCCGCGCTCCAGACGCCGCCGCTGTTGACCAGGCGCCGCACTTCGCCCGCGAAGTAGTCGAGGTAGAACGCGTTGCCTTCGTAGGAAGCGCCGAAGTTGTACACGCCGCCGGTCTGGTTGCGGTAACGCGGACCACCCATCACCGACCGCCAGCTCGTGCCGGATTGCAACACGGCGGCGATCGGCGCAACGACGGCCGGCATCGAACCGGAGCACGTCTGGTAGCTGTTGTTGCCCTCGCGCCACGGCCAGCCGAAGTTGACGAGCGGCAGCGGACCGACCGAGGGATAGACGTACTCGCTGTACTCCTCGACCGCGTTCTGTCCGACGTCGCCGATGTAGATGCTGCCGGTCGTCTGATCGATCTCCATGCGCACGGGATTGCGCAGGCCGTACGCGAGGACCAGCTGGCTGAAGTCGGCGTTGGCACTCAAGGGGTTGGTGCCCGGATCGAGCGACGAGTACGTCGGCGCCACGGTGCTGCCGCCGGCCGGCAGCGTGCTGACGTCCATCCGCAGGATGCAGCCCAACTGCGAGGTCAGGACCTGCGCCTGGCACTGGACCGCGTCATCGCCAATGCTCAGGTAGAGCATGCCGTCGGGGCCGAAGCGCGGGGAGCCGCCGTTGTGGTTGAAGTTGTTGTCCGGCACCACACCGAGGATTACGCGGCGGCTGCCCGACGCGAACGACACCAGCGTGCTGCTCGGGTTCGCCAGGTCGCCCGTGCAGGTGAACCGGTCGAGGTGCATGAACGCGTCGACCGAGCTCGAGTACCAGACGTAGATGTAGCCGTTGGTCGCGAAGTTCGGATCCGAGGCGATGCCGAGCAGGCCTCGCTCGGAGCCGGTCTCGACGTTCGGAACCGTGCCGACCGTGGCAGGCGTGCCACCGGCCCAGATCTGCACGAGGCCGCCGCGGTTGGCGAGAAGCACGCGGCCGTCGGCCAGGAAGCAGAAATCGTGCACGGCCTGCAGGCCGCTGCTGATCACGGTGTCGACGACGAATCCGGTCGGAACGGTCTGAGCCACGGCGGCGCCACTGGCAACCAACGCCGCGAGAAGGGAGACGGAACGCAACATGCGATGGACCTCGGAGAGACGTTCGCGGCGCGCGCGAACGGGCCTGGCAGGGCGCCGAAGTCTACCGAACGCCAGCGCCGACGCAGCAGCCAGTTCGCCCCTGGGACGACGGCACATCCCGCCGGGCGAAAACGAGCGGGTCAAGGCGCTTGCCGCAAAACGCCGATCCGAGCCGCCGGCGCCATGGGACACATCGTGCTCGGCGAACCGCGGCTCGACCGCTTCCACCTGCACGACCGGCTGCGGCGCGCCCTGCGGGACCGCGGCCACCGCGTCGTGGTCGCCTGCTCGACGCCCGCGCTGCGCACGTTCTGGCGGCACCAGGAGGGCGCGGAGGAAGTGCTCGGCGAACGCGCGCTGCCACACTTCTTCGCGGCAGCTCGGCCCGATCTGCTGCTGCTGCACCAGGACCGCACCAAAGCGAGCGAGGCGCTCGCTGCCGCCGCCGCGGGTGCCGGCACGCGAGTGCTGTGGAGCGGGGAAGGGCTGCTGCCGCACACGCTGCAACTCGACGAGGCCGGCACCGACGACCACGCCAGCTGGACGAGCCGCACCGCCCCGCAGTTCGAGGTGGTGCCCGTCGACGAGAACCTGCTGCAAACGAGCCTCGCGCATGCGCTCGCCGACGCCGATCCGGTGGCACTGCCGCGCGCACAGGTTCGGCCCCCACCTTGGGCGGAGCGGCTCGGCGACGCACTCGGCGCGTGGCGCAGCGGACCGGGCGCGATGCGCCGTGCGTTCACCGGGTGGCGGCAGGCTCTGCCGGGCCGCAGGAGCGACGCCCGACCCGTACGTCTGCCGGCACCGCCGTTCGTGGCGCTGCTGCTGCAACGCGACGACGATCCACGCCTCGCGGCCGCGAGCGAGCGGATCTCGGCCACGGCGCTGGTGCGAGCAACGGCGGCCGCGGTCGACCATGCGCTCCCGGGCACCAGCCTCGTCGTCGTGCTGCCCGCCGGCGCGAGCCCGCGCACGACGTTCGCCGGCCATCCCGCGGTGCCGGCGAGTGCTGGCCCGACCGCGGCAGCTACAGCAGCCGTGACGGTGACGGTCAACCACCCCCACGCGTGCGTGGCCCTGCTGGCCGGCACGCCCGTGGTCGCCACCGGCCGTTCGGCTTGGAGCCTGCCCGGGGTCGTGACGATGGCAACGCCGCCGACGCTGGCCCGCGGCCTCGCGCAGGCACTCGCGACGGGCCCGGATCCCCGGCTGCGGCACTTCCTGACCTGGCTGCTGCGGCACGGGCACGTTTGGTGTTCGCCGAGCATGCCCGACCACAACGGCATCACCGGCCTCGTGCAGGCGGTCGAGGCGCGCATGCTCCCCGCTGGCAAGGCCGGACTGCGGTATCGCAGTGGGCCGGCATGGCCGCTCATGCCCTGAGGCCGATCCGCACTCCACTCGGCGGCGCGCAACGGTCGATGACGCGGCGGTGACGCACACGATCGGACGCACGCTGCTGGCCCTGGGTGCTGGCATCGTGGTGCAGCGCGGCTGCCAGCTGGTGGCATTCGCGCTGGCCGGTCACGCGCTCGGGGTCTCGGGGCTCGGCGTGTTCGCGCAGGGCCTGGCGATGGCGGCCGTGATGACGGTGATCGCCGGTGCTGGCGTCAACAACCTCACCGCGCGCGCGCTCGCCGCCGAGCCCGGTGCCGCGCGCGGGCTGATCGCCGCCGCCGTGCGACGCCGCATGAACCTCGGCGTCGTGCTCGCGGGGTTGGTGATGCTGGTCACCGGCCTGTCGAGCGAACAGCCGCTGTTCTGGTGGCTGTGCGCGATGCACGTGCTGCCGGCAGCATTCGACGTGAAGCAGCTCGCCGACTCCGTCGGGCGGACCCGGCAGGAAGTGGCGCTCGAGACCGGCGCTTCGGTGCTGAACCTGTTCGCCGTGGCGATCGTCACGAGCCTCGGCGCCGCCAGCCTCGAATGGCTGGCCGGAATCTCGCTCGCCACACGCCTGGTGCACGCGGCCGGCGCCGCCATGGCCATGCGCCGGCTGCCCGGCAGCGACGAGGCCCCGACCGCGCCGGTGTGGCGGCTGCGGCCCGCGCTGGGCCAGATGGCGCACGAGGCCATGGCCATGGGCGACGTGTGGATCGTCGCTGCCCTGATCGGCGACGAAGCGGCCGGCTACTACGCCCTCGGATCGCGCTTCGCGGCGGCGGCCCTGCTGCCATCGATGCAACTCGCACGCCTGCTGCTGCCGCACGTGCTGCACGCCGGCGCCGACGGCAACGCGCCGCACACGCTGGCCACGGCGCTACGCGCCACCGCGTTCGCGACCCTGCCGATGCTCGCGGGCGCCATCGTGACGGCGCGCACGCTGTGCTGCATCTGCGGCGACCAGTTCGCCGCGGCGGCGCCAACGCTCTGCCTGCTGCTGCTGGCGGGCACCCTGCAACACATCGGCTGGCAGTGCAGCAACACGCTGCTCGCGCGCGGTTCCGATATCGCGTTCGCCCGGCTGTTCGGCTGGCCGGCACTGCTGCACGCGTTGCTGCTGGTGCTGTTCCCGACCATGGTCCCAGCGCGCGAAGCAGCCGGTGCGCTGCTCGCAGCGATCGCCGCGGTGCTCGCCCACGCGACGTACGCCGTGGTCGGCCTCGTCCTGCTGCGCCCACTCTGGCTGAATCGGCCCGGCCTGCTGCGCCGGCCGCTGCTGCTGGCGATCGGCACCGGCACCACCGCCGCATTGCCACTCACGTTCGGCGACGGCTGGCTGCTGCTGCCGGCACAACTGCTCACCGGCGCGTGCGGGTTCGTCATCGGACTGTGGCACCTCGAGCTTCGCGGCCGCTGGCGCACCATCGGCGACGGACTCGCCGCGGCGAGCGGCCTGCGCATCTGAACGCCGCCTCCGCCTCAACCACGGGCGCGGATCCGCCGATAGGAAGGGCGATGGCGTCCAAGCTGCGCAGCCTCGCTACTCGCGCCCGGCTGTTGCTGCGCGGGCTGCGTCATGCCCGGCTGCGGCCGCCGACCGCCGCCTCCCGCCTTCCCGAGGAGGCCCCGTGCCCCCCGCCGTTGCCGGTGTGAACACGCCGATGCCGTCTGCCGTCGGTACGCGCACGCCGCCAGCATGCGTCGCGGTCGTCGTCCACTACGTCGACGCCGCGAGCACCGTACGCTGCGTGCGTTCCCTGCACGCGCAGCCCGAACGGCCGCACGTGGTCGTGGTCGACAATGCCTCGCCCGACGGCTCCGGCCGCGAGGTGCGTGCGGCGTTCGCCGGCGACGACGCGGTCACCGTGTTGACCTCAGCGCACAACGGCGGCTTCGGTGCGGGCTGCAACCTCGGCATCGCCCATGCCCTGCAGCGCTGGCCGGCGCTCGGTCACGTGCTGCTGCTCAACCCCGACGCCGAACTGGCGCCGCAGGCGCTCGGCGAACTGCTCGCGACGGCGGGCGCCCATCCGCGTGCTGGCATCGTCGGCTGCCGCATCGACGACGGCCGCGGCCAGACATGGTTCGGCAGCGGCCGCATCCCGCGCTGGACGCTCGCCGGATTCCACACGCCCGCGCCGTCCTCGGCGGAGCACCGCGCGGACTTCATCACCGGCGCCTGCATGCTGCTCGCCGGCGACCTGCTGCGCGGCGGGCTGCGGTTCGACGAGCGCTACTTCCTCTACTGCGAGGACGCCGACCTCTGCGAAGCCGTGCGCGCAAGCGGGCGCGAACTGTGGATCACGCACCGGGCACGCGCCATCCACCACGCCGGCGGCAGCCAGCCCGGCAAGACCGTGCTCGGCGAGTTGACGGCATCGCGGCTCTACTGGCTCACGCGCGCGAAGGCGATCTTCGCGTCGCGGCGGCTCGGCATCGCGCAGCGATGCGTGTTCTGGCTCGTTGCGATGTTCGGCAAGCCGCTGCTGGGCGTGCTCCGCTCGCGTTCGGTGGCGTTCCTGTCCCCGTACTGGCGCGGCTTGCGCGACGGCGCGCTCGCCGTGCGCCACTCGCGGTAGCCCATGCACCGCAACAGCGAGCTGCTGTCGCGCGCCACGCGATCGAACTGGTCGCACGCCCGGCCAACGACCACGCCCCGGGTCGGCTCTACAAGCTGGCGCGCGCGGTCGGATGGCCGCTCGCGCGCAGCATCGATGCGATCACGATCGGCCGTCGGCCCGCTTGACGATCCGTCGGCTGGCGGCGGTCAGCCCTGGGCCATGTGCATCGCGCCCTTCAGCACGCTCTTCGCGACGGCCTTGGTGCGCGGCTTGCGCTGACCGAGCAGTTCGCGCGTGAGCAGCGCTTCGAGGTCCCGATCGCGTTGACGCGAAGCAGCCACCAGGCCGACTTCGAGTTCCTTCGCGGCCGTCGGGTTGGGGCACGTCATGCGCTGGGCCTGGGCGCTGGCGTCGAAGAAGCGGGCGTTGGGCTGCACCGCGGCGAGGCGGACGCCGTCATGGGTCGTCACGATCGCGCCCTCGGGCACTTCGAGCCAGCTGCCGCGGGCAACCACGCTGTCGCGCTGCGCCCAGCGATCGCGAACGGCGGGATCGATCGGCCGCTCGTCGTCGAGCAGGTAGGTCGGCGTGACGTCGTAGTGCTGGCACAGGGCCAGCAGCATTTCCAACGTCGGCAGCGAACGGCCTTGTTCGAGGTGGGACATCGTCGCCGGTCGGACCCCGAGGGTCCGGGCGGTCACGCCCTGGGCTTCACGCTTGAGACGGGTACGGAGGTAGAACAACTTGAGGTGCAGACGCCGCATGGGATAGTGAGGTTCGAGGGAGACCGGCGATGCCAGGTACTGCCGAGCGCCAGAGCGTTGGCGATCTGCGAAAGACTAGCATCGGAAGGCCGAATGCCGGTTTCGTGGCAACTCTGCGGTCTCCGGATGATTCGGGACGTGGGCGGGGGACCCGTGGCATTGGACGAGAGGGCGCGCCATTCTGTTCGCTGGTTCTGGCGTCCGCCGAACCGAACCGGAACTGCGCATGCCCCCTAGCCCACTGCGGCCCGAAGTAACCTTGGCACCGGGGGGCCGTGGCAGCGATGTTGCCGATGCCGCGCAATTTGGTGTCCGCCTCGCGCAGGAAATCGACTCGAGGGCGTGGCAGTTGGTCCGGGTCGGCGGGCGGCTCGACCTGCGGGCGCCGGGCGACAACCACGCGCTGCACCTCGACCTGCGGCAGGGGCCGCTCGCCCGCCGCCTGCGTAGCGCCCGGGTCGACGAACCGCTGCCGCGCGCCTGCGGGCTGCACCGTCGTACCGATGCGCCAACCGTTCTCGACGCGACCGCCGGACTGTGCCGCGATGCCATGGTACTGGCCCATCTGGGATGTCGGGTCACGGCCCTCGAACGGGTTCCCGCCCTGGCCTTGCTCGCCCACGAGGCGATCGCGGCGAGTTGGCTGGCCGAACGGCTGCGCGTCGTCTGCGCCGACGCCCTGACCTGGTTCGCCGGATCGCCGAAGGAGTCGCACGACATCGTCTGCCTCGACCCCATGTTCGAAGCGCCCGGCAAGGCGCAGGTGAAGAGGGACATGCAGATCTGCCGGCAACTCGCTGGCCCACCGGACGACGGCGGCGAACTGCTCGCCGCGGCACGGCGGCACGCGCGCGAGCGCGTCGTCGTCAAGCGCGCCGTCGACGGCGCACCGCTGCATCCCGACGTGTCGTTCTCGGTCAGCGGCGAACGCGTGCGCTTCGACGTCTACTTGACGGCGCCGCGGTAGCCCAGCGCGGTGAACGCGCCCTGCGTGCACCGATGCGCGACGGGCCGCGGCACCAGAGCAGCGACGGCCGCCACCTCGTGCTCGCGCATGCCGCTGAGCACCAGGGCGTGCGTTCCTCGCCATGCGGCCAACATCGCCGGCATCGCGGCGCGCAGTTCGTCGCCGGTCATGTTGGCGACCAAGCCGGCCACTGCGGGCATCGTCTCGGCCCCGCCAAGGTGCACGTCGGCGCCGGGCAACAGCTCGCGCGCCGCCGCGACGCAGGCCGCGTCGATGTCGCAGGCAACGACCACGCGACAGCCGCGCACCGCCGCGTAGAGGGCGAGGATGCCCGAGCCGGTGCCGACGTCGCCGAAGCTCGGCGGCGCATCCCACATCGTGTGCAGGCAGCGCAGGGCGGCCTGCGTGCTCGCGTGTTCGCCGCTGCCGAAGGCACCCCCGCGCGGCACCACGAGCTCGATGCCGGTGAACGTCGCGGGCCTCGCCACCCAGGGCGGCCGCACGAGCAGGTCGGGCGCGACGGGGATCGCCGCATCGTGCTCGAGTCCCGTGATCGGCGCGGCAGAACGATCGATCGCCACTTCGCGCCCGTGCACCGCCGGGAACGGCATGGGCGGCAGTTCGGCAGCGAGCCACACCACCAACACGTCGTCTGCCTCGTGCACGCCGAGCACGTCCGCGTGGACGTGCAGCCAGTCGAGCGCATCGGCGGCGTCGACGCCGCGCAGTTCGTAACAGCGGCCGCCGTTCATCGGCCGGCGAGCTGCAGCGCGCGCTCGACGATCGCGTCGGGCTCGACCATGCGGCCGATGGCGTCGTAGCCCTCGGCCAGGTGCCCGACGACCGGCCCGAGGAAGTGCACGCCCCGCGCGCGCAGCGCTTCGACGTTGCGCTGCACGACCACCGACTGCCACATCGCGTCGTTCATCGCCGGGCAGACGAGCAGCGGGCAGCGGCACGTCAGCGCGAGCAGCGTCACCGGATCGTCCGCGGCGCCGGCGGCGAGCTTCGCGAGCAGGTCGGCGGTCGCCGGCGCGATCACGAACACCTGCGCTGCGCGCGCGGCGTCGATGTGCGGCACGCGGCCATCGGCATCGACCTGGGTCGACGACAGGATCGGCTGCCGGCCCGTGAGCCCAGCGAACGTGAGCGGGCCGACGAACTCGGCGGCGTGCCGGGTCATCGCGACGCGCACGCGAACGCCGCGCTGCACGAGCCGGCTGGCCACGAACGCGAGCTTGTAGGCGGCGATGCCACCGCCGACGCCGAGCAGGACTTCGGTCACGGCCACAGCAGCCTCCGCACCGCGTCGATTGTGCGGTCGAGGTCGACGTTCTCGAGGATGACGTCGTAGATCGGGGTGCCGCCGACCGAGTCGCGCGCCGCCGCCAGTTCGTCCGCGGCGATGCGCACGCGCTGCTCGATCTCGGCCGCGTCGTTGCTGCCGCGCTTCTGCAGGCGATGCCGCAACTCGTCGATGCTCGGCGGAGCGATGAACAGGTAGAGGCCCGGGACGCCGCGTTCGCGCAGTTGGCGCGTCCCCTTGACCTCGATCTCGACCAGGAACGTGCGCCCACGCGCGAGCGCCTGGTCCATCGGCCACCGCGGCGTGCCGTAGAGGTTGCCGGCGTAGGTCGCCCACTCGAGGAACTGGTTCTCGGCGATGCGGCGCTGGAAGTCGTCGCGCGACAGGAAGTGGTAGTCGACGCCGTCGCGCTCGCCGAGCCGCGGCGCCCGCGTCGTCGCGCTGACCGAGAACTCGACCTCGGGATGCAGCTTGAGCGCGCGGCAGACGGAGGTCTTGCCGGCTCCCGACGGGCCCGAGATCACGACGAGCTGGCCGCGCGCGGTCATGCGAGGTTCGCGGCCTGTTCCTTCATCCGTTCGATGCAGGTCTTCATCGCGACGACGGTGTGCGCGATGACGACGTCCGGCGACTTCGATCCCGCGGTGTTGGTCTCGCGCAGCAGCTCCTGCAGCAGGAACTCGAGGCGCTTGCCGACCTCGCCCGGGCGCATCAGCGTGGCCCGCAGCTCGGCGGCATGCGCCCGCAGCCGTTGCAGCTCTTCGGCGATGTCGACGCGATCGGCGAAGGCCGCGACCTCGCGCACGAACTCGAACGCCGGCGGCGGCGACGGCAGCCAGGCCTTGGCGAGTTCCTGCACGCGTTGCTGCAGGCGGCGTTCGTGGTCGGCGACGAGCTGTGGCGAACGTTCGGCCAAGCGCGCGATCGCGGCCTCGAACTCGCCGAGGTGCTGCGCGATGGCGCGAGCCGTGCCCGCGCCCTCGGCGGCGCGATGCGCCAGCAAGGCGTCGAGCGCCTGCGCGAGCAGCGCCTGCAACCGGGCCGGCAGCGGGCGCGACGTCATCGGCTCCGGCCGGCCGGTGGCGGCGGCGGCGCGCAGCACGTCGGCCAACGTCGGCGGGGCGTGCCCCAGTTCGTCCGCGAGCGCGACGAGTTCGGCATCGACCGCGCGCAGCAGGCCGCGGTCGGGCAGTCCGGGGTCTCCCTTCGTGCGCTCGACGACGACCATCGCCGAGCCGCGCGTCAGCGCCGCGCGCACCTGGTCCTCCACGGCGGCCTCGAACGCCGCCATCGCCGCCGGCAGCCGCAGCTTGACCGCGAAACCGCGGCCGTTCGTGGTGCGCACCTCGATCCGCACGTCCCCGACCTCGCACGTCCCGGCCGCGAAGCCGACGCCGGTCATGCTGTGGGCGTGCACGGACATGGCAGCGAACGCGGCCGTCAGACGGTCCAGGTCGCGCTGATCAGGATCGCCGAGCCGCAGAAGATCGCGGCGAGCAGGAACGTGAAGCGGTTGATGCCGCCGGTCTTGACGCCGAACGTCTCAGCGCCGGTGCCGCCGAAGGCCTCGGCCAGGCCGCCACCCTTCGATTCCTGCAGGAGGACGACGATGGTCATGAGCACGGCCGACGCGAAGAACAGAATCCAACCCAGGTAGTGCAGGACGATCATGCGTGGAACCCGCACGCGGCGGGCAACGGTGAATGCGGATACAGTGGAAGCCGAAGGGAGAATTGCGGCCGCGCGGCCGCCGAGGGCAATCTGCGAGCGTGGATCCTGGTCGGTTTCACGGCTCTCAGCGGTCGAACTCGACGATCGGCAGGAAGGTCTCGGCCTGCAGGCTGGCGCCGCCGACGAGCAGACCGTCGACGTTCTCGATCGCCATCAGCTCCTTGGCGTTGTCGGGCTTGACGCTGCCGCCGTAGAGGATGCGGATCAGGCTCGCGGCATCCTCGCCGAGGCGCTGCACCAGCCACTTGCGGATCGCCTTGTGGGCGAGCGCCACCTGCTCGCCGGTCGCGGTCTCGCCGGTGCCGATCGCCCAGACCGGTTCGTAGGCGATCGTCATGCGGTGGGCATCTTCGGCGCGCACCTTCTCGAAGCCGCTCTCGAGCTGGCGCTTCAGCACGCGGTCGGTCTTGCTGCCCTTGCGCTCGTCGAGCGTCTCGCCGATGCAGTAGATCGGCAGCAGGTCGGCGTCGAGCGCGGCGCGCAGCTTGCGGCCCATCCACTCGTCGGGCTCGTTGAAGACATGGCGGCGCTCGCTGTGGCCGACCAGCACGCGGTCGGCGCCGACCTCGCGCAGCATGCGCGGCGCCAGTTCGCCGGTGAACGCGCCGTTCTGCTCGAACCAGAGGTTCTGCCCGCCGACGCCGAGCGGCGAACCCTGAGCCACGGCGGTGACGTCGGCGAGGTAGATCGCCGGCACGAAGAACGCGACCTCGCGGTCGCCGCCGTCGCCGAGCCGCCCCTTGATCGTCTTGATCAGGTCGAGCGAGCGCGCCCGGTCCAGGTTCATCTTCCAGTTGCCGGCGATGTACGGCTTGCGGGAGCGGTGCGTCACGGCGCGATCACCTCGTCGTCGAAACTGCCATGGGCAAGACCGGCTCGCCGACCGCGGCGGTCGTCGAGCGTGTCGGCGACACCACGCGGCCACCGTCGGCCGCACAGGGGCGCGAGCCGCCGCAGGTCCTGCATGAGCTGCGCGAACTCGGCCGGGCGCAGCGCCTGCTTGCCGTCGCACAACGCCTGCTCCGGTGCGGCGTGCACCTCGATCAGCAGGCCATCGGCGCCGGCGGCCAATGCCGCCTTCGCCATCGCCGGCACCAGGGTCGCGTCGCCCGTGCCATGGCTCGGGTCGACGACGATCGGCAGCCCCGTGCGCTGGCGCAGCACCGGCACGGCGGCGAGGTCGAGCACGTAGCGCGTCGTCGGATCGAAGCCGCGCACGCCACGTTCGCACAACGCCACCTGGTCGTTGCCTTCCTGGAGGATGTAGTCGGCGGCGAGCAGCAACTCGTCGAGCGTCGCTGCCGCACCACGCTTGAGCAGCACGGGCTTGCGCTGCCGGCCGACCTCGCGCAGCAGCGCGAAGTTCTGCATGTTGCGGCTGCCGATCTGCAGCATCGCCGCGTGCGCCGCGACGCGCTCGACGTCGCGTGGATCGAGCACCTCGGTGACCACCGGCAGGCCGGTGCGCTGCGACGCTTCGGCCAGTAGTGCCAAGCCCGGTTCGCCGAGACCCTGGAACGACTTCGGCGAGGTGCGCGGCTTGAAGGCACCGCCGCGCAGCATGCACGCACCGGCCGCCGCAACCGCTTCTGCCGCAGCCAGCAACAGCTCACGGCTCTCCACCGCGCATGGCCCGGCCATGACGAGGAACGACTCGCCGCCGAGTTGGAGCCCAGGAGCTAGGGAAACGGTCTTGCGCACGCGGCCCGGTCGACCCGCAGGAAGGGCGGAGGACGATAGGGCAGCGCCCGAAGGCGGTCAAATGCCGAACCCCGGACCCACCACGGTGGCGCGGCGGCCGACGACGACGGTTCGATGACGTCGGTGTCAGAGCCCGGCCTGGAGGCCGAGCGTCGCGAACGCCGTCGACGAAGTCACCATGTAGCTCGAGCCGAGGAAGTCGCAGTACGACCCGTCGACGCGCTGCGTCTCGATCAGCTTGGTGCGCAGTTGCCCGCGGAACGGCTCGCGTTCGGCGACCGGCAGCAGCTCGATCGCGAGCCCGCAGTAGTAGTGGCCGAAGTAGAAGAAGTAGCCCGCGTTCAGGTAGTAGGCCTCGTGCGGGATCGGCCGCATGCGCGCGACCGCGAGGAAGCGGTGGTGTTCGAAGAACTGCCGAAGGCCGGTGCGAACCACGTCGTCGGTGATCGCCGGATCGCCGGCCTTGCGCAGCGCCCAATTGCCGACCTGGATGCGGCCGAGGCTGCCCTTGACGTCGTTGATGTGCTCGCCGCCCGACATGCGCGGCACCGGTGAAAGGTCGTACTCGTAAGCGCCGTTGGGCAACCGGCAGCGGCGCACGTACTCGAGGGCGCGATCGCGCGTCGTGGTGTCGGGCAGCCAGCCGATTTCGTTCGCGAGACCGAGTGCGGGCACGACCAGCGCGGTCGAGAAGCTCGTGCCCCACTTCGGCCGGCGCGTGAACGGCGGGTCGTCGTAGTAGCCAAAGCCCCCGAGCGGCTCCTGGTTCTTCGCCAGCCAACCCGCGAACTCCCGGCCGCGGTGCGCGACCGGCCCACGCCATTCGTCGGTCTGGAACCGCGCATCTTGCGCGATCGCCGTGGTCGACACCGCGCCGTAGAGCCAGCCCCACACCGCGTCGTTGTCCCAGGTCGACCCGCGCAGCGTCATCCGGCAGTTGCACAGCCAGCGCACCGCGCGATCGAGCGCAGCGCGGCGCTGCGGCGTCTCCGGCGCCCGCAGCAGCGCCATCGTCGCGAGACCGTGCGCGGCGACGCTCCACGCGTAGTGGGTCTCGACCGCGAACACCATCTCCATCGTCGTCTCGCACGACGTCGAGCCCCAGCTGCCGTCGTGGTTCTGCGTCGACACGAAGAAGTCGAGCGCCCGGTCGACGGCGGCGCGCGCCGCGGCCGGCGTGCCGAGGTCGGCGGCGGCTGGCGAAGGGGCCTGCGCGGTGACGACGCCGAGCAGTGCCGCGGCCGCGAGCCGGCGGCTCACGAACCCTCCTTGGCGAGCTTCTCCTGCAGCTCGGCGATCTCCTCGGCGAGATCGGCGGCGCGGTCCTTCGCCTTCTTGTCGGCGAGGGCGACCTCGAGCTTGTACTTGTTGGCCTCGGTCTCGGCCTTCATGCGTTCCAGCTCCGCGTCGGTGATGCGCTGGCGCAACTGCCGCTCGCGCTCCGGCAACTGCACGCTCTCGAAGTGCACGATCTCGCGCTTCTGGATCGCGAGGTAACGCTCCGCCATCTCGAGGTCGCGGCGACCGCGCTTCAGCACCAGTTCCTTCGTCTTCCGCGCGAACTCATCGGCCTGGTACATCGCCTCGAGCTCCCCGTACTCGTCCTTGCTGTGTTCGGCCCGGTAGGTCGCCTGATCGAGGCCCATCTTCTTCTCCTCGATCTCACGCGGCCGCAGCTCCTTCATGAACAGCTCGAGCTCGCTGCGCGCGTGCGCCAGGTCGGCAGCGGTCTTCGCCAGCGACGCCTCGATCGACGCCTGCCGGACGCCCCGGTCGAGCTGGGCGACTTGCTGCTCGACCGCGAACGCGTCCTGCTCGCGCAGCTTGCCGCGCAGCTCCTTCTGCATCGCCTTCTTCGCGTCGGCCTTCGCCTTCGCCTCGTCGGCCTTCGCCTTTCCCTCGTCGGGCTTCGCGGGCTCCCCGGGCTTCGTCGTCTCGGCGACCGGGGCAGCTGCCGGGTTGGCCATCGCCGACGGCGCGGTTCCCTGGCAGGCAAACGTGGCGAACGAGCAGAGCAGAACGAGGGGACGCAAGCACTTCATCCCACGAGGTATACCCATCGCCCCGCGCCACTTCGTCGACGCAGGCCGCGGATTCCGTTGGCCACCCGGCGCCGAAAAGCGCCTTCTGCCTCACCAATGCACACCCTCCGCCTCCTCACGCTCCCGGCCCTGCTGACTGCGGCGAACCTCCCGGCCCAGTGGGTCGCCGCCACCCCACCGACCACGGTCGGCAACCGCGCCGGCCACTGCATGGCCGGCGATCTGGCCGGCAACGCCCTGCTGTTCGGCGGCGCGGCGACCTTCTCCCCGCTCGCACAGACGTGGACCTACGACGGCGCAACCTGGACGCAACTCGCGCCGACGACCACGCCGACCGGGCGCACCATGGCCGACATGGTCTACGACATCAGCCGCAACGTGTACGTGCTCTACGGCGGCTGGACGACGGCGATCAGCGTCGGCACCGGCAGCAACCAGACGTGGGAGTGGAACGGCACGAACTGGAACCAGGCGTCGCCGGCATCCAACCCGGGCGGCCTGTGGAAGCACTCGATGGCCTACGACTCGGCGCGCAGCCGCGTCGTGCTCTACGGCGGGTCGACGAATGGCTTCCCGATCGCCAACGCAGCGACGTGGGAATACGACGGCACGAACTGGACGCAGGTGCCCGGCGCCACCCAGCCCGGGCCGCGCGAACGCGCCGCGATGTGCTACGACGTCGGCAACGCCGTCACCGTTCTGTTCAGCGGCATCGATCCGCAGGTCGGCGGCAACACCACCACCTGGCTGTTCAACGGCACGACGTGGAGCGCCGCACCCGTGGTCGGCGCCACTCCGGCCGCGCGCACCGGCGCCCGCATGGTCTACGACCTCGTCCGCGGCGTCTGCGTGCTGGTCGGCGGCATGAACCCGACCAACGGTGCGGCCTTCAACGACACCTGGGAATGGAATGGCGTGACGTGGAACCAGGTGCCCACCGCGGCGACTCCGGGCCGCGACTTCGGGCTGGCGTTCGACGCCGCTCGCCGCCTCGTCGTGCGCCACGGCGGCATCGTCGGCTCGACGGTCAACGGCGTCACCGACGAGTACGGGGCGCGGGTGAAGTCGTTCGGGATCGGTTGCGTCGGCTCGGTCGGCGCCCCGCTGCTCGCCGCCAGCGATGCGCCGCGCATCGGCCAGCCGTGGCCGCTGGTGCTCAGCAACTGCAACCCGACGCAGCCGGTCGCGGTGTTCGCGCTCGGACTGTCAGCGCTCGGCGCGCTGCCGCTCGACTTCCTCGGCATGACGGGGTGCATCGGCTACGCCACGCCGGACCTGATCATCTACGCCCCCGCCGTCGCCGGCGCTGCCGGCTGGAGCCTCCCGTTGCCGGCCAACATCGGGCTGATGGGGATCCCGCTGTTCGCGCAGGGCGTCTCGGTCGATCCGGGCTTCAACCCGGCGGGCGCGGTGTCGTCGAACGCGATCGAGGCGCTGGTCGGAAACTGACTCACTTCTTGGCGGGCTTGCCGGGCTTGTCGCCGGTGAGCCCGTAGCGCTCGCGCATGCTCGCCAACGACGCCGCGCCGAACTTCGCGTCGCGGTAGTCGAGGCCCGAGCCTTCGTTGACGTTCATGATCTCGACCGGGTCGTCGGTGACGTGCCCGAGTCCGGCGAGGTGGCCGACCTCGTGCGCGAGCGTCAACGCCATCGAGCCGGCGTAGCCGTTGATCAGCGCGCGGATCAGCTCGCTGCGTTTGTCCTTCTCGTAGTCGCTGCTGAACCTGTACGTGCCGTCGAGGTACTCGCGGTCGGCAGCGGTCAACGCGGGAGCGAGCGCGTGCGGCTGGAAGATCGTGCGGCGGATGAACGAGCTGTAGACGCGGCAGAAGGTGCCGAACGCCTGTCCGCCCGCATCGGCGTGGTCGCCGCCGAACAGCGCCGGCCACGTGCGCAGCTTCTTCTTCTCGCGTTCGGGGACCGACAGGTGCATCACGAACGCGATGCGCAGGCTCTGCCCCACGATGCCGGCCCCCGTCGTGGTGCGGCCGTACTTCGTCGAGGTGATGGCGAGCACGCGCGCCATGATCTCCTCCTTGACGAGGTGGTCGACGAGCGGATCGGCCCCGGCGGTCGACAGCCCGAGCAGCTGCAGGTCGTCGCCGATCGTGCGGAAACCCCCGTCCTCGGCCCACTGGCAGACGACGAGCTGGGCGCCGTCCTCGGGCAGGAACTGGCGCGTGCGCCAGGTTCCGAACGGCTCGCCGACCTGTGCCTGCGGCTTGCGTTCTTCGGGTGCTGCGGTGCCGGCGGTGGCGCCGACGGCCTGCAGCGGCACGACGGTGGGCACGTACGGTTGCGGGCGATCGCCCGCTGCGATCCACACGCCGAGCGGCGGCGCGAACGCGCCGAGTGCCGGCGCGAACGTGTAGCGGCCGCGCACGCCCTCGAGCACGAGCGCACGCAACGCGGCATCGACGGCCGCCGTGTCGCGCGCGTTCGCCTGGTCGAACGCCTTCGCCAGCGCGTGCACGCCTTCATAGCCCTCGGCCGCCGAACAGCCGGGCACGCCGTGCGAGATCTCGTATTCGCTGCGGAAGCGACTCGTCGTCGGCACGCAGCCGGGCGACAGGCCGTGCAGCGCAAACACGCGGCGCCCCAGCGCCTTCGTCGCCGTGCCGAACGCGCGCGGCAGCAGCACGATCGGGGCTCGATCGTCGGCGAGGTTCTGTTGCACGAACTGCGCGGTCGCGGCGGGCTCGGCGTCGAAGACCCAGACCTCGGGACGGCCCTTCTCGAGGGCCTTCGCGAACACCTTCGGGCCAGCACCCAGTTCGTGTTCGAACAGCAACGTCGTCGGCGCGGTGAAGCCGGCCTTGGCGAGCTGCTTGCCGAACTCGACGGCCGGCTTGTGCTTGTCGCGCAGCAGCGCGACGCGGGTCATGCAAAAGGTCTTCTCGACCAGGCGATCGATCACCGGCACGCACGCGGCGTAGTCGTTGCGGAACGCAACGCACGGCAGCTTGCCGGCCGCTGCCGCGACGGCCGCGGCGGCGAGCGCTTCGTCCGGCGGTGCAACGATGCCGGCGACGCCCTCGGCCGCGAGCCTGGCGACTTCGGTCGCGACGGCGGCGGGCGTGGGTACGGGCGCGAAGAGCAGTTCGACCTTGGCGCCATCGATGCCGCCGGCGGCGGTGAGTTCTTCGGCGGCCTTCTTCACGCCGCGCACGAACACGACGTCGGGGCTGTCGGCGGCGTCGGCGACGAGGACCGCGAAGCGCAGGGGTTCCTGGGTCAGGGCCGGTGCGGCGGCGAGAGCGATGGCGAGGACAAACGCGCGCATGCCGCGATCGTCGCGCTTCGGCGTTGGCGCGCGCAAGGGCGAGCCCGGGATCGCGCGACCGCAGCCTCCCGGCGACGCGCGCTACGCCGCTGACGACAGTCCTTCTCGGAGTGTCCTAGCGAGGGGTCGCTCGCCGTTCGAATCAACTGCTGCGATCGCGCCGAAGTGCAGTCGCGCCCAGGATGCTCTGCCTCCCGAACTCATTCGCGTTGCGAAGCGCGGCAGCCAGGTCATCGGCGCGGGACGTGGCGCATGCGTCGGCGACCGGCGATGTCGCTATTCTGGATCAAGAACGGTCCGGAGTTCGGCGGCGATCGGCCGAAGTTCAACACGGGCACGCGAACGAACGCAACCTCCCGCCCGGCTACGACCGTGCTGATCGCGCGATGCTCAGTCGCGGTGGCGAATCACCACCACGTTGTGGACGACCCAGCGCGTGGTTCCACCTACTGAAATGCGATGTCGTTGTCGACTACGACTCGGATGCTCGGGAACGTCACACGCAGGTCCGATTCGATCGACTCTGGCTTGAGATCGCCATGCACGAGCACCAGCGCAGGCTGTGTGACGTCTCGCCCGACGCCATCGATGATGTTCCAGCAGAGACCCTTCGCCCAGATTCGTCCGCTGCCGTCACGCAACGAAATCCAAGCGGCAGACCGCTCAATGCTGACCCTCACTCCCGATCCTGGGCTCGACGCGTGCAGAGCCTTCGAGATGCTCTGGATGAGCGGGGAGTTTGTGCCCCCATGGGAACAGACAGCGTGATCGGGTGTCATTCGCTTGGCTTCCTGTCTCTCCGCGCATCTGGACACGACCCAGAGTCGGTTGCCACCACCGAGCATGCCATGGGAGGTCGGAGAGTATCGGCGCAGCCTCGCAGGGCACGCCTCGGCGATCGGTGGCTCACGATGCTTCGCGTTCCAGCCACTGCTCCGAGGCAGAGTACCCAACTTGCTCTGGCCCTGAGGACTCCGAAACAGCACCCGGCTCGACGACCAATACGATGTCGATCGTTGCGTTGGACGCCTTCAGCGCGACACCGTGCTTGGCGAGCAGATCTCGCAGCTTCACCCAGGATCGTCGTTCGGACAGTCCAATGTGGCAGACGGGCTCGAAGCAGCAGTACGAACGCCCGCTGAGAAACCGCAGGTGCAGCGATAGCTGATTCGCCCTGAGGTCAGCACTTGGCACCGACCACCCATACTCCACGAGCAGACCGGTCTGGGCTGATCGGTTCTGGCTGACGAACTCGCGAATCGCTGCCTCACAACCGACCTCAGGTCTCTGACTCACGGCGGATCGGTGTCCGGATTGGAGGATGCGTGCACCCCACCATACCGGCGTGCATCCGCCGACGCCCCCCTACCCCGCCGGCGCCTCCAGGATCGTGCTCGCGCGCACCGCCTTCAGCGGCACCTGCACGACCGGCACATCCATGGCCCGCGCCCCGTCCCTACTCGCCAGCGCCTGCAGCGACGGCCCGCAGATGCGCGCCTGGCACGGCCCCATCCCCGCGCGGCAGCCGACCTTGATCGCGCGCGCCGACGGCCCGTGCAGTGCTGCTGCCTGCTGCGCCACCGCCAGCGTCACGTCCTCGCAGCGGCACACAATCGTGTCGGGGCGCGCCAGTTCGTGCAGCCCGGGCAGCGGGGCGAACGCACCGAGCATCGCGTCCGACGAACGCCGTTCGCGCGCCGCCTTCGCCAAGGCCAGCAGCGGCACGTGCCCACCGCGCGCCGAAGCGACCACCGCATGGCCGGCGACTTTCCCTTCGGCCGCCGCGACTTCCGCGCCGCCGATGCCGCACGCTTCGCCCGCGGCCCACACGCCGGCGACGGACGTTCGTTGTTCGCGATCGACGACGAGGCAATGTCCACCGCGCGCGGCGTTCCACCGCGAAGTGCAGCCGAGGTGCAGCCCGAGTTCGATCGAGGGCACGAGCCCGAAGCCCGCGCCGACCACGTCGACCTCGAGCGTGCGTTCGCTGCCCGGGCGCGGCCGCCCCTCGCCGTCGACCCGCGCGATCGTCGCGCGCTGCACCCGGCCGTCGCCTTCGCAGCGCACGATCGTCCACCCCCACTGCAGCTTCACGCCAGCGCGCAGCAGTTGCCGCGCGTACCAGAACGCTTCGCGCAGGCGGGCGCCGTTGCCGAGCACGCCGGGCAGCGCGCGCAGAGCGCGCCAGCGCGAGCTCGCCTCGACCGCGCCGACGACTTCGACCCCGGCACTCAGCAGCGCGGTGACCGTCGGCAGCAGCAGCGGCCCCGAGCCAGCGACGAGTGCGCGCTTGCCGGGCACCACGCCAAAGCCCCGCACCATCACTTGCAGCGCACCGGCGGTCAGCACGCCGGGCAGCGTCCAGCCGGGGAACGGGATGCAGCGGTCGTAGGCACCGGGCGCCAGCACGATGCGTTCGCAGCGCAGCAGCCACGACGCGCCGTCCTGTTCGAACCAGAGCCGCCCCGGTTTGGCGTCCCACACCGTGGCCCCGCTGCGCAGCGCGACCTGGCTGTGCGAGAACGTCGTGAGCAGCTCGTGGCCGTGGTGATGGCTCGGCGGTTCGGCGATCGCCGTGCCTGATGCGCCCGGCGGCAGCTGACGGAAGATCTGGCCGCCCGCGCGGTGTCCTTCGTCGAGCACGACGACGGAGAGCCCGGCCAGGGCACAGACGTTGGCCGCCGCCATGCCGGCCGGGCCGGCGCCGACGATGCCGACGTCGGCAGTGAGCACGCGTTCGCTCACGGCTTGCCTCCGCGCTGCACGTTCATGCCGGGCTCGACGATCGTCGTGCAGGCACGCACCGTCTTGCCTTCGACGACGACGAGGCACTCGTAGCAGATCCCCATGTTGCACAGCACCCCGCGCGGCGCGCCGGCGGCACTGCTCGCGCGCAGCGCGCGCTCGCCCGCGGCCCACAGCGCCATCGCGATCGTGTCGCCGGCGAACGCACTCACGGTGCGGCCTGCGAACGTGAACTCCACCACCGGCCGATCGCCGGTGCCGGGAACGCGCGCGTCGTTGCTCACGAGAACCTCCCTGGCCGGTACGGCGTCGCGTCGAGTTCGGTCGGCACGCCGGCGATCTGCTGTGCCAGCAACAGCCCGGTGACCGGCGCGAGCGAGATGCCGAGACCTTCGTGACCGGCGGCGATCCAGAAGCCCGGCAGCGACGGCCACGGCCCGATCAGCGGATGCTGGTCGATGGAGTACGGCCGCAGTCCGACCCAGGTGCGCACGATCGGCGCCTCGCCGAGGCCGGGCGCGTAACGCCGCGCGCGGGCCAACGACCGGTGCAGCAGTTCGCGGTTCAGCGTGCGGTCCATGCCGCGGAACTGCCGCGTGCTGCCGACCAGACAACCGCCGTTGGTCTGCGGCTGCATGTTCACCGCGTGGCCGCCGGCATCGTCGGTGCGCGTCGGATCGACCTTGGCGGCGCCGTGCGCGAAGCGGATGTAGGCGATCTCGAGCAACTGCGTGCGGATCGGCGTGACGTGATGGCCGGTGATCGCGAGGTTGCCGGCGCGCGGGTGGATCGGCAGCCCCGGCAGGCCCGCGAGACGCGCGATCTCGGGTGCCCATACGCCCGAGCAGTTCACGACGATCGGCGCGTCGATCGGCCCGGCCGCGGTGTCGACGCCGGCGACGCGGCCGCCGGCGGTGCGCACGCCATGCACCGCGCTGAACGGCCGCACCACGACGTTGCGGTTGTGCCGCTTCGCCTCGCGCAGCATCGCGCCGCACGCGAGCATCGGCAGCACGACGCCGTCGCCGGGATAGAACAGAGCACCAGGCAGGTCGTGCGCGAGCCCCGGCTCGAGTTCGCGCAGCTGCTTCTGGTCGAGCACGTCCGCGCGATCGCCGTGGTCCGCGAACTGGCGACGCAGCACTTCGAACAGCTCGACGTCGCCGTCGCCGTCGGCGAGGTAGAGCGCGCCGGTCGGGTTGTAGTCGAAGCCGCCTTGCCGTTCGGCCAGCTCGCGCCACAGCCGCAGGCTCGTCGCCGAGAACGTGTACTCCTGCGCGTCGTCGGGCGTCACCATCAGGTGGCCCATGCAGGAGGCCGACGTGGCGCCGGCGATCGGGCCACGGTCGAGCAGCACGATGCGCGTTTCCGCCGGCAGCAGCCGCGCGCAGTGCTGCACGACGGCGCAGCCGACGATGCCGCCGCCGACGACGACCAGATCCGCGGTTTCGGCCATTTCGGGGCAGAGATGATGCCGAGCGGCCGGCCGTTTTCACGCCTGGCCTCGGCCGCCGCAAACCCGCTTCAGTCGAAGACCGCCGCGATCTGCTGCGAGTCCGTGTTCTCCTTGCCGGTGCGCAGCATGAAGTAGCACACCGCCGGCATGGTCGCCCCGAACGGCGCCAGCAACACGGTGAACGCCACTTCGAGCCACATCGGCGGCACCTCGTCGGTCGTCGTGACCGTCGCCAGTCCGAGCAGCATCCCGACCCCGATCATGACGATGGTGAACAGCACGACCGCGCCGAAGATCGGCCAGCGGTTGCCGCGGGTCAGGCCACTGCTGCGCTGCATCGCGCCGCCGACGCCCTTGCTCTCGAGCACGGCCGCCGGCAGTGCCACGTAGTAGACCGTCAGCAGGATCATGCCGGGCACGATCAGCAGCAGCGTGCCGCAGCCGACCAGCAGGCCGTAGACGATGCCGACCAGCAAGACGCGCAGGAACGACCGCACGCCGACGACGACGACGTCGCCGATCGCTGCCGGTTGCCCCCGCAGCTTCTGCACGACGCCGTAGGTCAGGGCCCCTGCCAACACCTGGCCGCCCAGTTGCTGCAGGATCGTTCCCGACCACAGCAGGGCCTGGGTCGGTGAGGATTCGAACGCGAACCGCACAGCGATCCACGGCGCATAGACCAGCACGGCCAGCAGCGTGAACGGCAGCAGATTGCCGAAGTAGATACCGAGGGACTTGGCGACGAGGCCGCCAACCGGCAAGCGATAGGCAGAGGTCATGGGGCGAGGGCTCTCCAGCCGACGAGGGCAAACGTGGCCTGTCGTTCTAGCAATCGAGGCAATGACCGCAACCACTGTCCCCGATTGCAACGTCCTCCGAGGGCGTTAGCGTGCCGCCATGGTGCAACTGCGGGGCGCCCTGCTGAGCCTCGCCTTGTGCCTCGCGGGGACGGCGCAGACCGACGTCGGCGAACGGGCGCGGAGCGTGCTGCGCGATGCCGACGTGCAGATGGCCTTGCCCGGGGACGACGGCGACCGGCACGGCAGCGCCAGCCCCTTGGGCCGCCGCTACGGCGCCCGCTCCGGCCCGCGCGAACGAACGCACCGCAGCCAGGCATGGCACCTCGTGCCCTGCGGACTCGCATCGATGGGACCGGTTGCGCTGTGGGTCGGCGTCGCGGTCGCAGGGGCGTTGCTGCTGGCGGCGATCCTCCGGGCGCGCACCGCTGGGGAAACCCCGCCGCCACGCGAGCCGAAGGTCGCCGGCCGGCGCGCGGCGGACGGCGTCCCCGAGCCTGCGATCGCCTTGCCCGACCACGAACGGCTCGCCGCTGCGGGCGACTACCACGGCGCCGTGCACGCGCTGCTGGCGCGTGCGTTCGCGGCGTGGACCTCGCGCGGCAACGTCCTGCCCCCGCACGCCACGGCGCGCGAAGGGCTGCGGCGCGCACGGGCCGGCATGCCCGCCGACCCGCTGGCCGCCTTGGTCGTCGCGGTCGAACGCGTGCACTTCGGCGGTGAGGCGGCCGATCGCGACGGCTACGAACACGCCCGTACCTGCTACCAACACTGGGAGGTCGCATGCCGCCCCCCGCAGTGACGCCGTTCGCGTCGCGATGGACCCGCGTCTACGGCATCGTGACCGCGCTGTCGTTGCTCGCCGCCTTGGCGTTGCTGGTGTCGCCGGGCAGCGACCCGTCGACGCCGACCTGTGGCGCCGACGGCTACAGCCGTTCCTCGCTCGGCCACCTGGGCTGGTTGCAGTGGCTGCGCGCGAACGGCGAAGTCGTCATGCAGGCGCGCGTGGTGCGCGGCCTCGGCCCGTGCGGCCTGCTGGTGGTCGCCGAGCCGCGCGAGATCGACGCCACCGACGACCTGCGCTTTCGCGCGCACGTGGCGCAGGCACCGGCGACGCTGGTGGTGCTGCCCAAGCGCATCGGCGAACCCGACCCCGAACAGCCGTCGTGGGTCGAGAGTGTCGGTCTGCTCGAACCGAGCGACGTCGACGACGTCGGCGAACACATCGGCGCGTGGACCGAGTCCGGGCTGCCCGGCATCGTGCGGCACCCACGCGCAGCGGCGTGGAGCGTGCCCGACGGCTGGCCGACGCCGACGCTGCGCGACCCCGTGCAACTGCTGCGGTCCCATGCCGACCTTGAGCCGATCATCACGTGCGAACACGGCGTGCTGCTCGGCACCTGGGACGGCGTGCACGTGCTGGCCGATCCCGACCTGATCGCCAACCACGGACTCCACCGCGGCGACAATCCGGCCCTGGTGCTGGCGATGGTCGCGGCGCTGAAGGGAGAAGGTGCGGTCGTGTTCGACGAAACGCTGCACGGACACGGCTTGTCGCCGAGCATCTGGCACGCCGCCGGCCGCTTCCCGTTCGTGCTGGTCACCGTGCACCTGCTGCTGCTGCTCGCAGTGATGGCGTGGATCGCCGCCGGGCGTTTCGGCCCACTGCAGCCAGCGGCGGCGGCGATCGGAGCCGGCAAGGCGTTCCTGCTCGACAACATCGCCGCGCTGCTGCGCGTCGCCGGCCCGCCCGGACCGTCACTGCGCCGCTACGGACGCCAACGGCTGCGCAGCGTGGCCGAAGCGCTGCAGGCTCCGCGCGGGCTCGACGACTCGGCCGTACGCGCGTTCGTTCTGGCGCGCATGCCGGCCGCCGACGGCGCCCGACTCACGGCACTGCTCACCCGCGACGCGGCGGCGATGCGGCCTGTCGAAGCCGTGACGACCGCCCGTGCCATCCGCCATCTGACCGAGGACCTGTTGCATGCTCGTATCGCAAATCGCTGACGTGACGAAGACGCTGCGCGAGTCGGTCGCGCGCGTCGTGATGGGCCACGACGAGAACGTCGACCTGCTGTTCGCGGCGTGGCTGGCCGCCGGCCACGTGCTGCTCGAGGGCGTGCCGGGCACCGCCAAGACGCTGCTCGCGCGCGTCGTCGCGCGCTGCCTGCGGCTCGAGTTCCGCCGCGTGCAGTTCACGCCCGACCTGATGCCGGCCGACGTCACCGGCACCAGCCTATTCGACTTCCAGAGCGGGCGCTTCACGCTGGTGCGCGGTCCGATCTTCACCGAGCTGCTGCTCGCCGACGAGATCAACCGGACGCCGCCGAAGACGCAGTCCGCGCTGCTCGAGGCGATGCAGGAACGTTCGGTGACTCTCGACGGCACCACGCACCGGCTCGGCGACGCCTTCTTCGTGATCGCGACGCAGAACCCGATCGAACAGGAAGGCACCTACCCCCTGCCGGAGGCGCAGCTCGACCGCTTCCTGCTCAAGCTGCGCATCGGCTACCCGAGCCGCGACGACGAGCTGCGCATGGCCAGCGTGCACGGGCGCGCGGTTCCCGACCTCGACGCGTTCGGCCTGGAGGCCAACGTGGGCACCGAGTTCCTGCATGCGGCGCGCGCGACCGTGCAGGGTGTGCGCCTCGAGGAGCCGGTTCGCGACTACCTCGTCGATCTGGTGCGCGCGACGCGAACCCACGGAGCGCTGCGTTGTGGCGCGTCGCCGCGGGCTGTCAACATGCTGGCCGCGGCGGCACGGGCGTTGGCGGCGGTGCAGGGCATGGACTTCGTCCTGCCCGACCACGTGCAGCAACTGGCCGTGCCGTTGCTCGCCCACCGCGTCGTGTTGACGCCGGCCGCGGAGATCGAAGGGCTCGCGGCGACGGCGGTGCTCGAACAGGTCGTGCAGCAGACCAAGGCCCCGCGCTGATGCGGCCGACCGGCCGATTCGCTGCGGTGTTCGGCGCCGGCCTCGCGGTCGCGGCGCTGCCGACGATCACCGAACTGCCGGCGGCGTGGCTGGCCTGGTCCGGCTGCCTCGTCGTGATCGGGTTGCTGCTGGCCGTCGAGCTGGCGGTGACCCCGACCCGGCGCGAGATGCGGATCGACGTGACGCCGCCGGATCTCGTGCACTTCGGGGATGCGGCGTCGGTCGAGGTGGTCGTGACCTCGTCGCGCCGCGTGCACGTCGAAGTCGTGGTCGAACTCGCCGGCGACGCCGCCCCGCTGCCGGACGCGAACTTGTTCGTTGCGCCCGACGCACCGGCGACGGCGGAGCTGCCGCTGCGCCCGCATCGACGCGGGACGCTGACCGTGATGCGCGTGCACGCGCGGTGGACCGGGCCGCTGGGCTGGCTGTGGCGGGAGATCGTGCAGCCGCTGCACGTACCGGTGCGGGTGATCGCCAACGTTCGCGCGGTGCGGGCGCGCGCCGCCCGGATGATCGACAACCGCGAGTTCACCACCGGTCTCAAGGTCGAGAAGTACGTCGGCGACGGCAGCGACTTCGAGTCGTTGCGCGAATTCGTCGCCGGCATGGACCGCCGCGCCATCGACTGGAAGGCGACGGCGCGCCATCGCCAGGTGCTCTGCCGCGAGTTCCGCGCCGAGCGCGATCATCCGGTAATGGTCTGCATCGACAGCGGGCGCCTCATGGGCGAACCGCTGCGCGGCATGCCGCGGCTCGACCACGCGATCCTCGCCGCGCTGCAACTCGCCTTCGTCTGCCTGCGGACCGGCGACCGCGTCGGACTGTTTCCGTTCGCCGCCAAGCCGAGCCCGGTGCTGTTGCCGCAGGCCGGCGTGCACGCGCTGGCGGCCATGCAGGAACGGCTGACGTCGCTCGACTATTCGAACGAGGAGACGAACTTCACGTTGGCGATGACCGAACTGCTGCGGCAGTTGCGTCGTCGCACGCTGGTGGTGCTGTTCACCGACTTCGTCGACGCCATCACCGCCGAGCTGATGCTGCGCAACGTCAGCTGGTTGGCGCAGAAGCACGTGCTGCTGTTCGTGGCGATGCGCGACCCGTTGCCGGCGGCGGCGGCGGCGCGCAACCTGCACGACGTCGACGACCTGCATCGCGCGGTGGTGGCCGAGGAGATCCGGCGCGATCGCCTGCTGGTGCTCGAACGCATCCGCGCCGCCGGCTCCCAGGTGCTCGACACCGATGTGGCGTCGCTCGACGCGGCACTGATCCAGCGCTACCTGCAGGTGAAGCGGAGGGAACTGCTGTGAGTCCGGACACCGTGCCGTGGTCGGTTCGCTTCCGCCGTGAACGGCAGGCTGCGTGGGTCGAACTCGAGGAGTTGCTCGCTCGCTGCGAACGCGGCGGCCCGAGCGCGCTCGGCGCCGAGAAGGTGGCGCGACTGCCGGTGCTCTACCGCGCCGCGCTGTCGTCGCTCGGCGTCGCCCGGTCGACCGTGCTCGACGACAACCTGCGCGACTACCTCGAGGCGCTGTGCGCGCGCGCCTATCTCGTCGTCTACGGACCCAAGCGCCGCCTGCTGGACGTCGCTCTCGCATTCGCGACTGCCGGCTTCCCGGCGGCGGTGCGTTCGATCGCCTGGTACGTCGCCGCCTCGGCGGCCCTGCTGCTGCTCGGCGCCGCCCTGGCCTGGGCGATGGTCGCGGCCGATGCGGACACCTTCTACCTGTTCGTCGATTCCGGCCTGGCCCAAGGCCGCGATCCGGCCGCATCGACCGAAGCGCTGCAGAAGACCCTGTTCGACGGCGGCGAGCACGACGGCCTGCTCGACTTCGCGACCTTCCTGTTCACGCACAACTCGTCGGTCGGGATCCTGGTCTACGGCCTGGGCTTCGTGTTCGGCATGCCGGTCATCCTGGCGATGCTCTACAACGGCATGATGATCGGCGCGATGAGCGCCCTGTTCCACGAACGCGGGCTCGGCGTCGAATGGTGGTCGTGGATCCTGCCGCACGGCGTCACCGAACTGACCGCGATCGTGCTGTGCGGCGCGGCCGGCCTCGCGATCGCGCAGCGCCTGGCGTTCCCCGGCCGGATGCCGCGGCTGCAGGCGCTGGCGGAAGTCGGCCGCCGCATGGGCGGCGTCGTCGCCGGCAGCGTCGTGATGCTGATGCTCGCCGCCCTGGTCGAAGGCGTGTTCCGGCAGATCGTCGTCCACGTGCCGACGCGCTACACGCTCGCCACCGCGTTCGCGCTGCTGTGGACGGTCTACTTCGTGCGGGCCGGGAGGCCGCGGCCGTGAGTGCGTTCGCCGACCAACCGCTGCCGCCGCAGGTGGTGCGCAGTCCGGAAGGCGTCGACCTGCAGTTCGGCGCCGCCACCGCGAGCGAGCGACTGGTCGCGCTTGCCTTCGACCTGTCGATCGTCGGCGTGATCTTCGTCGTCTGCGGCTTCCTGTTCGCGTTCACGCTCGGCTTCGGGCCGGTGCTGCTGACCATGTTCGTGCTGCGGCATGGCTACTTCCTGTGGTTCGAGGCGCGCGGCCGTGGCACCACTCCCGGCAAGCGCCGCTACCACCTGCGCGTCATCCGCGCCGACGGCGGCCCGCTCACCACCGAGATCCTGCTGGCGCGCAACCTCACGCGCGAGATCGAGCTGTTCCTGCCGCTGACGCTGTTGGTGGCGCCCGACGTGTTGTTCGCCGACCACACCGGAGTGCTGCGCACGGTGGCGACCCTGTGGGTGCTGGGGCTGCTGTTCTTCCCGCTCGGCAACGCGCAACGGCTGCGCATCGGCGATCTGCTCGCCGGCACCCGCGTCGTGCTGGCGCCGCCCGTTGGGTTGGCGCGCGACCTCGCCGACGGCGGTGCGCCGCCGAAGGTGGCGACGGGTGCTGCCGCCGAAGGAACGCCACCGCCACCGGCCGCCGAGTTCGTGTTCACGGCGGCCCAACTCGGCATCTACGGCGAACACGAACTGATCGTGCTCGAACAGGTGCTGCGCAAGGCGCGCCAGCCGGGCGCCGAGGAGACGCTGGCGGCAGTGACGGCCGCGATCTGCAAGCGCCTCGGTCTCGACGCAGCCGCGGTGCCGCAGAATCGCCGTGCGCGCTTCCTGCAAGCGTTCTACACCGCCCAGCGGGAGCACCTCGAACAGGGCCTGTTGCTCGGCAAGCGGCGCTTGCGCAAGGAGGCGGCGACGCCGCCGGCAAAGCGGCCGAAGGGTCCGCGCGGCTGGTGATTTCCCCGCCCGCCGTACGCCAAGGGAGCAGCAAAGTACTTCGCCGGTTCCCGCCGGGAGGCCCCCGTCGCTAGGATCCCGGCCGGTGCCGCCCGCCGCTTCCGGCGCGGCGATCCATCCGCACCTGATTCGATGACCAAGGAAAAGAAGAAGCCCAATCCCGCCCTCAGCCAGCCGGTGCAACCCGACGACGTCCTGGCGGCCGTCGTTGGCAAGGACCCGATCCCGCGCAGCGAGATCACCAAGCGCCTCTGGGACTACATCAAGAAGAACGGGCTGCAGGACGCCAAGGTGCGGACCAACGTCAACGCCGACGCCAAGCTCCTGCCGGTGTTCGGCGGCAAGAAGACGGTGACGATGTTCGAGATGACGAAGCTCGTCTCCGCGCACATCAAGAAGGTCTGACGCCCGGGAACGCCGCCCGCCCGGCTGGCGCGGGTCGGCCGCGGCCGGTAGTCGTAGCTGCCATGCGCTGCGTGCTCGCCGGCTGCCTCCTCGTTCCGTTCCTCGCCGCCCAGCAGGCGCTCACGCCCGAGCAGATCGCTCGCGCCGACGCGATCCACGCGCGCGTGCTCACGCTCGACACCCACAAGGACATCGAGCCGCAGCTCGCCCCCGACCAGCTGCCCGACGATCCGGCGACGCGCGAACGCTTCCGCGCGACCCACGACCCGTCGGTGCGCGGCAACCAGCAGGTCGACTTCCCGAAGATGCGCGAGGGCGGCTACGACTGCGCGTTCTTCATCGTCTACACAGCACAGCGCCGCCTCGACGAGCCCGGCTACCGGCGCTCGTTCGCCGAGGCGAAGGCCAAGTTCGACGCGATCGAGCGCATGGCGAAGAAGCACGGCGACACGATCGGGCTGGCGCTGTCCCCGGACGACGTCGAACGTCTGCACCGCGAGGGCAAGCTGATCGCCTGCATCGGCATCGAGAACGGCTACCCGATGGGGCTCGACGTCGGCAACGTCGCGGCGTTCCACGCGCGCGGCGCGCGCTACATGAGCATCACGCACAACGGCCACACGCAACTCGGCGACTCGCACACGCCGGCCGAAGGCATCCACGGCGGACTCAGCGACCTCGGTCGCGAGGCGATCGCAGCGATGAACCGCGTCGGCATCATGGTCGACGTCTCGCACGCCGCGAAGACGACGATGATGCAGGCGGTCGCCGCCAGCAAAGCCCCGGTGATCGCGTCGCACAGCGGCGCGCGCGCGGTCCACGACCACACGCGCAACCTCGACGACGAACAGTTGCGCGCCCTGGCCGCCAAGGGCGGCGTGGTGCAGTGCGTGGCGCTGGCCGACTTCGTCAAGGCTTCGGCAGCGCGCCGCGCGGCGGTCGCCAAGTGGCAGGCCGAGTGCGGCGTCGGCCAAGGTGCTTCGACGGAGGGGCTTTCCGAAGAGGCGCGGCAGGAGCGTTGGCAGAAGTTCGAGGCCGGCATGCCGGCGATCGACAAGGAGCACCCGCGTGCCAACGTCGCCGACTTCGTCGACCACATCGACCACGTGGTGAAGACCGTCGGCATCGCCCACGCCGGCATCAGTTCGGACTTCGACGGGGGCGGTGGCATCGACGGCTGGAAGGACGCCAGCGAGACGAAGAACGTCACCCGCGAACTGGTGCGTCGCGGCTACGACGAAGCGCAGATCGGTCTGCTCTGGAGCGGCAACCTGCTGCGCGTCTGGCGCGAGGTCGAGAAGGTCGCCGCGGCGAGCCGCTGAGCGGGCGGGTCACCGCATCGCCGGAACCTACTCCGCTTCGGGCACGTCCTCGGCGAGCGGCGCCAGCGGGTCGAGTTCGGCGAACGTCGGCGTGCTCGCCGAGTGTTCGTCGCCGTGCACGTCGACCCAGACCTCCTCGACGCCGAGGCACTCGCCCGCGCGCCAGCGTGTGCGCAGGAAGTAGCCGAGTTCGCCGCCGTGCTCGTCCTGCCGCACGCGCGGCACGTACGCAGCATTGAGGAACAACGTGTCGCCGGCGCGCACGAAGCGCGTGCGTTCGGCGCCGCGCGGATGCACGAGCTTGTGGTGCATGTGGCCAGCGATCACCGCGCGCACGCGCAAACCGAAGCCCTCGATGCGCTGCAGGGCCACGGCCAGATCGCGATCGCCCCAGTCGCCGCCGGGCTTGCCGAAGTCCTTGCCGCAGATGTCGCTGCTGTTCTCGCCGAGCCCGAGCGGCCCGTTGTGCGCGAGGATCACCAGGTCGCGGTGCTGCGCGTTGCGCGCCGCGTCGACGATCGCGGCCGCCGACTGCTTCATCGTGCGGATGCCGTAGATCTCGTCGTAGAGCTCGGGGCTGCGCAGGTTCGGGCCGCCCCACGAGAACGGTCGCGCTCCGACGACCGAGATGCCGGCGGCGGGCACTTCGCGCACCGCATAGGCGAGGTGGTCGTCGCCGAGCAAGGCCAGGATCTCGCGCAGCTTGGCCGTGCTGGTGCGGCGGCCGAAGCTCTGCCAGGCGTCGTGGTTGCCGAGCATGACCGCCTTCGGCACCGGCAGGCCGGCAACGGCGCGCGCGATCTCGACGTCCTCGTCGCCGAGGTCGCCGACGAACAGGGCGAGGTCCGGGCGCGTGCGTTCGAGATGGACCGCGTCGGCGGTGCGCCACCAACGGTGCACGTCGCCGACCGCGGTGAGGGTCGCCTCGGGAGACGTTCGGCGCGAGGACAAGGGTCGAGCAGGCTAGCGAGCGCGACGGTCCGCGCATCGCCCGTTCCGGTCAGTTCTCGAGCAGGCCGTGACGCACCAGCTTCTCGCGGTAGGTCGTGCGCGGCACGCCGAACAGCTCGGCGGCGCGCGTCAGGTTGCCAGCGGCGTCGGCGAGCGTGCGCTGCAACGCCGCCTTCTCCTGGGCCTCGAGGCGGTCCTTCCAGGTGGCGTTCGCGAGCCCGGCCGCAGCATCGCCCGCCCCCGCCGCCGCGGCGACGCGTTCGACCTGGCGGTCGAGGTCGAGATGCGTCGGCTGCAGATCGGCGCCGGCGGCGCGCAGCACGGCACCCTTCACGACGTGGCGCAGTTCGCGCACGTTGCCGCGCCACGGCTCGCCGAGCAGCCGCTCCTCGGCGGCCGCCGAGATCGCCGGCACCTGCGCGTAGCCGAGTTCCTCCGCCGCTTCGCGCACGAACGTGCGCGCGAGGTCGAGCAGGTCTTCGCGGCGTTCGCGCAGCGGCGGCAACACGATCTCGAGTTCGCGCAGACGGTAGTAGAGGTCTTCGCGGAAGCGGCCTTCGCGCACCATGCGCTCGAGATCCTGGTGCGTCGCGGCGACGATGCGCACGTCGACGCGCACCTGCCGCCGGCCGCCGATCGGCATCACGATCCGGTCCTGGAGCACACGCAGGATCTTCGCCTGCAGCTCGAGCGCCATGTCGCCGATCTCGTCGAGGAAGATCGTGCCGCCGTGCGCCTCCTCGAAGTGCCCGCGCCGGGTCTGCAGTGCCCCGGTGAACGCGCCCTTCTCGTGGCCGAACAGCATGCTCTCCATCAGTTCGGCGGGGATCGCCGCGCAGTTGACCGGCACGAACGGCCCCTTCTTGCGCCGCGACAGTTCGTGCATCGCCCGCGCGACGACTTCCTTGCCGGTGCCGGTCTCGCCGCGAACCAGCACGGTGTAGTCGGCCGGCGCGTAGAGCTTGACGCGGGCGATGAACTCGGCGCAAGCCGGGCTCTTCGACTCGAGCACCGCGGGCTGCGGCCCGGGGTTCTTCTGGTCGAGCAGGCTGCGGACCAGCACGCGGTTGCCGACGGCGGTCGCGAGGATGCGCGCGCAGAAGGCGACGCGCTGCAGGTCTTCGGCGGACAACACCGCACCGTCGCGCGTGCAGTCGGCGTAGATCACGCCAAGGTGCTTGCCGAGCGCCTGCACCGGCAGCGCCACCGCCGAGGAGATGCCTTCGCTGCGCACGCTGTGGAACGTGCGCGCCACGGGATCGCTGGCGGCGACCGGCACGTGCACGACGCGGCCCGACGCGCGCACCTGCTCGACCATCGAACGGCTGACGCGGAACTGCTTGCGATCCTCCGGCCGGCTCATGAAGTAGGCGTGCGTGCCGTCCTCGTCGTCGAGTTCGACGTGCACGCGGTCGGCGCCGGTCGCGCGCAGGATCGCCGACATCGCGGCCGGCACCATCTGCTCGTGGCTCTTCAGCCCTTCGAGGTGATCGGCCATCTCCATGAACGTGCGGTACCACGCCCCCACCGGCGAACCGGGAGCCGACGCGAGCACGCTCGGATCGAGCGCGTGCACGACGTCGCCGGTGGGCTCGGCGCGGAATCGCAGCTTCACCAGGGCCGGTCCGACGTTCAGCACGTCGCCGTCGAGGAAGGACTCGAACCGCGCGCCCACCGCTCCGGTCGCGCAACGGATCGGGAACGGCAGGCCGGGCTCGGCGCGCACGCGCAGGCGACCACGCTCGTCGCACGCCACCTCGACGATGCGTCCGACCACGCCCGCGAGGTCGAGTTCGACGTCGCACTGCGACCGTGGACCGCCGATCCAGAACGAGTCGCGGCCGACTTCGGCCTCGCGCGTGCCGGAACGGTCGGTGATTTCGAGGGCAACGGGCATCGCCGGTTCTCCGTCAGGTTCAGGGTCAGGGGCGCCATTGCCGTCGGAAACCCGCCGGGTCGGCCGCCCTGAGGTAGTTTCTGGTAGCCTGAGCTGCTGTCCAGCACCACCCCCCGGGGACTTGCGCCCCCTGGACTGCGGTCTGCCGTCGGCAGGCCGGCACCTGCATGCCTTCCACGTCTCCTTCCGCCGAGCGGCTGCTGCATTGCTCCGCCGCGCGCACCGTCGTCGCCAGGACCGACGCGGCTAGCGGTGCGCCCGTGGTCGTCAAGGTGTTCGTGGCCGGCAGCATGGCGGACGCCGAACGGGAATTCGCGATGGCGACCCTCGCCGCCGGGCCAGGCGTCGTCGAACACCGGAGCGTCGGCAACGACCCGGCGACCAAGCGCCCGTGCGTGACGACGACGCTGGTCTCTGGCCGCGACCTCGAGGCGTGGGTCGCCGAACGAGGGGCTCTGACTGCCGCCGAAGCGTGCGCGCTGCTGGCGCCCGTCGCGGCGACGCTGGCACGGCTCCATGCCTTGCGCGTCCCGGCGGCCCCCGCCGGCCTCTGCCATGGCGACGTCAAGCCGCGCAACCTGCTGGCCACGGCGTCGACGACGCTCCTGCTCGACTTCGAGCACGCGCACCCGATCACCGCCGGCGCCAGCGCCCCGCTCGCCCTGGGCACGCCCGGGTTCGTCGCCCCCGAAGCCGAGCCGCACGGCGTGCCCGCCGCCGCGATCGACGTCTTCGCCCTCGGCCGTACGTTGGCGTGGCTGCTCGGCGGCGGCGCATCGCTGCCGCCCCAGCACGACCGCGTCGAACAGCTGCTCGACGCCTGCACCCACCGGGATCCTCGGCAGCGACCGACGGCCGCCACGCTCGAGGCCACACTGCGTGACCTCGCGGCCGCGCTCGCGGACGACCCGCACGAAGCGCGGCTGCACGACGCCGCGACGGGGACGCTGCGGCAGGCCGCGCCGGCCGCCGGCGACGACTCGCGCCTCGCGCAGTGGTGGCGCGCGCGCCAGCGCCTGCTCTCGCGCCGATGGAACGTGTTGGCGATGACCCGCGCGGTGCCGGGCGAAGTCGGCCCGCTGCTCGCCGAGTTCCGGCGCGTGCAGCGCCTGCTCGATTGGTTCCCGCGACACCCCGGGTGCCTGCAGCACCGCCGCGACCTGCAGCGCAGCGTCGCGCAGCAGTTCGCCGGCGCAGCGGCGCACGTCGCCGCGTCGTGCCGCGGCGAGGCGTTCGCCGCCGCCGGCGAATGGGTGCGCGGCTTCGCGATCGTCGTGCATCGGGCTTCGAGCCTGCCGGGTGGGCTGCCGCTTCCCGACGACGAGGATCCGGCAGCAGTGCGGGCTCGCCACCACGATCCGGCGGCGTTCCTGCAGCGCCTCGCGCGCCAGGTCGAAGACGCCGCCGCCGAGTTGCAGGCCGATACCGCCCGCATCGCCGAGGCCGAGCAGCGCCTCGATCTGCGCGGCGCCGAGGCCGCGGTCGACGCGCTGGCGGCGCGACGCGGCGGCGCCTCGCCCTCGGTGGCGCGACAGCGCGACCGGGTGCATCGGCTCGCGTTCTACCTCGACCGCATCGCCAGGGCCGAGCCGAACGTCGAACGCATCGCGCCGTTGTGGGACCTGACGGCGCTGCTGCCGCTGCGCGAGTTCGTCGCCGCGGCAACGAGAGCCCGCGAACGCGGCGTCGGCGGCGACCCGGCATCCGGCGCCGTCGGCCTGCGCAGCCTGCAGCTGACGCTGGTCAACCTCGCCGAGGAGAACACGCACGTCGCGGCGGTGCCGCCCGCACTCGACGCGCTGACGCAGCTCCTGCAGCACGTCACCGACCAGGCCTGGCAGTTGCTCGCCGAGGCGCGCGCCGGACTCGCCACGGTGCCGGTTCCGGTGCGACCGCTGCAACTGACGCTGGGCCGCCTCGACACGTTCCGCGTGCTCGAAGCCTTCGTCGATCGACCCGAACGCCCACGCAGCCAGTTGCTCGACGACATCGAAGCGCTGCGCCTGCAACTCGAACAGGCGCGCGCGACTCGCGACCGCCTCGCCGAGAGCGCCGAGCACGCGCTGGCCCGCGGCCACTGGACCACCGGGCTGTTCGACATGGAACGCGCCGTCGCCGGCATCAGCGCCGCCGACGCGCAGGACGCCGCGGAGGCGACGCGCCTGCAGGAGCGGCTCGAACAGGCGCGGCGTCGCAAGCAGGAGATCGAGAGCGCCGTGCGCCGCAACGTCGAACTGGCGACGAGCTACGGCATGCTGCAGGACGAAGCGTCGAGCACGTTCGGCCAGCGCTTGCAGGTGCTCGAGGAGCGGCGCGACTGCCTGCTGTTCCTCAGCATGCACGTGCCGGCGGAGCGTTCGATGCTCTACGCCCGCGACCTGCGCGAGGTCGACACCCAGCTCGTGCTCGAACGTGCCGGGCTGGCCGAACACCAACTCGACGGCACCGTCGATGCCGACCAGCGGCTGGCGCTCGCGCGGGCGACGCGCGAACAGCTCGACGAGTTCGCCGCGCAACGCGAGCCCGACCACGACGTCCCGGGCCGCGTGCTGCGCGTGCTCGAACACTGGCGCACGGTCGCGGACCACTGCCAACGCGCGGTCGACGACGAACGCGCCGCCGCCGCGCACCGCACTCGCCAACGCACGCGCCTGCTCGCCCTGGCGATCGTCGTCGTCGTCGCCACGACGACGGCGGCCGTGCTCGCGGTGCGCCCCTGGTTGTTCGGCGAGCCCGCGAGCGCCGCCGGCCGCTGATCACGACCAGTCGAGGTCGTGACCGCGCACCGGATGCCGCGGCAGCCGGCCGAGATCGAACGACGGCAGCAGGTCGCGCGGCGTGCACTCGTCGGGAGCCGGCTGCCCGCACAGCCGCGCCAACGCACCGACCAGACGCTGCGGCGTCACGCCCCGTTCGCGGAACGCGCGCAGCGACGTGTCGCCGTGCCGTTTGGCGAGCCGGAGCCCGTCACCACCGACCACCAACGGCACGTGCACGAACTGCGGCGGCGTCAATCCGAGCGCGCGATACAGGATCAGTTGCCGCGGCGTGCTCGGCAGCAGGTCGTCGGCACGCAACACCTCGGTGACGCCTTGGGCCGCGTCGTCGACGACGACCGCCAGCTGGTACGCCGGACCGCCGTCCCGCTTCTGCACCACGAAGTCGCCGCGCACGACGCCAGCACACGGCCCGATGAAGCCGTCGACGAACGGCATGGCATCGACGTCGACGCGCTGCCGCAGGGCGGGCGCGCGACCACTCGCCGCGCGGGCCGCCGCCGGGTCGGCGAAGCGGCCGCGGCAGGTTCCGGGATACACCGGGCCGTCGTCGCCGGGTTCGTGCGGCGCCGACGCCGCGTCGTCGATCTCCGCACGCGTGCACACGCACGCATAGGCGTGGCCCGCCGCCAGCAGCCGTTCGGCGGCAGCGTGATGCGCGGGGAGCCGCGTGCTCTGCAGCAGGACGTCGCCGTCCCAGTCGAGGCCGAGCCAACGCAGGTCTTCGATCGTCTGCGCGACGGCCGAAGCCTTCACGCGCGGACCGTCGATGTCCTCGACGCGCAGCAGTAGAGTGCCGCCGCGCGAGCGGATCGACAGCCACGCCAGCAGGAACGTGCGGGCGTTGCCCAGGTGCAGGGCACCGGTCGGACTCGGCGCCAACCTGCCGACCACGCGCGCACTCGATGCCATCGTCATCGCCGATCGCCCTCGTTCTACGCATCGACGCGAAGGTCTGCCACGTCGAGGTCGAGGGCGAGCGACGCCTGCTGCCGCTCGCCGGCAAGCTGTTCGAGGCCCGATCCCACGAGCGCCGGCCGCTCGCGGTCGGTGATCGCGTCGTGCTCGACGCCACCGGCAAGGCGATCGACGCGGTGCTGCCGCGCTCGAGCCAGTTGCATCGGCGCGCCGCGAGCGAAGGCGAAGAGCAGGCGCAGGTGCTCGCCGCCAACCTCACGCACGTGCTGGCGGTCGCCAGCGTAGAAGCGCCGCCGTTCCAGCCCGAACTCGTCGACGGCATCCTCGCGGCCGCGCAACGCGAACGCATTCCGGCGACGCTGGTGCTGAGCAAGGTCGACCTCGATCCGGCTCTCGCCGCGCAGTGGCGCGCCGCCTACGCCCACGCCGGCGTGCACATCGTCGAGACCTGCACGGTGCCCGGTCGTTCGACCGAGACCTCGCTGCGCGAACTCGCAGCGCTGCTGCACCAGAACCGCAGCGTGGTCGTCGGCCTCTCGGGCGCGGGCAAGTCGTCGCTGCTCAACGCCGTCGTCCCCGGCGTGACGCTGCGCACCGGCGACCTCAACCACATCCGCCAGGGCCGGCACACCACGACGCACACCGAACTGATCCCGCTGCCGGGCGGCGGCCACGTGCTCGACACGCCGGGCATCCGCAACTTCCACCTGTTCTGCGTCGGCAGCCAGGAGCTGCAGTTCCTGTTCCCGGAGATCGCGGCGCTGCTGCCCGACTGCGAGTACCGGAGCTGCCTGCACGACGGCGAGGCGAACTGCGCGGTGAAGGCAGCACTCGCCAAGGGCGCGATCGCCGAGAGCCGCTACCGCTCGTACCGCACGATGCTGCTCGACGCGCTCGCGGCAGAACGGCCGGGCCCGAAGGACCAGCGCACGCCCGCGCGCGGCGGCGGCCGGCGGCGGCCGCGGCGCTGAGTCGCGGCGTCACGGATGGCGAATGCGCACCCGCGCTCGCCCGCGGTACGCGATGATGCCCGGATGCTGCGTATCGGAGCCACCGTGGCGGCTTTGCTCGTCCCCGTCCTCGCGCAGGGCAAGGTCGACTACCAGGCGGACGTGAAGTTCGCGATCGACGCCATCGCGACGCAGTGCACGACGCTGCTGGCCAGCAAGAAGATCGACTGGAAGAAGGTCACCGCACCGCTGCTCGCCGAGAGCAAGAAGACGAAGACGCCCGAAGCCCACCTGCTGCTGCTGTGGCGCCTGCTGGCGCGGCTTCAGGACGGACACGCCGAAGTGCGAGCGCTCGAAGCCGGCAAGAACGTCCGACTCGACGTGCCGGACCGCTCCGCGGCGCCGGGCCTGTTCCTGTGTCGCATCGCTGGTCGCGTGCACGTGAAGAACGCGTTCGGGGCCGCCGCGGGCGCCGGGCTCGCACCGGGCATGGAGGTGGTGACGATCGAGGGCAAGCCGGCCGAAGCATGGCTGCAGCAACGCGCCGCCGAGCTCGCCGACCTGATCTCGTTCTCGACGCCGCAGCAGGCGATGTTCTTCACCTGCCATCAGGGACTCGCGGACGTCGCCGGCACCCGCCTCGAACTCGAGTACCGCGATGGCGCGACCACGAGGCGCCGCACGATCGCGTTCGCCAAGGGCAACCAGACGCCGCCCGGCCCGGCGTTCCCGCCGGAGGGGCTGCAGTGCAAGCAGGACGTGTTCTTCGGCACGACGGCGACGGGTCTTGGCTACGTGCACGTGCGCCGCTGCCGCGACGACCTGCCGACCCAGATCGACGAAGCGCTCGCAGCACTCGGCGACGTGCCCGGCCTGATCCTCGACTTCCGCGGCAACAGCGGCGGCGGGTTCGACCACGAAGCGCTCTTCGGCCGCTTCCTGCCCACCGGCACGTCGTGGAGCGGCGGCGTGAAGTACACGAGTGCTGGACCACGGCCCTATGGCGGACCGCTCGTCGTCATCGTCGACGGCACGGTGCGCAGCGCGGGCGAGACCGCGGCGGGCATCTTCGGCGAGGACGGCCGCGCGTACACGATCGGCGAGAGTGCGACCGCAGGCATGTCGTCGCAGAAGACGACGATCGAGCTGCCGTCGAAGCTGTTCTCGCTCTACGTCGCGGTGGCGAGCAACAAGGCGCGCTTTCAGGGCGGCAAAGGCCTCGAGGGCGTGGGCTACGTGCCGATGGAGATCGTGGCGTTCGATCCCGCCGACCTGCGGGAGCAGCGGGACACGTTGATCCGGCGCGCCGAGGCGCTGCTGCAGGCGTTCCCGCAGGCGAAGGTGCGCTACGACCCGAAGCAGCACGGGTGGTCGGCGCGGCGGTAGCGGCGCCGATCGGCGATCACGGCGCAAGGCGCCGCTGCCGGATCGACTCGCGAGCGCGGCGCTAACACTCCGAACGTGCGCGGCGTCGCCTGCGCAATCCACAGGCCCAGGAGTTCCGTGAAGATCCGCCGCCCCGTCCTCGCCGCCTCCACCACCACCTGCCTCGCGATGCTCGCGGCTTGCGCCGCCGGACGCACGCCGGACGCGGTCGTGAACGCCACGGCCACCGGTTCGGCGGCGCCCGCGTGCGGCTGCACGGACGCGGACGGCATGCCCGCACCACCGCCGCTCAGGCTGTACGCAGGCGCCATCGACAAGTCGGCCGTGGAAGGCAAGCCTGCGGAAGCGCTCACCTGGTTGCGCCGCTCCTTCGCAGCGGGACACGAGCAGCCGTCGCGCGCGCTGGCCGAAGCGGCGTTCGCGCCGATCCGACGCGACGGCGCGCTGCGGATGCAACTGCACGCGCTGCTGCGCGAGTTCGCCTGCGAATCGAGCGCCGACATGGTGGCCGCGGACGAACCTGGCGAGCGGATCGTCATCCGCGGCATCGTCGTCGACGCTGGCGGAACTCCGGTCGGTGGCGCACGGGTCTACGCGTTCCACACGGATGCCACGGGCCACTACAGCGAACTCGGCCTGGACGAGAGCAACCCGCGCTTGTTCGTGTACCTGTGCACGGATGATGCGGGCCGGTTCGAGTTTCGGACCATCCGGCCCGGGCACTACCCGATACCGGCCAACCCCTCGCCGAACGAAGGGCGTGGCGCCGATGGAATCGAGCAGCATGTACACATGCACGTTGCCGCCGGCGGTTTCGTCGCGCGCGAGCATCGGCTCGGCTTCGCCGACGACCCGTTCTGGGCACGCACCCGCCAGCAGCCGCCCGCGTGGGCCGTCGCGGGCACGCGCAGCGGCCCCAACGCCGAGCTGCAGTTCGATCATCGGATCGTACTGCAACGGCGTTCGTGATCGAACCGTGTGCGCTGCGAGTGAAGTCCGCGCGGCGGCTGCCGATCATCGCGCGGTGAACGCGGCGACGAGGACGGCGCAGCCCTCGGCACCCACACGCAGCACCCCGTGCGTGGCGTCGTCGATCCGCAGCGCGTGGCGTTCGTCGACGGCGCCCACGCCATCGAGCGAGAAGCTGCCGCGCACGGCCAGCAGCAACCGCTGCGGAGCTGCGGACAGGTCGAGCGAAGCGCCCGGCGCCAACTCGTGAAGAGCCGCGTCCACTCGCACGCTGGAACGCGCCGCCATCACGTTCAGGTCCTCGCACGGCCCTGCGAGCAGCGTGCAGGCGATCGGCGTCTCGCCGGCGAAGTCGAAGCGCTGCATCCGGCGGTCGAGCACGACCTGGCGATCGCCGCAGTCTAGGCGCACGCCAGCGCCCGCGAGCAGCCAGGTCGACCGGTCGACGCCGGGCAGCACCGAGAACGGTCCGCCGCGGGCGACCGTCGCGATGCTGACGCGCCAACGGAAGCCCGTCGCCATCGACGCGCCCGGCGGATCGATCGCGACCTGGCGCGTGCTGCCGCCGCCGTTCGCCCACGGCATCACCGGCTGCTCGCCGAGCGGGATGCGGCGCACGTTCATGGCGAAGGCCACGTCAGCCACGTGTAGAGCCACGAGGCCAGCAGCAGCAGGAACCCGCCGCCGACGATCCGCCAGAACGGCCAGCGCACCAACACGTCGGCGAACGAACGCCCACGCAGCAGGCAGAGGATCGCGTGCACGCCGACCAGGATGCCGAGCGCAGCGAAGGCCGCGCCGAACGGCTGCGTCACGAACGCCTGCGCGATGCGCCCGTGCACGAGCAGACACGCCGCGGTCGTGCAGCCGCAGGTCGGACACGGGATGCCGTAGACGACGGGCCACGAGCAGGCATCCCAGCCGAGTTGTTCGTGCGTGCCGTGGCCGCGAGCATCGGGTTGCAGCCGCACGAGTGCACCAAAGCCCACGCTCGCGGCTCCACCGACGAGCGCTGCGAGCACCCGGTCGGCCCACGGCGACAGCGGGCCGTCGGCGACGGGAACGGTGAACGGCGCGCGCGGCGAACTCATCGACGGCGCCAGCGTAGGCCGGTCAGCCGTCGGCCGCGATCCCGAGCCAGCAGCTGCCGACGAGATACCTCACGGCATGGCGGCGGATCCTGCGGCGCTTCGGATCGATCGGCGCGTTCAGCCGAAGTCGTAGACGTAGGCCATGCGATCGCGGCGCAGGATCGCGTAGTCGAGTCCCTTCAGGATCGCGAGGTCCGCGTGCTGCAGATCGAAGCCACGAACGACCGGCTTCTGCATCACGAACCACTTCCGCCCACCCGGCTGCGACTCGTAGGCGCCCGGCTCGATCTGGCCCGCGACCTCGAACTGCGTCTGGCCGTTGTAGAAGGCGCGGATCCGCGTCGACTTCGCGGCCGGGCCGGCGAGACGACGCAGCGTCTCGTCGCCGGCGACGTCGACCAGTTCGTGCGCGAGCACCACTTCGTCGACGTTCACCATCACCGTCGCCGTGCGGATCACCTCGCGCGTGCGCAGCGAGACCAGCGTCGCATCGTGCACCGGCAGGAACCGCCGCGCGTGGTCCTCGAGCAGGTTGGTCAGCCGCTTCTGCTTGTTCGGCAGACGGCCCTTGATCAGGAAGACGTCGGTGAGGAACACGTCCTCGACGAACACGGGGGCGGGTGCGTTCGGCCGTGGCTCGGAAGGGGAAGTCATCGCTCGGGGGGAGGCACTGCGTCGACGAGGCGCCGGACTTCGCCGGCCAGGTAGAACGAACCGACGACGAGCCGCGGTCCCGGCCGCGCCCGCAGGCGCCGCAAGCCGGTCGCCGCGTCCGGCGCCACGTCGGCCGTCGTGCCGCACGAGGCGAGGAACGCGGCGATTGCCGCGGGATCCTCGCTGGTCGTGCCCGACACGGCGGTGACGACGAAGCCATCGGCAGTTGCGAGCAGTTCGCTCAAGGCCGGCTGCCACCGTTTGCCCGCGGCCGAGCCGAACAGCACCACCGGGCGCGACCGCGGCCAACGGCGGCGGACTTCGGCCGCCACCGCCCGCAGGGACTGCTCGGTGTGCGCGCCGTCGAGCACGAGCACTTCGCCGTCGGGTTCGGCGCGCACTTCGAACCGGCACGGCAACGTCGGCCGCGGGGCTGGGTCGAGCCGGAGCGGGTGGTCGGGCAGCACGTGTGCGAACGCCGCCGCGGCGAGCGCCAGCGCCGGCAGGTCGAACGCGGCGGCGTCGGGCAGTGCAAACGGCAGCGCGCGGCCGTCGGGCAACCACAGTTCGCCGCGCGCCGTCGCTCCATCCCACCGCACGCCGCGCACGCCGAAGTGCTCGCCGAGCACGCGCAGTTCGGCGCGGACCGAGGCGGCATGCGCGCGGATCACCGCGAGCGCTTCGCCGGTCGTGCCGGTGAAGCCGATGCCGCGCTCGCGGATCACCGGCGCCTTCTCGCCGGCGATCGCGGCGATCGTGTCGCCGAGCACGTCGGTGTGCTCGAGCTCGATCGTGGTGACGATGCTGGCGTCGACCGGCATCGCCGTCGTCGCGTCGAACCGGCCGCCGAGCCCGACTTCCCAGATCGCTAGGTCGACGCCCTGCTCGCAAAACCACTGCGCCGCCGCCGCCGTCATCGCTTCGAAGAACGTCGGCGCGCGTTCGGACGGCGCCGCCAGCAGCACCCGCAGCAGTCGTTCGAGCTCGACCACCGGGATGTCCGCGTCACCGACCCGGACGCGCTCGAGCAGCGTGGTGACGTGAGGCGAGGAATAGCAGCCGGCGCGACCGCCGGCGGCGTGCACGAGCCCGGCCAGGAACGCACACGTCGTGCCTTTGCCCTTGCTGCCGCCGACCTGGACGGCCGGCCGTGGTGCTGGTGGCGCGCCCTCGCGCGTGAGCAGCGCCCGCATCGTCGCCAGGTCCCACAGTCGCCGATCGGGGCGTGAGCGTTCGTAGTTCACGAGCTGGCCGAGCAGCGGTGCGAGGCGTTCGGCAGCGGGATCCACGGCGCTTTTCGGCTCGCCCCCTGGGCGAGCGCTGGTCGGCGCGCAACACTACCGCCAGCCCCCGGGTACCCGCATGCGCATCCGCTGCCTGCCGTTCGTCACGTTCTGCATCGCCGCATCACTCGCCGTCGCGCAGAACCCCGATCGCCCCCGCCGCGATCGCCGCGACGCAGCGCCCGCCGAATTGCAGCACTTGACCTTCAAGACCGAGCGCTTCCGCAGTGAGGCCTTGGCCCGCGACATCGAGATCGGCGTCTACCTGCCGAAGGCGTACGACGATCCGAAGCAGAAGGACGTCAAGTGGCCGCTGGTCGTCTGGCTGCACGGCATGCACGAGGACCACATGCGGTTCCACGAGCGCGGCGGCGCGGCGGTGCTCGACCGCTGCCTCGGCGACGGCCAACTGCCGCCGTGTGTGTTCGTGAGTGCGAACGGCGGCCGCACGTCGATGTACTTCAACCGCAAGGACCAGCGCTGGGAGGACCTGATCACGGTCGATCTGCTCGCCCACCTCGCGAAGACGTATCGCCTGAGCGAGAAGCGCGAACAGCGCGCGATCCTCGGCGTGAGCATGGGCGGCATGGCCGCGCTCCGCATCGCGTTCACGAAGCCCGAGTTGTTCGGCGCCGTCGGCGCGCACAGCGCGGCGGTGTTCGCCGAAGACCCGGACCAGTTGCCGGAACGGTTGAAGGGCTACGCCAGCCGGCTCGGCTTCGACGAGGTGTTCGGCAATCCGATCGAGAAGGAGCCGTGGCAGAAGGCCAACCCGCTGTGCATCGCCAACGCGGTCGACGCCAAGGTCCTCGGCACGCTGCGCATCTACTTCGACGCGGGCACGGCGGACCGCTACGGGTTCGCCGCGGGCAACCAGCTGCTCCACGACGCGCTGGACAAGAAGAAGGTCGCGCACACCTGGCGGCTGATCGAGGGCGGTGGCCACTCCTGGGGCTCGGGATTCCAGGACCAGACGCTGCCGCACAGCTTCGCCATGGTCGGCGGGATGTTCGCCGGCAAGCCGGCGACGAGCGGCACCGCCGATGCCAACGGCAAGACGCTGGAGAAGTCGGGCGACAAGGACTGAGCGGCCGCGGAAATCCGGGACCCGCAGCAGCCTCCCCGCAAACTCGGCCGATGAGCCCGACTAGAGGAGGGCGGGCGGCCATGTTCCAGCTCGAACATCGCGTGCGGGTCTTCGTGTTCCAGGTGCTCGACCGCCGCGTCGAGTTCCTGCTGCTACGCCACAAGCCGCGTCAGGAGTGGCCGCTCGGTCCCGTCGTCGGCGCGGTCAGCCCGGGCGAGAAGCTCGAGGACGCGATCCGCCGCGAAGTGCACGCCGAGACCGGGCTCCGCCGGCCGGTGCACCTGATCGAGCTGCAGGCACCCCAGAAGGACCTGTTCGGCGACGTCGGGCTGGTCGAGTGGCCCTACGCCTGGCAGGCGGGCACGCCGAGCGAACCCGTGATGCACCTGCGTCCTGGCCCGATGATCGGCGAGCTGCAGTGGCTGCCGTTCGACGCCGCCTTCCGCGAACTCGAACTGCCCGCCGATCGCGACGCACTGGTGCGGCTCCAGTTGTCGCTGCAATAATCGCAGCCGTTTCGCCCGCCGGGGCGTATACCGGCCGCCCCGCACGACTCATGAGCGACGATTCCAAGAAACCGGCCCCCGGCGACATCATGGCCGACGGCCGGCTCCCGAGTTCGGCAATGCGCAGCTACGCGCTGCTGACGCCGCATCTGAAGGAGCTCTACATGGGCTTCTACAAGGCGACCTACGGCAAGTCGAAGATCGACCTCAAGACGAAGGAGTACATCGCGATCGCGGCGTCGCTGGTCTCGGGCTGCAAGGGATGTCTCGAGGGACACCTCAAGAAGGCCAAGAAGGAGGGCGCCACGTCCGAGGAGATCGCCGAGGTGATCGCGATCACCCTGGGCGTCAACGCGGCGGCGATCGTCGACCGGTCGGACATCGCCAACTTCCACCTCGGCGGGTTGTTCGAGAAGCCCGAGCCCTGATGGTGCAGCGGCGAACCGTGATGCATCGCCGTGGCGTGCTCCCGGTGGCGGCCAGCGCCCCGACGCAGCGAGGCCAGAACCGGTCGGCTCGCACCCCGGCGGCCGTCTTTCGCAACGGCCGGCAAACCGCAGCCCGCACCGCACCGTTGCACGCAGGGTGACCGTGACCCACCAAGGCCCCATCCAGCTGCTGCCGCGGATCCCGCCATCGGCGCGGTTCGCGCTGGCGGCGATCGTCGTCGCGATGCTCGTGTACGTCATGGCGTCGCTCGAGCAGCCGCCGGTCGCACAACCTGACGACGATCCGGTGCCCACGATCGTGGCGGTGCCCGAACTCGACCGGCAGATCCTCGCCGGCGCCCAGGACGCGACGCGCGAGCAGCGGCTCGCGATCGAAGTCGAGCCGCTTCGCCACCTGCTGTCGAAGTCGATCGACGTCGGCCCTTCCGTCGCCAGCGCACTCGGCGCTCCCGACCGCCCCGTGCCCGTGGCCGAGGTCCGCGACAACCTCGCCACGATGCGGCTGCGCTGGCTCTGGTACGAAGGCGTCCTCGAGGAACTGAGCGGCCCTCGCGAAGGCCACCCGGTCCGCAACTACTCGATCTACGAAGCGACGGTTCGTCTCGCCGACGGCAACCACGTGTTGGCGACGTTCTCGATCCCGCCGCCCGAAGGCGTGAAGGCCGGCGACTGGGTCCGCGTCGATGGCTACCTGCTGAAGCTCCGCGACACGACCTACCCGCGGGCGATCGAACGGGCGCCAATGCTCGTCGGCCGCGCGATGCAACGCGACTACGAGGACTGGCCGCCGGTGACGGTGCTCGACCCGAACGTGTTCGCGAAGGTCGATGACCGCAGTGCGTTCCCGGGGGATCCGATGTGGCGAACGGTCGAGGAGGACCAGGACGTACCGCTCTGGCACCTCGCCGCGTACGCGCGCGACACCGCGGCCAGCCGAACCCTCGCCGACTGGCGCGCCTTCCCGGTGCTGAACGCCCACGACCACCACGAGAAGCTGAAGGACCACGAAGTGCCGCGAGGCACGCCGATCCGCATCGTCGGACCGCTGATCCAGCGCACGTCGATGGCCGCCCCGTCGAACCCCGCCGGCATCTCCTCGTGGACCGTGGCGTGGATCCAGGTGCGCGAGTTCGGCGGACACGTCATCCCCGTCTGGGTGCCCAAGCGCGTCGACATCGCCACGCGCGCCCAACTCGAGGTGCGGGGCTACTACTACCGGTGGCTCGCGTACGAGACGAACCGGAATCGCGGCTACCGCATTCCCTTGTTCGTCGCCGCCGACCTCGACCTCTACCAACTGGAGACCGGCGCCGCGATGCGTGAGATCGGCCTCTGGATCGGCGGCAGCCTGACCCTGTTCCTGGTGCTGCTGCTGTGGAGCCAACATCGCACCGCGCGATCCTCCCTCGAGCACAGTCGGGCCATGGACGCCCGCCGGCGCCGACGTCGGGAACGAACGTCGACGCGGAAGTCCCTGACGACGCCGAGTTCCTGACGAATCGGGCAGCGGACCTGCGCCGGTTCGCGGGGACTGATCCCCTGATTGTGCTCGTCAGGCCGAGGGCCCCCGCTCCGCAACTCGACCGCGAGATTCCCTGTCCACCCGGCCTCGTGGATCCAACCCGCATGCGTCGCACGACGACGCCGCACCGCGCAGGGAAGCTGCCGCAGCCCCAGCCCCGCCAGGGCCTTCCGCCCGAGCACAGCCAAGGGATCAGTCCCCGGGTCGTGTCCCACCGCTGCAATCCGCTCGGTGCTCCGGAACATGCGACGCCATCGGCTCGTCCTTGCGCCTCGGAGGATGCCCCCGATGTCCAATCGTTTCGAACTGGTGCTCGATCACGACAAGGTGAACTTCCAGCTCCGCGGCGACGGCGGCAGGACGCTGCTGGTCGGCCTGCCCGGCACGAGCAAGATCATGCTGCAGAACGCCATCCTGCACGTCCGCTCGGCCTTGCGCGACAGCCACAACCTGGTGCCGCACCGGAGCGCCGACGGCCGACACTTCCTGGCGGTCCGGGACAAGGACGGCAGCGTCCTCGCGAAGAGCCCGCACGTCGCCACCCCTGCCGAAGTGGAGGCAATGGCCCACACGATCCTCGCCGTCGCCGGCAAGGCACCGATCGTGGACATGACCAAGCACCCGGCGATGCACTGACCGCCACCGGGCACGATCGAGTGCCGCTGCCGGTCAGTCCCCGAGCGAGCCGGCAAGCGCCAACGCGCGCCCGAGGCCATTGGCCATCCGCACGCCGTGCCAGCAGAAGTCACGGCCATCGCAGACCAGGAGGCGCGCGCCCCCGAAGACGTTCGCGGCCGCCAGTTCGCGGCGCTGCGTTTCGTCGAACTCCCACGGCTCGCTGGCGAGCAGCACGCAATCGACGCCGCCGGCGCGAACGACGTCCGGATCGAACTCCGGATAGCGCACGGCCGCGTCGGCACAGACGTTCGTCAGGCCAACGGTCGCCAGCACGTCGTGTACGAACGTCGAGCGCGCGATGCTCATCCATGGTCGGCGCCAGATCACGTAGCAGACCCGCAGCAACGCGCGCCGCTGCCGCGCGGCTGCCGCCGCGACGAGCCACGACTCGATGCGAAGCAGCCAAGGAGCTGCGGCTGCGTCGCCGACGCCAAGACGCGTCGCCAGTTCGCGGAGCGCGTGCGTGGCTGCGACCACGTCGCAGGGCGTCTGCACCAGCACGGGAAAGCGGGCGCCGAGCCAGTCGAGATCCTCGGGCCGGTTCTCTTCGGCATTGCCCAACACCAGATCGGGCAGCAACGCGGCGATCGCCTCGCGGTCGGGGTTCTTGGTGCCGCCGATGCGTGGAACGTCGGCCAGCGCCTTCCCAGGCTCGGTGCACCACCGCGTGCAACCGACCAGACGATCGCCAGCGCCCAATGCATGCACACTCTCGGTCGTGCTGGGCACCAGGCTGACGATCCGACGCGGCGCCGTCATCCGCACGGACCGCCGCGCCAGGGCTTGGGCACGGCACGCCACGCGCCGAGCCCGAACCACCGCTGGAGGGTCGGCAACTCGAAGGTGTGACCGTGCACGCCATCCTGCGGGGAGTCGCGGTGTTCGGTGCCGAGCGGACACGCCGCGCGGGTCGCGCATTCGGATGCGCAGCCACCTCGATGGCGATGCGTTCCGCACGCCGCCAGGTCATGGTTGCCCATGCCATCACTGACGCTGGCCGGACACGCCGCGAGGCAGGGACGGGAACACGTGCAGCACGGCCGGAACGACTCGGCGATCGACGCGTCGGGAACGTCGCCGAACGGCTGGCCGTCGATCAAGAGGGCCGCCCGGACGCGCAACCAGGGACCGTACTGCGGGTGCAACAACAGCCCCGAGACCGGCGACACGGTGCCGAAGCCTGCTGCCTCGCCGAGTCGCGCGGCACACACGCGACCGCCGCCGTCGAATCGCAGCACGCGCACCACGATCCCGAGCGGGCGCAACGTCTCGGCCAGGGCTTCGGCGGCAAGCGACGTGGCGCCCGCCACCGAACTGCTGTCGCCGCGCGCGTCTTGGCCCTTGCTGGCCCACCATCGTCCGCCCGTACCGAGTACCACGATCGTACCGCAGCGGGGCGCGATGGCGGCGACGCGCCGTTCCTTCGGTTCGCTGGCATCGAAGCGGACCCGATCGACCGCACCGAGCAGGTTGAGTCCAGCCGCCGCACCGCGGAGACGCATCTGCTCGAGCTGGGCCGGGAGCATGGAACGGGTGGGCGGGGCGAAGCGACGTCGGCGACCGGAGCGGCGAGTTTGGCCGCGTGCACGAACCGCTGGCAAGCCCCAGGTGCTGGCGCGGACCACGATGTCCGCCCTCCAGGCGCGCCGCAGTGCTGGGCCAGCAGGGCGGTGGCGCGGACGGAATCGAGCCCGCCGAGGGCAGGCTGCCCACCGGCACATGATGTGCAGTGCGAAGTCGTTACAGCACCGATCGGGCGGCTCTGGACGCTCCTGTCCGTAACCTCGCCCCTTCTGCACCCGTTCCGCACCGCCCGCCCAATGCACCATCGAACCGTCACGCTCGTCATCGGCGTCTTGCTGCTGATCGCCGGAGGAGCCGTCGTCGCACCCTGGATCCTCGGCGGCGACGAAGCGCCGATCCTGCGGTGGAGCGCCACCGACGAGACGGAAGTGCCGCCGGAGCCGGGAGAGGTCGAGGCCGCGAACCTGGATGCCGGGGACGCGCGCACGGCAATCGAACTCGAGGGGAACGGCGGCGCCGCCGACGAGCGGGTCGAGGTCGTGCTGCGCGGACGCGTCGTCGACAAGTTCCGCAGCCCGGTGGCGGACGCGACCGTGTGGCTCGACTTCGGACGCGGCGGCCCGCGCGGCGGTGGCCAGGGCAACCGCCAGCGTCGGGTGCCCGACCCGGTGACGACGGATGCCGAGGGGCGCTTCGCATTCCAGGGCCAGACCTTCCGCAACTTGCGGGTGTGGCTGCAGGTCGCCCACCAACGGCACGCCGTCGGCGTGTTCGACCGCGACGTCGGCAATGTCACCACCGCCGTCGACCTCGGCGACCTGACGTTGATGGCGGGCGGCGAGGTGCGCGGCCGCGTCACGGACTTGGAGGGCAACGGCATCGCCGGCGCCGAACTGCGCCTGCAACCTGAGAACGGCAACACGCTGCGCCAGCTGCGCGACCGCGAGAAGTTGCTCCCGCCGTTCACGACCGACACGAACGGGTACTACCGCCGCCCGTACCTCGCCGCTGGCGACTGGTCGCTGACAGCGACGGCGAAGCGCCACACCGAAGGCCGATCGGGGACGTTCGCGGTCGAAGAAGACCAGGCGGCCGACGTCGACGACATCCGGCTCGGGCCGGGCTTCGAAGCGACCGGCATCGTCCGCAACCGCGAAGGCCAGCCGATCGCCAAGGCCGCCGTGTCGATGCAGAGCGAGCCGCGGCCGCGCAACGGCAACGACGGCCAGGAAGGGGCGCCGGGCGCGAACGGACGCCAGGGACCAGGGGGGCGGGGCGGGCCGGGAACGTGGTTCGGCGGCCGGGAACATCGCACCACCACCGACGACCAGGGACGGTTCTTCCTCGAGCACCTGCCCGGCGTCGCGATGCGCCTCGACGTCGACGCCGACGGCTACCTCGACTACCGACAGAACGGGATCGACCCGACGCTCGGCGTGCTCCTGCAAGTCACGATGCAGGACGGCCTGCGGATCGAAGGCAGGGTTCGCGACGCCGACGGCACTCCGGTGACCCTGTTCGCCATGCGCGCAGTGCGCTTGCGCGGACTGCCCACGCCGGGGCAAGGCAACCTCGACGTGAACGCCGTGATGAACCAGTTGCGGCAGGGCAACCTCGACGAGGCCACGCGAGCCAGCCTCCGTGCGCAGTTCGAAGGGCAAGCCGGCAACCTGCGCGAGATGTTCGGTCGCGAAGGTGGTCGCGGCGGCCGTGGCCCCGTCGGCCCCGGAGGCCCCGATGGCGGCCGCCAGAACCTGCGCGACCTCGGCAAGGCCGAACGTCATGACGACGGCCGGTTCGTAGCAACCGGCCTGCAGGAAGGCGTCTTCGAAGTGCACGTGCAGTCGCCGGACCACGCGCGGTACCGCTCGGCCGAAGTCGAGGTGCGAAGCGGCGGCAGCCCACCGGTGCTCGACGTGGTCGTCGACGGTGGCGTCTACCTCGCCGGCGTCGTGCTCGACGGCGCGGGCAACCCGATCGTCGACGCGCAGGTCGAACTGCGCGCACCGTCGGCCCTGGAAGGCGTCGGTCGACGAGGTGGTCGCGGCGGGCGCCCCGGCGGCGACGGCAGCGGCGGTGCTGGCAACACGGTGGACATCGACAGCATCACGCGAGAGTTCGCGCGAGTGTCCGCTTCGGCAGTGCCGGGGCTCGAGGTGCGGACCAACCGCGAGGGCCTGTTCGTGTTCAAGCATGCGACGCGCGGCACCTGGCGTGTGCACGCCGAGGCACGCGGCCATGCAGCCGCCAGCACCGACGCGTTCGAACTCACCGCCGATCGTTCGAACCTCGAGATCCGCCTCGCCGCCCTCGGCAGCATCCAGGGCGTCGTCGCCGGCCTCCGCAACGACGAGCACGGCGAAGCCCGGGTCGCCGCAGTGCCATTCGCCAGCAACACCGGCGGTGACGGCGCAGCCGCGCCGTTCGGCGGATTCGGTGCGTTGTTCGGACGAGGTCGCCCCGGCGGCGGTGGCGGCGGCGGTCCGTTCCAGAGCGTCGGCGTCGAACCCGACGGCAGCTACCGCATCCCCGACCTGGCGCCCGGCGAGTACCTGGTGCGCGCCTGGATCGGCTCGACGCAGGACCTGATGCGTGAACTCGCGCCCCGCTTCACCGACGGCACGCTGCGGGCCGACGTCGCGGTGCGCGCGAACGAGACCAGCAAGCTCGATGTGCCGATCACGCGCGCGGTCGTCGGTTCGGTCGCGGGCTCGGTGCTGCACAACCAAACTGCCGGCGCAGGCCTGCAAGTCGAGCTGCAGCGCAACGACGAGAACGGTGCCAGCGGCGCCCCGGGCGGCGGCCGCGGGCGCGGCGCGGGCGGCGGCTTCCCGGGCTTCGGCCGCACGTTCCAGGCGACCGTCGCGGCCTCGGGGCGCTTCACGATCGCCAATGTGCCGCCCGGCCTCTACCGGCTGCGGGTGCAGAACGCGCGCCGCGGCGGCACCCTGCACGAGGAGGTGTTGCAGGTCGTTGCCGACGTCGTGACCGAACGCACGATCGTCGTCCAGACGCACTCGCTGCGTGGGCGCATCACGCGCGACGACGGCGGCGATGCCACCGAGTTGGGCGGCCGCATCTCGCTGCTGCCGGGGTTGACCGAGTTGCCACCGAATCTCGGCGAGTGGCAGCGGACCAACCCTGGGCTCGACGCGCGCCTGCAGAACGGCGCCTTCACCTTCGACGCGGTGAAGCCCGGCGGGTACCTGCTCGTCGCCACGGTGCGCGGTCGCGAACGCACGCATCAGGCGATCGTCGTGCAGGGCGATCAGGAGATCCTGGTTGCGGCCGGCAAGCCAGCCGCGCCGCGGACCACCCCGGCACCAGGCCCGACCCCTCAGCCGGGCGGTCGCTGATCCCACCTCGGCCATAGGCACGGCGCGCGCCGGTCCGTACCCTGCACGGCTCGTCCCGGAGCCCAACGATCCGCTTCGTTCCTGCACTCGCCGCCGTCGTCCTGCTCGCATCCGGCATCGCGCTCGGCGGCTACTGCGCCGTGTTGGCGCTGCGCCGCGATCCGGTGCCGACGTTCGACAAGAGCCAACGGCCGCAGCGCGCCGCGGCGCTGGCGGCCCCGGCTGCGCTCGCGGCCGATGACGAGTTCGGCCGTGCGCTGCTCGCCCCGGTTCCGACCGGAGCGGCGGCGGCCTCGGCGCGCATCGAGGTGCTCGTGCGCAATCTGCCGGCGGACTGGCCGCGTGCCGCGGCCGGCCTTGCGATCCACACCGACGACCTCGCCTCGGGGCTGCATTGGCTGCCGATCAGCGCCGCCGTCGCGCACGATGGCGCCCTGCGGATCGCCCACGAACTGCCGCGGCGCGGGCGGTGGACGTTCGCCGTCGCCGCGCACCGCGAACACGCCCTGCACGGCTACCTCGTGCGTTCGAGCGCCGTCATCGGCGAGACCGCGGTCGTGATCCTCGATGCGACGGCGGTGGACGTGGAGTTCGTGCCCACCGACGCCCGAGCGCGCAGTACGCCGTGGCGCCTGCAACGACGCGACGATCCGCAGTGGCTGTCGATGCACACCCCCGCCGGGCTGGCCTTCGCGAACGGCGCGCCGGCTCGCGTGTGGCTCGGCACTGGCGACTACGACCTCGTCGACCCGCTCGGCCTCGGCGGCCCGAGGCCGTTCACCGTTCCCACCGACGCGCGCGTCACCGTCAGCGCCGAGTCGGCAGTGCCTCCAGGCCCGCTTCGCTGAGCCGGAACACGCGCGGCGACACCGGGTGCGGGCTGTCCGCGGCGATCTGCGCAGTCGTCGCCATCAGGCGCTCGAGATTCTGGCCCGCCTCCGGCCCGACCCACAGCGTGTCGCGGTCCGGGATCGCGACCAGCAGTCCATCGCGCGGCGGCAGCAGCAGCACCCGCGTGGCGTCGAAGCCATCGTTGGTCTGCACGACCACCGGCGCTTCGATCGGCGCTGCGGGCAACGGACTGCCCAGCCGGGCGAGGTTGGCCATCGCGAGGTTGTGCACGTCGACCACGTCCTTGCGCCAACGTCGCAGGTGTTCGCGGCAGACGAACACCATGCTGCTCTCGCCGTTGACGACGTAGACGACGACGACCCCGTCGGCCAGCGGCGTGTAGGCGAGACCATCCGTGCCGAACGTGCCCTGCGCTTGCAGCCACGCGCGGGAACGCACCTGCGGCAGCAGTTCCGTCGCGGCAACGGCGAAGTCCAGGTCGCCGACCCGGTCGAGCCCGACGTCGCGGATCTCGGCGATCAGGCTGGCGACGAGACGCGTGAACGCGTCGTCACCGGCATCGGCATGGCGCACCAGTTCGTGCATCGACACGACCGTTTCCTGCCGATCGACGCGAAGCAGGCAGGCAAAGCGATCGGGCAGCATGCCGAGGAACGCCACGTCGGGCTGCGTGCGCGCGAGTTCGGTCTCGAATCGCACCATGAACGCGGCGACCTCCGGCGCGATCGCCGGCACGCTGTGACGCAAGCGGCGGTGCACGACCACCGCCACGAGCGACGCTGCTGCCCAGCCGACGAGCCACCACCACATGCCCCGGCTATCGTCGCCCTGGCGGCAGCGGCTGGAGTGCGATGCCAGCGGGGCTGTGGTCACGGCCGGATCGGCCCGCCATGATCGCCGCATGCCAGGCAGCCGGACGCTCTACTTCGACCACGCGGCAACCACGCCCCCGCTGCCCGCCGCAGTGCGCGCGATGGCGGAGGCCGCCGAGGCAGCGTTCGGCAATCCGAGCAGCGCGCACGCCGCCGGCAGGGCGGCCAGGCGCGCCCTGGAGGACGCCCGCGAGTTCCTGCGCGGCACGCTGGGCGCCGCTCGCGTCGTGTTCACTTCGGGAGGCAGCGAAGCCGACTACCTCGGCATCATCGGCAGTGCCGCCGCACGGCCCCCGGGCCGCGTGCTGATGGCGCAGAGCGACCATCCAGCACTGCTGCAGTGCACCGGCCTGCTCGCGCGCTGGCGGCACCACGTCTCGACGCTGCCGGTGACGCGCGAAGGCGACCTCGCGCCGGAGACCCTGTTCGAGGCCCTGGGCCAGGACGTGCGCACCGTTGCGCTCATGTACGGCCACAACGAGCTCGGCACGCTGTGCCGCCTGCACGACCTCGTCGAACTGGTCCGGCGCACCGCCCCCGCGGCGCACGTGCACGTCGACCTGGTGCAGACGTACGGCAAGCTGCCGCTCGATCTCGACGAGTTCGACGTCGACTCGGTCGCCGTGTCGGGCCACAAGTTCCGCGGACCACGCGGCGCGGGCTTCCTCGCGCTGTCGAGCACCGCCGAACTGGCGCCGCTGCAGCTCGCCGGTGGCCAGGAAGGCGGCCTGCGCGGTGGCACCGAGAACGTGCCGGGCGCCGTCGGCCTGGCGATCGCCGCCGAGCACGCGCTCTCGCACCAGGCGGCGACCGCGTCGAGAACGGAAGAGTTCGCACAGACGGTCTTCGCCGCGTTGCGCGACGTGGTCCCGGGCATCGAACGACTCGGCCACGCCGACCGCAGGTTGCCGCACATCCTGTCGGTGCGCCTGCCCGGCATCGTCGGCCAGACGCTGGCGACGCGATGCGACGCGCGCGGGCTCGCGTTCTCCACGGGGTCGGCCTGCCACGGCGCCAACGACGACGGCACTGGCAAGCCGGCGGACAACCACGTGCTCGCCGCGATCGGCTTGGACCGGCGCGCCGCCCGAGAGGTCGTCCGCGTCTCGTTCGGCAGCGACAGCACCGCCGAGGACGTCGGCGCCGCGACGCGCATCCTGGTCGACGAGTGCGGGCGACTGCTCGATGCAGCCCCACGCGACCGTTCCCACGGCGGCGCCCGGCAATGAGCGATCCCGCGACGACGCCGGCCATGGCGCAGTACGCGACGTGGAAGCAACGCCACGCCGACGCGCTGCTGTTCTTCCGGATGGGCGACTTCTACGAGCTGTTCTTCGACGACGCGAAGACGGCCGCGAAGGCGCTGGGACTCACGCTGACGAGCCGCAGCAAGGGTGAGGGCGCGATCCCGATGGCCGGCGTGCCGGTGCGCGCGCTGGACGGCTACCTGCGGCGCCTGGTGCAGATGGGCCACAAGGTCGCCATCTGCGAACAGCTGCAGGATCCGAAGGACGCCAAGGGCGTCGTCGATCGCGCGGTCGTGCGCGTGGTCACGCCCGGCACGCTGACCGAGGACAGCCTGCTCGACGGCAAGCGCAACAACCACCTCGCCGCGGTGACGGTCGGGCGCGATCGCGCCGGCCTCGCCTGGGTCGATCTGTCGACCGGTGCGTTCTGCGTGCACGAATGCGCGCCGGAGCGCCTCGCCGACGAACTCGCGCGCATCGAACCCTCGGAACTGCTGCTGGCCGAAGACCAACGCGGCCAGTCGCGGACGTGGCAACCGCAGGACGGCGTGCCGACCACCTTCCGGCCGCCGTGGGACTTCGGCGTCGAGAGCGCGACGCGCACGCTGCTGCAGTTCTTCCGCGTCAGCACGCTGGGCGGGTTCGGCGTGCAGGACCTGCCGCTCGGTGTCGGCGCCGCCGGCGCGCTCGTCGCCTACCTGCAGTCGACGCAACTCTGCGCGCTGCCCCACCTGCGTGGCCTCGAGGTCTGGCACGACGGCGCGTTCATGCGCCTCGACCGCACGACGCGCGCGAGCCTCGAACTGGTGCAGACGATGCGCGACGGCGAAGGCACCTCGCTGCTCTCGGTCATCGACCGCACGGTCACGCCGATGGGCGCGCGGGCGCTGCGGTCGTGGCTGCTGGCGCCACTCGCCGACGTCGCCGCGATCACCCGCCGGCAGGATGCCGTCGCCGAACTGCACGACGACCACGCCCTGCTGCGGGACGTCGCCGAACCGCTGGCGATGGTGCTCGACCTCGAACGCCTGTCGTCGCGAGCGGCGTTCGGCCGCGCCAACGCTCGCGACCTGGTCGGCCTGCGCCAGAGCCTCGAACGCCTGCCGGCGATCCGCAGCCGGCTCGCGAGCGCCGCGAGCGAGATGCTGCGTGAACTCGCAGCGGCCATCGATCCGCTGCCCGACCTCGCCGGCGCGATCGCCGCGACGCTGGTCGACGAGCCGCCGCTGGCGCTCAAGGACGGCGGGATGATCCGGCCCGGCTGCAACGCCGATCTCGACGAGCTGCGCACGCTCGCTCGCGACAGCAACGAGTGGCTCGCCCGTTACCAGCAGCAGCTCGTCGAGAGCACCGGCATCGGCAGCCTCAAGGTCGGGTTCAACCGCGTCTTCGGCTACTACATCGAAGTCACGCACACGCACCGCGAGGTGGCACTGCCGCCGGCGTTCCAGCGCAAGCAGACGACCAAGAACGCCGAGCGCTACGTCACCGACGAGCTGCGCGCCTTCGAGAGCAAGGTGCTGAAGGCCGACGACAACAGCAAGGCCCTCGAGTACGAGTTGTTCACGGCGTTGCGCGAGCGCGTCGCCGCGGCCGTCGCGCGGCTGCATCGCACGGCCCACGCGATCGCCGAACTCGACGCCTGCGTGTCGCTGGCGACGGTCGCGCGCGATCGAGGCTATTGCCGTCCGGTCGTCGACGATTCGCTGGTGCTGGCTATCGAGGACGGCCGGCATCCGGTGATCGAGGCGACGCACGCGGCGGGCACGTTCGTCGCCAACGACACCGACCTCGATCCGCCGCAGCGGCGCCTGGTCCTGCTGACCGGCCCGAACATGGCCGGCAAGTCGACCTGGATCCGCCAGAACGCGCTGATCGTGGTGATGGCGCAGATCGGCGGCTTCGTGCCGTGCAAGCAGGCGCGCATCGGCGTCGTCGATCGCATCTTCACGCGCGTGGGCGGCGCCGACGACATCAGCCGGGGAGCCTCGACGTTCATGGTCGAGATGACGGAGACCGCCAACATCCTCAACAACTCCACCGCGCGCAGCCTGGTCGTGCTCGACGAAGTCGGACGCGGCACCAGCACCTACGACGGCATGTCGCTGGCGTGGGCGATCGCCGAAGACCTGCACGATCGCGTGCGCTGCCGCGCCCTGTTCGCGACGCACTACCACCAGCTGATGGACCTCGCCGGCGACGGCAAGGGCATCGTCAACTGCCGCGTCGCCGTGCGGGAATGGGGCGACGAGATCGTGTTCTTGCACCGCATCGAGACCGGCGGCACCGACCGCAGCTACGGCCTGCACGTCGCCCGCCTCGCCGGCATCCCGAAGTCCGTGATCGAACGGGCGCGCGCCGTGCTCACCCGGCTCGATGCCGATGACGACAGCCGACGCACGGCGATGGCGTCGCCCACCGACCGTGCGCGGCCCGGGCCGCGGCAACGCGACCTGTTCGCACCGCCGCCAGACCCCGTCATCGAGGAACTGCGGGCGCTCGGTCTCGACGACCTTACGCCGCGCCAGGCACTCGATCTGCTGCACCAGTGGCAGCAACGGCTGCGGGCCTCGCCGCGAACGCCGTGAGCCTGGCCAAGGCGCCCGACCCCGACAGCCGATAGCCTGCGCGACGATGGGCGACCCGATCACGATCCGGCCGTTCCGGCCCGGCGACGAACCCGGCCTGCTGGCGGGACATGCCCGGATCTTTGCGCCGCGGTCGCGCGCGCACTTCGACTGGAAGTTCCGCGACAACCCGACCGGCCAGGTGCACATCATGGTCGCCGACCACGCGACGGCCGGGATCGTCGGCGCCTACGTCACCCTGCCGGCGCACTACCTGATCGAGGGCCAACGCCGCATCGTCGGCCAGTGCGTCGATCTCTGGGTGCTGCCCGAACACCGGCGCGCCGGGCCGCGGCCCGGGCTGTTCGTGAACCTGGCGCTGGCGCACTACGAACTGTGGGGCGGCAAGGGCGACCACCAGAACTCGTTCCACCACGGCTGGCCGATCGCGACGTGGCGCATCGGCCAGAAGTACCTGCGCTACGAGATGGTCCGCGACTGGGACTTCCTGTTCCGCGAGCTGCCGCCCGGCGGTCTGCCCGCGCGGGCGACGGCGCCCGGACTCGAGGTCCGCAAGGTCGCGCGGTTCGACGCCGCGACCGATGCGCTGTGGGCCGCGTTCGCACCGACGACGCGCCTCGCCGCGATCCGCGACGCGCGCTACCTGAACTGGCGATACGCCGACGCCCACGACGCGAAGTACGACCTGTTCGAGTGCCGGGAACGCGCGACCGGCACGCTGCGCGGCGTCGCCGTCGTGAACGTCTGCGACTTCCTGGCGCCGAACACCTGCTACCTCGTCGACTGGCTCTGCCCGGCGGACGACCTCGACGCGACCACGGCGCTCGTTGCCGCCGCGGAACGGCGCGCGAACGAGGCCAAGGCCGCGGCGCTGGTGACGTTGTTCCAGCACCGCGACGCGCGCTTCCTGCAGTTCCAGCGGCTCGGCTTCCTCGTCTACGGCACCGTCTACTTCCAGGTCGTCATCCCGTTCGACCAGCACGAGACCGAGTTCTACAAGGAACAGTGGTACCACACGCTCGGCGACAGCGACCTGGTCTGACCGGCGACGGGTCCCGCGATCGTGCTCGTCGGGTCGACGGCGCCGCGCGCCCGTTCACCGCACGCCGAACCAGATCACCGCGCCGAGCCCGCCGACGACGATGACGAGAAACACCAGGATCTGCCAACCCGGGCGGCGGCGCTCGACGGGCGGATCCGGCGGAGTGCTCACGTTCGCGTGCTCCCGAACAGCACGACGCCGAGCGACCCGAACAGGATCGGCGGCACCCACGCCGCGACGATCGGATGCACGAACCCACGCGTGCCCAGACTCTGGCACGTGAGATCGACGAGCAGGTAGCCGCCGCACAGACCGATCGCCGCGAGCACGCGCCCGACGCGGCTCCGGCGCTCGAAGTTCACGGCGAGCGGCAGCGCGAGCAGCAGCAGCAGCACGTTCGCAAGGGGCCACGTGAAGTGGCGGTGCAGCGCCAGCGCCACCTTCGGTTCGTTGGGGCGATTGCGCGCGAGTTCGGCGAGGTCGGTGTACGAGAGGTGCTCCGGCTCGACGGTGTCGCGCGCCTGCCCCACCAGCACCGCCGGCGTCAGGTCGGGCCGCTCGAGCCAGCCGTGCGGGGTCGCGACGCGGGGGCGTTGCAGCCAGCCATCGACGAGCCGCCAGTCACGCCGCTCGTCGTCCCACACCGCTTCCTTGGCGCGCACGAGGTGGCTGTCGCCGGTCTGCGGCGACTCGACCAGCAGGTTGACGTGCAGCAGGGTGCGCGCGACCGGGTCGAAACGCTCGGCGTAGAACCGCTGCGTTTCCGCGCCGAGCTGTTCGTGCACGACGGCGCGGTAGGCCGTGTTGCCGGACCGCAGGAACGTCTCGTGCGTCACCAGTTCGGCTGCGAACGCGGGCACCACCCACTGCCAGCAGGCCGCCATCGCCAGGGCCGTGACAACCGCCAGCCCGAGCATCGGCCGCAGGATGCGCTGCGTACTGCGACCGACGAACAGCATCGGCACGATTTCGTTCGCGTGCTGCAGCCGTGCGATCGTGAACATGCACCCGATGACCAGCGCGAACGGCGCCACGGTCATGAACAGCACGGGAGTGAACCGCGCGTAGTGGAGCGCCAGGTAGAACGCGAGGTCGAGCCCGCCGTAGCCCAGCTCGTGCGCGCGTTCGGCGTAGCGGGCGACGTTGTTGAGCAGCTCGACCAGCACGCCGAGGAACAGGAAGAACACCAGCGCCGCGGCGAAGGCGCCGAGCGCGATGCGGCCGACGTAGCGATCGAGCAACGTCATCGCCGGAGCTGCCTCCAACACAGCGGCAGCCCGAACGCCAGCAGCAGCACGACCGGCAGGCATCCGTAGGCCGGATTGCTCGTCGACAGCAGCAGTCGTTGGCCGAGCACTTCGCCGAAGTAGAACAGCGCGAGCGGCACCAGGGCGGCGACCAGCGCCACCACGCGGCCGCGTTCCCGCGCCCACTCGGCGAGGCAGTAGCCGATCGGCGCCAGCAGGGCCGGCATCACCGAGAAACAGCAGCGGCGCACCAGCGTGTAGATCGCGTCGTGCGGATTGCGGTGCACCTCCCGCATGACCTCGGCGAGCAACTGGTCGCTGCGCAGGTCGTCGTCGCGATCTTCACGGCGATCGCGCGTCGCGACGTCGCCGATCGGCACCGAGAGCCGCGTCTCGCGAACCGGCGTCGACCCGCCGAGGGGGTCGGTGATGCCGTCGAGCACGATCGTGATCGCCTCGGCGCCTTCCTCGATCGGCGGGATCGCGACGCGTTCGACGAACAGGATCGGCGAGCGCAGCGGCGGGCGCGGCTCGGGCATGTAGATCGTGCAGTGGCGGTACTGCTCACCGTCCCGTTCGCGGAACGTCATCACGTAGTCCGAGCCGGGCAGGCGGATGCGGTCGGAGCCGAGGTTCATGCTCAAGAACGCGCTGCGCACGATGTCGGCGACCACGCGGTACTTGCGGAAGTGCACCTCGGGCACGAGATAGTGCACGGCGAACGAGCCGAGCACGGTGAGCACGAGACCGGCCAGCACGGCGGCGGCCATCGGCGTGCGCGGCGAGATGCCGGCAGCGCGGATCGCGACCAGTTCGCGGTCCTGGGCGGCACGCGTGAACGTCATCACCGTCGCCATCAGGAACGAGATCGTCAGCAGGTGCTGGAACGAATCGAGCGCGAAGAACACGGTGATCAGCAGCGCATCGAGTGGCCCCCCACCCTGCGAGCGCTGGATCCCGCGATAGACGCCCGACACCAGCACGACGGCGAACAACACCACGAAGGTGATCGCGGCGTTGACCGCGAGTTCCCTCAGGTAGTATCGGTGCAACCGCCACATCGGCGCCCATGGTTCCGCAACGCGCGACGCCGAGCAACGACCCGCTGCCGCATTCCCGTGCCGTGGAGCAGAACGGCGCGAGCGCCAGTGCCCTGCCGGCGATCGCCGAGGCGCTGACCGCGCTGCTCGCGCAGGACGTCGCCCATTGGCACGAGCACGGCTTCGTCGTCGTGAAGCAGCGCACGGTGCGCAGCGTGTTCCGCGGCTCGCTCGGGGGCGTGCCCGTCTACGTGAAGGTGTTCCGGCCCGACACGCTCGCCGATCGCTTGCGCGACCTGGTCCGCACGCCGCGGGGCACCACCGAGTGCCGCGCCCTGGTGGCACTGCGCTCGCTCGGGCTGCCCGCCGTCGAGCCGGTCGCCCACGGCCTCGCGAGCGCTGGCGCGTCGCGGTGCAGCTTCCTGGTCACGCGCGCGCTCGATGCTGCCCCATTCGCTTTCGCGACCGCGGGCACCGCCGGCGCCGAGCGCACCGGGGCCCTGCTGCGCAGCCTGCACGACCTCCGGCTGGCGATCGGCGATCTGCACCCCGGCAACCTGCTCCTGGATGCAGCCGGCACGCCGACCCTGGTCGACCCGTCGAAGGTGCGCCGGCGCGACGCGCTGTCCCTCGCCGAGCGCGCGAACGGCCTGGCGTTCTTTTGCCACGAACTGGACGGCGGCGCACTCGATCCGGCGGCACGCCCACTGCTGCGCGGGTATCTCGCGGCCGGCGACCTGCCCGCGTCGTTCCGCGCCGAACTCACGCTCGCGACGCGTCGGTTGCGTGCCGAGGCGTTGCCTGCCTTCGGCCGTCGCGCCACGCGGTCGTGCAAGCACACCGAGGTGCCACCGCGCCACCGGGCGACGCCGCGCTGGCACTGGCACCTGCCGGGGCTCGACGCGGCGATGCGAGCGCGATGCGAAGCGTTCGCCCTCGCACCGACGGCGCCGACCAAGACCGGTCGTCGGGGCTCGGTGTGGCTGCTCGACCAGCTGGTCGTCAAGGAACGCGACGCCGGCAAGGCGCAGAAGACCTGGCGCGCCGCGTACTGGCTGCTGTTCGCAGGCGTGCCGCAGGCGGCGCCGATCGCGCTGCGCCTGCATGCCGGCAAGGGCCTCGTGTTCAGCCAACGGCTGCCGAACGTCTGCCTGGCCGACGAGCTGCGCGCGCAGCGGCTCGGCCCGCCCGCCATCGCCGCGGCCGCGCACTCGCTGGGCGGCGCCGTCGGTCGCCTGCACGCGCACGGGCTCGGCAACCGCGACCTCAAGTTCGAGAACCTGGTGCGCGACCCCGCCACGGGCGAAATGGCCGTCGTCGATCTCGATGGCGTGCGGCGACGCGCTGCGAACGACTCGCGCGGGCGCGGCGCGGATCTCGGCCGGTTGCTGGCGGCGTTCCGGGCCGCGGGCGCACCGGGCGGCCGTGGCACGCTGGTCGCGTTCCTGCGCGCCTACCTGCGCGCGTGGCGCGCGCTGCTGCAGGATCCGCCGTTGCGGCGGCTGCTCCGACGCGCGGAGCAACGGGCCGGCGAGTGGGCTTCGGCCCACCGCTGACCGGCGTTCAGGCGAGTTGCAGCGTCGCGAGCCGGGTGCGCAGCCGTTCGCCGCCACCGCCGAGCACTTCGAACGTCGCCGCGTCGCGGTAGTGACGCTCGACGTGGTACTCGACCGTGTAGCCGAAGCCGCCGTGGATCTGGATCGCTTCGTCGGCGGCATGCAGCATCGCCTCGACAGCCGCGAGCCGCGCGGCGATCGCCGCCGCACCCGCGTCGTCGCCGCGGTCCGACAGTCGCGCCGCGTGCCAGACGAGCTGGCGCGCGCCGTCGACCTGACGCTTCGTCTCGACGAGCTTGCGGCGCACAGCCTCCTGCGCCAGCAGCGGCTTGCCGAACGCGATGCGTTCGGCCGCGTGCTTCTTCGCCGCCGCGATCGCACCGAAGCCGCCACCGACCGCGGCCCCGCCGACGCCGATCCAGCCGGCGATCTCGGCCCGTGCGATCGCCCCACGCGCGGCCTCGCCGGTCGCCACGACGGTCGCCGGCACGCCTTCGAACGTGAGCGCCGCACAGCCCGCACTGGCGAGACCGAGCGCGCGCAGCGGCGCGCGACCGATGCCGGTCGTGGCCACGACGAGCACGGGAGCCCCGTTCTCGGTCGCGGCGACGATGCAGGTGCCAGCGTGTTCGCCGGCCGGAACCACGCGTGCCCGCCCGTGCAACCGACCGCCAGCGAACGTCACGCCGTGCTCGGGTCCGACCCACGCCGCTGCAGCGCCGCCGACCACGTCGGCGAGCGGGCCGCCGCCGGCGGCCTCGAGCGCCAACACGCACTGCACCTGCCCGATCCACAGGCTCGCCAGCGAGCCGCCGTGCGCGCCGATCGCCTCGAGCGCCGCGACGAACGGCACGAGCCCCATGCCCGCCCCGCCCGACGACTCGCCCATCGACAAGCCGAACACCCCGAGTTCCGCGAGTCCGCCGAACGCCGCCTGCGCAAAGGTGCGGTGCTCGTCGAGTTCCTGCACGTCGGGGGCGACCACGTCCGCCGCGAACTTGCGGACCGTGTCGACGATCATCTCCTGGTCTTCGGTGAGCAGCAGGTTGTGCATGGCGCGAACGTCGGTCAGCGGCCGCCTTCCCAGTAGTAGAGGAAGCGCGGCCCGGTGGAGTGGGTCAGCAGGTGGCTCACGGCGCCATCGACGCCGGTCTTGCCCGCGACCATGCCGAAGAGCAGGTCGCCGAGGCCGGGGCGGCGGCGAGCCTCGACGATCGCGAGCTTGCTGCCGAGCTTCTGCTCGAACCAGCGCAGCGCATCGTCGTGGTCACCGAGGTCGTCGATCAGGCCGAGCGACTTGGCCTGCGATGCGGTGTAGATGCCGCCGTTGGCGGCCGTCAGCACCTGGTCGCGGTCGAGGCCCTCGCGCCCTTCGTCGACGACGTCGACGAACTGGTCGAACAGCTCGTCGACGATCGACGTCAACATCAGGTGCTCGGCCGGCTCGAGCGCGCGCGTCGGCGACAGCATGTCCTTGTACGGCGTGCGCGCGGACTTGATCGCGATCTGGTCGACGCCGAGCTTCTTTGCCGCCTCGGCGAAGTTCCACGCGCTCATGATGACGCCGATGCTGCCGGTGATCGACGTGCGCGGCGCCAGGATGCGTTCGGCGGCGACCGCGACGTAGTAGCCGCCGGAGGCCGCCATGTCGCCGAACAACGCGAGCACCGGCTTCTGCGGGTGCGCCTGGCGGAACGCGCGCACGGCTTGGTAGATCGTGTCGGAGTCGGTGACGCCGCCGCCCGGCGAGTCGATCAGCAACAGCACGCCGCGGATGCCCGCGTCGCTCCCGGCCAGGCGCAGCGCCCGCTTCACCTGCGAGACCGTGCCGCCGGCGGCGCCGAGCAGCGGAGCCGACGACTCGGCAATGGCGCCGCGGATGGCCACCTGCAGCACGCGTTCCGGGCTGCCGCGTTCGCCGACGATGTGCACCTCGTCGAACGGCACGCCATCGGCGTCGGCCCCGAGACCGGCCGTCGCGAAGCTGCCGACGCTCAGCAGCAACAACAGCACGTTGAGGCCCGCCGACGCGACCAGCAACAAACCGAGGAAGATCGCGACGAAGAACGCAACGCCGCGCGTCTCGCGCGGCGCCGGCGCGCCCGACCACTGCGGGGGCTGCGGCGGCACTCCCGGCGGTGGGGCTGGCGGCTGTGCGGTCGTCGTCATGCGGGCGCCACGAGGCCTCGAGCAACGACCAGCCGCTGGATGTCGGTCGCGCCCTCGTAGATCTCGGTGATGCGAGCGTCGCGCAGCAACCGCTCGGCGGCCGTGCTGCCGTCGATGCCGCTCTCGCCGAGGATCGACACCGCCGCGCGCGCGGCGCGGTTGGCGAGCCGCGACGCCGCCAGCTTGGCCATCGCCGCCTCGGTGCTGCACCGCACGCCTTGGTCACGCAGGATCGCCGCCCGCCAGGTCAGGAACCGGTAGGCGTCGAGATCGGCCGCCAGGTCGGCGAGCGTCCACTGGTCCGGCTGGGTCGCGGTCGGACGCCCCTTGGCGTCCACCTGGGCCGCGAGGTGCGCGCGAATCAGGTCGATCGCGGCGCGGGCGATGCCGAGCGACTGCGACGCGATGCCCAGGCGCCCACCATCGAGAGTGTCGAGCGCGATCGTGAAGCCCTGGCCTTCCTGCGCGATCAGGCAATCGGCCGGCACTTTGACGTTCTCGCAGACGATCTCGGTCGTCGGCGAGCCGCGCAGCCCGAGCTTGCGTTCCTTCTTGCCGACGCTGACGCCAGGCCAGTCGCGCTCGACGACGAACGCCGAGATGCCCTTCACGCGGTCGGGGCCGGTGCGCGCGAAGACCACGAACAACTTCGCCTCGCTGCCGGTCGTGATCCAGAGCTTGGCGCCGTTCATGATCCAGTGGTCGCCCTGCTGCTTCGCCTCGCAGCGCAGCGCCGCCGCATCACTGCCGGAGAACGCCTCACTGAGGCAGTAGGCGCCCAGCCACTCGCCGGTCACCAGCTTCGGGAACCAACGCCGCTTCTGCGCCTCGGTGCACCACTTGCCGAGCAGCGAGTTCACCAGCGAGTTGTGCACGCTGATCGTCACGCCGGTCGACACGCACACGGCGTTGATCTCCTCGAGCATCACGCAGCTCGCGAGGTTGCCCATCGCCGTGCCGCCGTGCTCCTTCGCCACCGTCGTGCGCAGCAGGCCGAGCTCGGCCGCCCGCTGCACCTGCGCGCGCGGGAACTTCACCTCCGCGTCGATCGCCGCCGCGTCGCCGAGGCTGCTCGTCGCGTAGTCGCGCACGAACGCACGGAACTGCTGCAGCTCCGGCGACAGCGCGAAATCAGGAACCTGCGGGGCCTTCAACACGGGGGTCGTCATCGCGGAAGCGCGGCTCACGGGTAGGTGTAGAAGCCCTTCTTGGTCTTGCGGCCGAGGTGGCCCGCCGCCACCAGGCGGCGCAGCAACGGACACGCGCGGTACTTGTCGTCGCCGAGCCCGTCCTTCAGCACGTCGAGGATCGACACGCAGACGTCGAGGCCGATGAAGTCGGCGAGCGTCAGCGGGCCCATCGGGTGGTTCATCCCGAGCTTCATGATCTCGTCGATCGCTTCGCGGGTGGCGACGCCCTCCATCAACGCGAACGCCGCCTCGTTGATCATCGGCATCAGGATCCGGTTGGCGACGAAGCCCGGGTAGTCGTTCGCGAGCACCGGGATCTTGCCGAGCGCCTTCGACCAGCCGTCGACGAGGGCGCACGTCGCGTCGGCCGTGTCGTTGCCGCGAATGACCTCGACCAGCTTCATCAGCGGGACCGGGTTCATGAAGTGCATGCCGATCACGCGGTCGGCGCGGCGAGTCCTGGCGGCGAGCGTCGTGATCGAGATCGACGACGTGTTGCTGGCGAGGATCGCGCCCGGCGGCAGTGCGGCGTCGGCGGCCTGGAAGACCTTGGTCTTGACGTCGAGGTTCTCGGTGACGGCCTCGACGCACAGATCGACCTTGCCGAGCACCGCCATGTCCGTGCCGGCGTGCAGGCGGGCCCGGGTCGCGCCGACCTGCTCGGCCGACAACGTGCCCTTCTCCTGGAACTTCGCGAGGCTCTTGTGGATCGTCGCAACGCCGCGCTCGACGAACTCCGCCTTGACGTCGACGAGATGCGTGGTCACGCCGCAGGTGGCGAACACCTGCGCGATGCCGTTGCCCATGGTGCCCGCGCCGATCACGGCGACCGCGGCGGGAAGGGATGGTGTGGTCATGGCGATTGGACGGTGCCGGAGGTCAGACGCATTCGACGGCGAGCGCGACGGCGTTGCCGCCGCCGAGGCAAAGGCCCGCCATGCCGCGCGCCTTGCCCGCCCGACGCAGCGCGTGCAGCAGCGTGACCAGGACGCGGGCACCGGAGCAGCCGATCGGGTGGCCGAGCGCCACGGCACCGCCGTGCACGTTCCACCGCGCCGGGTCGATCTCGAGCTGGCGCTGCAGCGCGACCATCTGCACCGAGAACGCTTCGTTCATCTCGACCAGGTCGAAGTCGCGCGGGCCGCAGTTCAGCAGCGCGCACAGCTTCTTCGTCGCGACTTCGGGGGCCATCATCACCCACTCGGGGGCGAGGCCGCCGGTGGCGTAGCCGGTGATGCGGGCGAGCGGGGCGAGTCCTTGGGCCTTCGCCCACTGCTCGTCGCAGACGACGAGGGCAGCGGCGCCATCGTTGATCGTGCTGGCGTTGCCCGCCGTGACCGTGCCGCCGTCGGGCTGGAACGCCGGCCGCAGCTTCGCGAGCGCCTCGGCCGTCGTGTCGGGGCGCGGTCCTTCGTCGGCCTTCACGACGATCGGGTCACCCTTCTTCTGCTTGATCTCGACCGGAACGATCTCGGCATCGAACGCGCCGCTCTTCTGGGCCGCCACCGCGCGGCGATGGCTCTCCGCGGCATAGGCGTCCTGCTGCGCGCGCGTCACGCCGTACTTCGCCGCCACGAGCTCGGCGGTGTTGCCCATGTGGAAGTCGTTGTAGTGGTCCCAGAGACCGTCCCACACGATGCCGTCGATGGCCTGCACGTGGCCGAGCCGCGCCCCGCCGCGCGCCGCGGGCAGGTAGTACGGCGTGTTGGACATCGACTCCATGCCGCCCGCGACGGCGACGCGCAGGTCCCCGGCCTTGATCGCCTGGGCTGCCAACATCACCGACTTGAGGCCCGAGCCGCAGACCTTGTTGATCGTCACCGCGGCCGCGGCGTCCGGGATGCCGGCGAGACGCAGGGCCTGGCGCGCCGGGTTCTGCCCCAAGCCCGCCTGCAGCACGTTCCCCATCAGCACTTCCTCGACCTGGTCCGCGGGCACGCGGCTCCGCTGCAGAGCGGCTGCGACCGCCAGGCCGCCGAGTCGCGGCGCCGAGAACGACGCCAAGGCGCCCTGGAACTTGCCAATTGCGGTGCGGCACGCGGCGACGATGACTGGACGACCCATCGGGATCTCTTCGGGGACAGGGGAACGTGGCGTCAACGCTGGTCAGACGCATGGAATGTCGTTCCAGGCCGGACCAACGGGCCGAAGATCCTAGGCATCCGCCACCGGACCCGCCATCGCGCCGTGCTGCGGAAGTGAGGCGGGGAGCCGCCGGAAAGGGCCACGGCCCGCCCGATCAGGTCGATCCGGCGGGCCGTGGTACTGGTGGAGTCGAGGGGAGTCGAACCCCTGACCTACGCATTGCGAACGCGTCGCTCTACCAACTGAGCTACGACCCCGCAGCAATCGGGCGCGACACGCTACCGAACCGGCACGGCGAGGTAAAGAGCCTGCTGGTCGGGCCAGTCCGTGAGTTCGCGCATGACGCCGAGTCGCGCCACCCCGTCGGTGACGAACCCGGCGACGAGCTCGTGCGTGGGGCGGTAGCGACGTTGGCCGGTCGCCGCGAGCGTGGCGCCGTGGCGCGTCGCAATGCCCCGCGTCGTGACGACCGGCCCGGCGACCACGCTCGGCGCCTCGACGCACACGCGGCCGGCCGCGAACACGCCGGCATCGCAGACGATCGGCGCGCCACCTGCCGCGCGCACGAAGTGCACCGCCCCCGCACCTTCGATCGGGCCGACGAACGGCGACCCGTTGAACGAGCGATCGCCGACGGACCAGCGGCCATTGCCGTCGACATCGTCGAACGCCGTGGTGCCCGGCTCGGCGAGCGCCGCGAGCAGCAACCGCCCCGGACCGGTGATCCGCACCGAGCGGCCGCAGTAGACGTTCCCGAGCACGGCGATCACGACGTCGGCGCCGAGTTCGAGTTCGAGTGGCGCGCTGCCGGGCTCGAGCCAGAGGTTGCCCGGCACGACGACGAGGCCAGCTGCGCCACCGGCGCCGAGTTGGTTCGCGGACGCCGCGAACACGTAGTCGTCCGCATCGGTTCCGGCCGCGAGGTGGCGCAGTGCGAGATCGACTTCGCGACGGAAGCTGCCGATCACGTCGCCGCGCAGCGCGACCGCCAACGCACGACGGTCCGGGACCGGCAGCGCGGCATCGCCCGACGCGGACGTCGCCGCCGCGCCATCCGTGAGTGCCTCGCCGAACGCCGCCGCGGATGCCCCCGGCAGCCGTTGGCCGGCGAACACGCGCCGCCGCCCTTCGCCACCGACCACCTCGACGATGGTCTCGTCGCCGTCGTGCAGGATCGCTGCGCGGCATCCCGCAACGTTCGGTTCGGCGACGCCGGCGATCGCCAACGCGGCAGCCCGCTGCATCGCCGCCGCCTCCGAGCATCGCGCCATGTGGCTCGACCGCTGCACGCAGCGCAGCGCATCGTGCACGGCACCGATGCCGACCGCGAACGCCACCATCGCCGCAAGGAACACCGGCGAACCACAGGTGCTCGCCAGCAGCCGGCTGCCGCACGCCAGCAGGGACGGCCTCATCGCTCCCCGCCCTCCCGCAGCGACAACGAGCCCACGTCGAGGTCGGTCTGCCAACGCGCAAGTTCCCGTTCCCGGGCGTCGAGGGCTGCCTCGGCGCGAGTGGCGGCATCGCGACACCACCATGCGACCACGAGGCTGGTCAGCAGCAGCAGGATCGCTGCGCGCCACTCCCCCGATTCGGATCGCAGGTCGCTCACGCCGACGTCCCCGGCCGACCGCGCGCCACGTCGACGATGTCGCCACCGGTGCGGGCGGCGTCAGGCGGGTTCTGGTTGAGCCAGTCGAGCAGTTCGTTGCACTCGCTGGCGAGTCCGTGCAGCAGGTCGCCGCGCCGCAGACTGATGCGGAATGCGACATCGCGGCTGCGGATTCGCTGCAGCGCCAGCCGCAACCGGAATTCCGGGCCGCTCACGCGCGAACCCAGGCGCCAGGTCACGAACAGGACGGCGAGCACGCTGGCGACGAGGAATCCGCCGATGGCGAGCCAGGTCGTGGCCGAGTCGGCGGCAACGGGCTCGCCTGCGGCCGCGGCGAGCATCAGGCCGCGGCAGTGCCACGCGAGCAACACCAGCGACACCGCCAGCAGCGCGCCCGGCGCGGCGACCGTGATGCCACGCAGGGTGCGGGATCGACCGGCGGCGGAACGCGCGACAAGGCTCGACGACATGGGTGCGACGACGTGGATGGTGCTTCGGCTCCATGACCTTCCGGAGCCGCCGCAAGCCGTGGATCGGACGCCTCCCGCCGACCGTTGAGCCGGGCGCACCGACATGGTCCCGCAGTTGGACGCAAGACGGCGAGGCCCAGATGCCGATGAGGCGCGTGTTCCCCACGAGGGGACAGCACGAACATGGGCGAGCAACCGAATCAGGCATCGGCGGGCAGGGCGACGATCTTCGCCGTGACCTCGGGCAAGGGCGGTGTCGGCAAGACGGCGCTGTCGGTGAACATCGCGTGCGAATTCGGCCGCCGTGGCTATCGCACGATCGTCGTCGACACCGACCTCGGCCTCGCCAACGCGCACATCCTCGCCGGCATCAAGCCCAAGCGCACGCTGACGGACTACATCGAGGGCAAGGCCCAGCTCGCCGAGATCGTCGAGAAGGGGCCGTGCAACGTGAAGTTCATCGGCGGCGGCAGCGGCGTGAAGGAGATGGCGAATCTCGACGACAACGGTCGCGCGCGCATCTGCCTGATGATCGAGGAGCTGCAGCCGTTCTGCGACGTGATCATCCTCGACACGGGCGCCGGCGTCGCCAAGGTCGTCACCGACTTCGTCAACCTCGCCGACCAGACGATCCTGGTGACCACCAGCAACTTCGCGGCGATCGCCGATGCCTACGGCATCATCAAGGTCGTCGTGCAGGACGGCTACAAGCGGCCGATCCACTGCGTCGTCAATCGCGTGCGCTCGCCGGAGGAAGCCGAGCAGGTGTTCGTGAAGCTGAAGGGCTGCACCGAGCGCTTCCTGGGCTTCGACCTCGATTGGCTCGGGCTGATGCCAGAGGACAGCACCGTCGAGAGCGCCGTGCTCAAGCGCACGCCGTTCAGCGAGGCGTTCCCGGGCAGCGTCGCCGCTCGCTACCTCACCAAGTTGGTCAACGGGCTCGAACGCTTCGTCTTGAACGGCAAGCCCGTGGCGGAGACCGCCAAGACCTGAACCGGATCACGAATGTCGAAGGGGACGCGGGCTCGCCCGCCACACGAGAAACCAAGGAACCAGGGGTAATCAGGATGAACCGTACGACGAAACAGGATGCGAGCGATCGCATGGACACGACTGCCAAGGTCACTGCCGCCGCCGAAGAGGCGTTCGGCCGGCAGGCGAACAAGGGCATTCTCGCCGACAAGGTCGCCGAGGAGCTCAACGTGCCGCGCCGCACCGCCGCGCGCGTGCTCGACGCCGTGCTCGACGCCGTCAGCGATCTGCTGCGCCATCGCGGCAAGGTCGCGGTCAAGGGCTTCGGTACCTTCGAGCGCCGCATCCGCAAGGGCCGCGCCTACAAGCACCCGCTGACCGGCGAGAGCATCGACGTCGCCAACAAGGAGACGATCATCTTCAAGCCGAGCGATCAGCTGATCGTCGAGACGCGCAGCAACGCCGCACCGCGACCGAAGAAGGCGCCCGGCCTGCCGACCGACGACATCCTGTTCCAGGGCTGAGCCACGGCGCCGTGACCGGGCGGCCCGCGCCCACTATCCTTGCGGGCCGTGACCGCCACTCCTGATCGCGACTTCGCCGCCGCGTGCGTGCAGTTCGACGTGCGTCCAGGCGACGTCGCGACGAACTGCGCATCGATGCGAGCTGGCGTCGAGGAGGCCGTGCTCGCCGGCGCGCGTCTGTGCGTGCTGCCGGAGCTGTGGTCGACTTCGTTCCTGCCGCAGTTCGACAGTGACGTCGTGCAGCAGGCCAGCGAGGCCGAGACCGAGCTCGCGGAGCTGTCGCGGGCGCACGGGCTGGTCGTCGTCGCCAGCACGATCGAGCCGGTCGGCGGCGTCGTGCACAACACCGCGCACGTCTACGACCACGGCCAGCGGGTCGCCGCCTACCGCAAGATCCACCTGTTCTCGCCGAATCTCGAGCACCGCCGGCATGCGCCCGGCGACCGGCCCTGCGTCGTCGACACCTCGCTCGGGCGGCTCGGCGTCCTCATCTGCTACGACCTGCGGTTCCCCGAGCTGTCGCGCTACTACTTCCACCGCGGCGTCGAGCTGTTGGCGATCCCCGGGCAGTGGCCGGAGGCGCGCGCCCAGCACTGGCGGACGCTGCTCCGCGCGCGCGCCATCGAGAACGAGATGTTCGTGATCGGCTGCAATCGCACCGGCCAGGAACCTTCGCAGCGGAACGGCGAGCCGATGACGTTCCCCGGCGACGGCCGCATCATCGACCCGACCGGCGAAGTGCTGGCATCGGGTTCCGGCGAAGCAGGGGCGATCGTCGCCACGATCGAGATGCGGAAGGTGCGCACGATGCGGCGCATCCTGCCGATCGAGCGCGACCAGCGGCCGACGGTCTACCGCGAGCTGTTCGCGGAGACGTGGCCGCTGATGATCGCACGCAGTCGCGACGCCGATCCGGCGAACGACGTCGACGACGAACCGGCGTGATCGCGTCCGATCACTCGACGAACGCCTGCAGCTGCTGAAGTCGCTGCGGGCGCTTGATGCGACCGAGCGCCGCGTTCTGCAGTTGGCGCACGCGCTCGGCGGTGATGCCGAGATCCGCAGCGATCTCACCGAGCGTCTCGGGCTCTTGGCCGTCGAGGCCGTAGCGACGGCGCAGGATGCGACGCTCGCGATCCGGCAAGTCGGCCATCACCTCGGCCAGCGCCTTCCGCAGGTCGCCCACGGGGACCGATTCGGGAACGGCGGGCGCCGCGTCGTCGACGAGCGACTGCGCGAGCGTCGAAGCCTCGTCATCGCCGCGCGGCGCGTCGATGCTGACGGCGTAGCGACGAGTGGCGAGGACCCAGCCGATCTTCTCTTCGGGCACGCCGAGCTTGGCCGCGAGTTCGCCGTGCGTGATCTCGCGACCGGCTCGGCGCGCCTCGTCCTGCGCCCGGCGGATCTTGCCGAGCAGCTTCTGCACCCAGATCGGCAGGCGAACCGTGCGCGAGCTGTTGTAGAGCATCTTCAGCACCGCCTGGTGCACCCAGAACTGCGCATAGGTCCGGAATCGAACGTCGCGCCGCCAATCGAAACCGTCGATCGCCTGGAACAGCGACGCGTTGCCTTCCTGGATCAGGTCCTGCGTGTCGACGCCCAGACCCCGGTAACGGCTCACCGTCGACAACACGATGTAGAGCGCGCCCTCGACGTAAGCCTGGCGCAGCGTCGCGAACTGATCGACCATGCGGACGAACCAGTCGCGATCGACGCCGCGCGGCAGGCGCAAGCCGAGCGCAACCCTGCGCACCTCGGCCGCAGCCTGCTTGCGCAGTTCGGTAGCCGCGGCCGCGGGCATGCCACTGCGCTCGAGCACGTTCTGCAGCAGCGTGGCGAGGAATTCATGGCGTCGCGCCATGCGGAATTCCTCCGCGCGATCCATCGGTACGATCCGCCGCAGATCCTGCTGGTAGTCGGGTTCGCGCACGTCCGGGAACGTCACTTCGGCGGTAGTCCGACCGCTGGGCTGCCGTTCTGACGGGAGTTCGTCGAGGTCGAGGGTGAGCCGCGCGCGCTGGAATCGCTTGATCAGTCGGTCGACCGTGGGGCCGAACCGGTCCGTGGTCACGTCGAGCAACGCGTCGAGTTCGGCGAGCTTCAGGCCAGGAGGAGACTCCGCAGGCCTCCGCACCACCGACGAGATCAGTCTGGCAAGCACCATGGCAACCTCACGAGTAACGTCGCCGCGCTGATACGACGGATGTCGGCGGCGTGACCTTCACGGTCGCAAACCGCACAGCGCGTGGACGGCCGCAGAGGACAAGTGCCGTGCCAACCCTGGTCCCCAGGCCAGGAGGGTCTGCTGCCGTCAGGCCGGCGGCCGCCCGTCGGCGCGCCGCCTACTTCCGGCGCACCAGCATCAGGATCACGACGAGGAGCAAGGCCCCGCCTCCCACCAACAGGAACGGCGGCAGGCCGTCTTCCTCGCCCGCCTTCGGCAGGCTCGCCGACGGCGACGGCGGCGGCACCGTCTCCTCACCAGCCGCCTTGTCCGGCACCAGCGCGTGGCCGGACACCGGGCCCGTAGCCGGAGTTGGGTCCCCGACGACACGACCCGTGGCCATTGGCGCGGGTGCGGGCACTTCGTTGGCAGCCGGGGTCGACGGCACGTTCGACGCGGCGCCTCCGACCGGCACCGGCGTCACGCCGACTTCGATCTCCGTCGTCGCGTGGTCGAGGAAGCGTCCAAAGACCGAAGTGCTGGTGCCGCTGTAGAGGTCGAACTTCATGTCGACCTTCACCTGGTACTTCCTGCCCATCTCGGCATCCGGTCCCATCGTCACCGGCATCTCGAGCACGACGTAGTTGTCGTAGACCGGACGACCGAGGTACCCCTTGGCGAGTTGGCCGTTCTCGGCCGGACGAATCGTGTGGGCACCGAGCGACACCGGCCCTTGCTGGGGACCGGACAGCACTTCGAGCGTCGCGGGCGAGGGGATCACGGCATCGCCCTGGAGCGACGCGACGATGCGCAACACGCCACTCTGGCCGGGCAGCAGGCGCGGCGGCGTCACCGATGCCTGGAACCGGCACATGGCCGACGCCCCGGTGACGATGTTCCGCTCGAGCCGCTGCTCCTCCGTGAGCATCTCGTCCTCGCCCTTCTGCCGCCCGCGGTTCTCCATCTTGGCGCGAGCCTCCGGGTCCTGTTCGCCAGGGTCGACACGCTCGACTCCTTCGTTCTGGCACGGCAGCAGGCTGGCGAAGCAGACGATCCCGAGGAGAAGGCGCATGTACATCGATTCGACGAAGCAGGGTGCCAAGGGGGCGGGCGATGCTAGCTCGCGACCGGGGGCCGGGAGCGCTAGACGCCAACCGGAGCCCCAGAATTCCGCGCGAAGGGACTCACCGCGAGACGAAGCGCTTGAACGGGCCCCATTCCAAGGCTACTTAGGCCCCCTGCCCATGGCCCCCCCGCTGACCGCGCCTTCCGAAGCAGTCGTTCTCGACGCCCTGCGCGCCGTACGGGACCCGGACCTCAACCAGGACATCGTCGCGCTGGGCTTCGTCAAGGACCTGCGCATCTGCGGCGGCACCGTGGCGTTCGCGATCGAACTCACGACGCCCGCCTGCCCGGTGAAGGACCTGATGAAGAGCCAGGCGGAACGCGCCGTGCGCGCGCTCGCCGGCGTCAACGACGTCGCCATCGAGATGACCGCGCGGGTCACGGCGAGCCGCCCCGTGCTCGGCAACAAGGGCGTGATCCCCGGCGTCAAGAACGTGCTCGCGGTGTCGTCCGGCAAGGGCGGCGTCGGCAAGTCGACGGTCGCGGTCAACCTCGCCTGCGCCCTGCAGCGCACCGGAGCCCGCGTCGGCATTCTCGACGCCGACGTCTACGGACCGAACGTGCCGCTGATGCTCGGCCTCAAGGGCCAACCCGCGGTCGACGCCAACAAGAAGATCGTGCCGTTCGAGCGCCACGGCCTGCAGGTGATGTCGATGGCGCTGCTGGTCGCCGACGACCAACCGGTGATCTGGCGCGGACCGATGCTCCACTCGGCGGTGCGCCAGTTCCTCTTCGACGTCGCCTGGAACGACCTCGACTACCTGGTCGTCGACCTGCCGCCGGGCACCGGCGACGCGCAGCTGTCGCTGAGCCAGCAGGCGCACCTGATGGGTGCGGTCATCGTCACCACGCCGCAGGACGTCTCCGTGCTCGACGTGAAGAAGGCGATCCGCATGTTCCAGACCGTCAACGTGCCGATCCTCGGCGTGGTCGAGAACATGGCGTGGTTCACGCCCCCGGGCTCGAACGAGCGCTACCTGCTGTTCGGCCAGGGCGGCGGCGCCTCGATCGAACGCGAGTTCGGCGTGCCATTGCTCGGCCAGATCCCGATCGAGATCGAAGTGCGCGAAGGTGGCGACAGCGGCAAGCCGATCGTGCTCGCCGCGCCGGACTCGGCGAGCGCCAAGGCCCTCGCCGCGGTCGCTGGCAAGGTCGCCCAACGAGTCAGCATCCTCAACGCCGAGTGATTTCCGAGAGACCCGAAAGAACTGCCATGACGAACCCGACCAACACTCCCAAGACGAGCCGCTTCACCATGCAGTCGACGATGCTCGAATGCCTGACCGCCGATCCGTCGCTCGGCATGGTGCTGATGCGCGACTTCCATCTCGGCGGCTGCCGCAACTGCGGTTTCAACCCGCACGACTCGATCGAGACCGTCGCCAGCCAGAACGGCATCCCGGCCGATCGGCTGCTCGCGGCGATGAACCGCCAAGGCTGAGGCGCAGTCGCCGAGCCTGGCTGTCGCCGACGCGCCGCACTTGCGCGGCGCGCGACGGCAGCCAACACTGCTCGCCCCGGCACGGCCGGCTTTCCACCCATGGTCACCGAACTCACCGACAAGAACTTCCAGAGCACCCTGCAGACCGCGAAGGTCCCCGTGCTCGTCGACTTCTCCGCCAGCTGGTGCCAGCCGTGCAAGGCGCTCGCCCCGACGATCGACAAGGTCGCCGGCGAGTACAAGGGGCGGATGGACGTCTACAAGATCGACATCGACAACGCCCAGGAGGTCGCGGCGAGCTTCGGCATCATGAGCGTGCCGACCTGCATCTTCTTCCGCGATGGCAAGGAGGTCGACCGCTTCCTGGGCAACGCCGACCTGCGCACGGTCAAGGGTCACGTCGACCGCGTGCTCGGCTGAAGCTCCACAACAGCGCGAGGCCGAGGGGAATCGAGCCGAGCGCCAGCGGCCACCGGCTGCTCGCCGGTCGCACCGTGAACGGCGCCAGCACCCGCACGCCGTCGATCGTCCCGACGACCACGTGCCGGCCCGCGTGAGTCGGCACGAACCGGCACTCGCCGTTCGCCGACGTCTCGCCGAACGCAACTTCGCCGCCGTCGGGCTGCATCATGCGCAGCGCGAGCCCGACGATGGGCTCGTCGCGACCGCGTCTTCCGGCACGGACGACGACCGGCTCCCCGACCGTCGCCGGGATCGGCGCCACCTCGAGTTGCGGCAGCGCCAGAACGCCGGCGAGAACGACCGCGAGTGGCATGCGCGGTAGTCTGCCGGCTTGCCCCCGGAAATCGAGCACCTCGGTCGAGCGCCGTTCGCCTCGGTGCTCGAGCACATGCGCGCCCTGCACGCCGCCGTGCACGCGGGCACGACGCCTGGGCGCGTGCTGTTCGTCGAACACGATCCGGTCTACACGGCCGGCCGCGCGACGCCACCCGGCGAACTGCGGCCCGGCATCGTGCCGATCGAGCGCGGCGGCAAGATCACGTTCCACGGTCCGGGGCAGCTCGTCGTCTACCCGATCGTGCGCCTGCCGCAGCGCGACGTGCGCGCTTGGCTGCGGCGGCTCGAGGCGTTCGGGCTGCGCATCGCTGCGGCGTTCGGCCTCGCTGCCGAGCCGTCGGTCGACGGCACGGGCGTGTTCGTGGCCGGGCGCAAGTTCGCGTCGATCGGCGTGCACGTGAAGCACTGGATCAACCTGCACGGCATCGCGATCAACGTGGCGATGGATCTCGAGGCCTGGCAGGCGGTGCGCCCGTGCGGCTTGTCGCCGGACGTGATGACCGATCTCACGAAGGCGTGCGGGCGACCGGTGACGATGGCCGAGGCCGTCGCCGCCGCCACGGCCGCGGTTTCGGTGCTGACCGCACCGCCAGCCCCCGGTACGAACGTGGGCCGATGAGTGGTTCCGTCGAACTCGCCACGGACGGTGCGCACCTGGTGATCCGGTTTCCGTACCGCGAAGACCTCGTGGCGATGGTCAAGGACCTGCCGGGGCGCCGCTGGGACCCGAAGCAGAAGGTCTGGCGCGTGCCCGCCGAGCACGTCGAGCAGGTCTACGCGGCCTGCTCGCGGCACCTGTTCGAGTTCGCGCCCGAGATCTCCTCGCTGCTCGCGGGCACGCTGCGCCCGGCCGCAGCGGCCGAAGTCCCGTCGACGCCCTCGCGCCGGGCGCCATCACCGTCTCCGTCGTCGCCACCACCACCGACCGACGGAGCGCCCGCCGCGCTCACCGTGTCGGCGCTGAACGCGGCGGTGCGCGACACGCTGCGGCGGCAGTTCGCCGAGGCTCTCTGGGTCAGCGGCGAGATCGTCGACTTCGACAAGAGTGCAGGCCGCGAGCATCGCTTCTTCCAACTGGTCGAGAAGGCGCGCGGCGAAGCGCGGCCGTTCGCCGCGGTCAACGTCGCGCTGTTCGGCAGTGTCGCCGAGCGGCTGCTGCCGGCCCTCGCCGCGCACGAGCCGCCGCTCGAGTTGCGCGACGGCCTCGAGGTACGCCTGCTGGTGCGCATCGATCTGTGGTCCACGACCGGCAACTACCAGGTCGTGGTCCAGGACATCGATCCCGACTTCACGCTCGGCAAGCTCGCGCTGACCAAGGAGCAGATCCTGCGCGAACTGGTCCGCCTCGGTCTCGCGGCGCGCAACCGTTCGCTCGGTTTCCCGGTGCCCGCCCGGCGCATCGGCGTGCTGACGAGCCCCGACGCCGATGGCTGGAACGACTTCCTGCGTCACGTCGAGGAGGCGGGCGTGGGCCTCGACCTCGCGCTGTTCCCGATCAAGGTGCAAGGCCGCGACCTGCGGCCATCGCTGCTCGCGGGGCTCGAGTGGTTCGCGGCGAACGCCGAGCAGTTCGACCTGCTGTGCATCGTGCGCGGCGGCGGCTCACGCGGCGACCTCGCCTGGTTCGACGATCGGCAGGTAGCACTCGCCGTCGCCCAACACCCGTTGAAGATCGTCGTCGGCATCGGCCACCAGCGCGACCAGTCCGTGCTCGATGCGATCGCGCACTCCGAGAAGACGCCGACCGCCGTCGCCGAACTGCTCGTGCGCGGCGTGCAGTCGCTGCGCGAGCACGTCCGCGAACTCGGCGAACAACTGCTCGCCACGACCGCCGACCGGCTCGAGACCGCGACGCGCGACCTCGTCGCGACCGCCACTGCCGTCGCGCGCGCCAGCGAACGGCGCCTCGCGCGCGCGCAGACGTCGCTCGGCAGCGCCGGCCATCGGCTCGCGACCCTGGCACGCCACCGGCTCGGCACGGAGGCTTCGCGCCTCGTGCGAACCGGCGACCGCGTCGCCGGCATGGCCCGGCGCCGCCTCGACCTGGCCGCTGCCGGAATCGAGCGGGCGGCCACCACGCTGCGACTGCTCGACCCGCAGCAGGTACTCTCGCGCGGCTACACGATCGTCCTCGGCGACGACGGGCGCGTTCGCCCGTCGATCGCCGGAGTCGCCACGAACGCCAGCGTGCGCATCCGGTGGCGCGACGGCGCCGCCGACGCCCGCATCGACCGCATCCAGAAGGACCCCCGATGAGCAAGGACAAGAAGTCACCCGCCGAGCCCGGCTATGCCGCCGCGAGCGCCGAACTCGCGCAGATCCTGCAGGAGATCGAGAGCGGCCAGATCGATCTCGACGTGCTCGCCGAGAAGGTCGAACGCGCCGCCGCCCTGCTGGGCGTGTGCCGCCAGCGCCTCGCCGCGACCGAGACCAAGGTGCGCCGCATCACCGCCGAACTCGAAGTCGGCAGCGACGGCACGACCGCCCAACCCGACCCCGGAGCCACGCCATGAACTGGGAGAACATCATCCTGTACTTCGGCGTGTTGACGATCAGCCTGACCGTGCACGAGGCCGGACACGCGCTGTTCGCCCTGCTCGGCGGCGACCGCACCGCCTACCTCGCGGGCCAAGTGACGCTGAATCCCGTGCCGCACATGCGTCGCGAACCGTTCGGCATGGTGCTGCTGCCGCTGCTGAGCCTCTACCTCAGCAACGGCAACATGTGCTTCGGCTACGCGCACGCGCCGATCGACCCGTACTGGGCAGCGCGCCACCCCAAGCGCGCCGCGTTGATGTCGTCGGCCGGCCCGCTCGGCAATCTGCTGCTCGCCGCGATCGCCTTCGCCGTCCTGTGGTTCGTCGGGCGACCGGACGGCAACGCCGACGAAGCCGTGGCCAAGATCGCGCACGCGTTCCTGCTGCTGAACCTGCTGCTCGCCCTGTTCAACCTGATCCCGCTGCCGCCGCTCGACGGCGCCGGCATCGTGCGCGGGCTGTATCCGCCGGCCGGCCGCCTGTTCGATGCGATCGCCAGCATCCCGCACGCGACGCTCGTCGTGCTGCTCCTGACCTCGCGCTACATCGGAGAGCTGTTCTGGCCGATCTACTCGACGGTGCGCGGCTGGCTGCCGTACCCGTTCTGAACGACGACGTCAGTGGGCGCCGAGCATCGTGCGCGCCCGCGCCAGCGCGTCGCGCGCTGCCGAAGCTGGCGCGTCCGCGGTCGCACGCTGCAGCGCCTCGAGGTAGTGCAACAGCACCTCGCGATCGCTCAGGTCGCGCAGCAGATCGCGCACCGGGTGATGCCCGTTGGCCCGCAGGTAGCGGGCGCAGTCGGCCTTGGTGATCGTGCGGCCGGCGTGGTACGGATCGACGAGCACCGGTCGCACGCCGTGCAGGCGCACCAGGAAGTGGTCGGGCAGGGCGACGCCGGCGACCGAGAGGCCCGCCTGGCGGGCGACCAGCAGGTAGACGAGCGACAGCGTCACGGGCGCCCCGACACGGCTCGCCAGCACCCGATCGATCGCGACGTGGTCCGGGTCACCGCTGCTGGCGTCGCCGCCGCGCAGACCGAGGTGATCGTGCAAGCGCTCCGCGAGCAGGCGCGCGCAGGTCGGCAGGCTGCGGCCGCCCAGCGACGGCCGCAGTGCTGCCGCCTCGCGCCGCAGCATCGCCGACAGTTCGTCGACCGACGGCACGAACGTGCGCACCAGCCGCGCGAGCAGCAGAGCCCCTTCGAGCAGCGGTGCGGCAGGACTGCGGCCGGTGCGGCCGAGCCGCAGCGTGCACAGCCGCAACAGGTCGCGCCGCATCTCGATCGCACGCAGCACGCCGCGGCATCGCGAACGGATGCGCAGTGACTCGGCTTCCGCGCCTTCGCGCAGCGGCCCGGTCGCCAGTTCTCCCCACTGCACCAGCCGTTCGCGCGCGGCCGCGGCGATCGGGACGTCGTCGTCGCCGAGCAAGCCGATCATCGCGACGATCTGCGCCGGCGTCGGACCGGTCGGAGTGCTGCCAGGGTCGTTCATCGGGCTTCGTGGTGCGCCCGCAGCATAACGACGCCGCCCTCCTGCGCGTCGTGATCGCTGCCACGACGCTTGCCACGACGACCGTCGCTCGGGAACGATGCGCAGAACCGCCGATCGCATGGCAGCTGCCGCACCGGCGCCCCGGAGTCCGTTGCCGATGCACACGCCGCCGTCACGTCTGTCGATGTCGCCCGAGGAGTTCCGGGCCCATGCACACGCGGTCGTCGACTGGATCGCCGACTACCGCGCGCGCGTCGCCAAGCTGCCTCTGCAGAGTCGTGTCGTGCCGGGCGAACTGCTCCGCGCGCTGCCCGAGTCGCCGCCCGAACAGCCCGAGGGCTTCGAAGCCGTGCTCGCCGACCTCGACGCGCTCGTGATGCCGGCACTCGCCCACTGGCAGCATCCACGCTTCTTCGCGTACTTCCCGTCGAACGGCGACCTGGCGTCGGTGCTCGGCGACTTCCTGAGCACGGGCCTCGGCGTGCTCGGTCTCAACTGGCAGGCAGCGCCGGCACTGACCGAACTCGAACAACGTGTCGTCGAATGGCTGACGTCGATGTTCGGGCTGTCGCGACAGTGGAAGGGCGTGATCCAGGACACCGCCTCGACCAGCACCCTGCTCGCCCTGATCTGCGCGCGAGAACGCACCAGCGGCCATGGCGCGACCGCCGGCGGCATGCAGCACGGCGGCCCGCCGATGGTCGTCTACACCAGCAGTGAGGCGCACAGCTCGGTCGTGAAGGCCGCGCTGCTCGCCGGGTTCGGCCGCGACCACGTGCGCAGCGTCGGCATCGACGCGCAACGTGCGATCGACCCCCGTGCCCTGGCTGCGGCGATCGCCGCCGACCGCCGCGTCGGTCTGCGGCCATGTGCGATCGTCGCCACCACCGGCACGACCGCGACCACCGCGATGGACCCGATCGACGCGTGCGCCGAGGTCGCGGCCGCGGCCGGCTCCTGGCTGCACGTCGACGCGGCGATGGCCGGTTCGGCGATGGTGCTGCCGGAGTGCCGCCGGCTGTGGCACGGCATCGAAGGCGCCGACTCGCTGGTCGTGAATCCGCACAAGTGGCTCGGCGCGGCGTTCGACTGTTCGGTGTTCTGGGTGCGCGACGAACCGCACCTCGTGCGCGTGATGAGCACCAACCCGAGCTACCTGCGCACCGCGGTCGACGACACCGTGCGCAACTACCGCGACTGGGGCATCGCGCTCGGCCGCCGCTTCCGCGCCCTCAAGCTCTGGAGCCTGATCCGCACGCACGGCGTCGAACGCCTGCGCGAACGGCTGCGCCGCGACCTCGAGAACGCGCGCTGGCTTGCCGACACGATCACCAAGACACCGCCGTGGCGCCTCGTCACGGCGGTGACCCTGCAGACCCTCGTCGTCCGCCACGAACCGCCAGGGGTCGCCGGCGACGAACTCGACCGCCACACGCAGCGCTGGCTCGACGCCGTGCACGCGTCGGGCGCCGGGTGGCTGACACCGACGCAGATCGACGGCCGCATGGTCGTCCGCATCTCGATCGGCGCCCTGGCGACCGAGCGTGCCGACGTCGAGGCCTTGTGGCAGGCCATGCAAGCCGCCGTTCGCTGACGGTCAGCCGGCGGCGACGAGCGCTGGCGCGCCGATCGGCAGGCGCACGCGGAACGTCGAGCCCTTGCCGACCTCGCTCACGATCTCGATGCGGCCGCCGTGCCGTTCGACCGCGTTCTTGGCCAGTGTCAGGCCGAGCCCGGTGCCATTCGCCTTGTCGGTGAGCTGGTCGCGCCCGACCTGCTCGAACGGCTCGANNGATCTGGCCTCCGTCCGCCGTGACGCGCACTTCGATCGGCGTGCCGGCGGGACTGAACTTCACCGCGTTGTCGAGCAGCCGGCACCACGTCTCGCGCAGCCGTGGACCGTCACCCGTCACGCTCGGCAGTCCGGGCGCGATCTCGAGCTGGACCCGATCCCCGACCAGCGGTGCGACCGCGGCGAGCGCCTGGCGCACACTGGCGGCGACGTCCACGGGCTGCGAAGCCCACTCGCTGTTGGCCCCGAGTTCGACCACTTCGTCGATCAGACGCGCGAGCCGCCGGGCCCCGCGCAGCGCGATGCCGGAGAACTCGACGCGCGTCTCCTCGTCGCCGCCGTCGAATTGCCCCAGGATCTCAGTCGCGCTCAGCAGTTCCGTCATCGGCGTACGGAACTCGTGCGAGACGTTGGTGACGAACGCCGCCTTGGCCCGCGCCGCAGCGAGTGCCGCATCGCGCGATGCGACGAGGTCGCGTTCCGTCTGCTCGCGCTGCCGGATGTTCTCCTGCAGACGCGCGGTCATCGTGTTGAATGCCGTGCCGAGGTCGCCGAGTTCGTCGTGGCTGACGACGCGCACGCTCGCGCCGAGGTCGCCCGCCGCGACGCGGGCCGTTGCGGCATGCAGCTCGACGATCGGCTCGAGGGTCCGACGCACCTGCACCAGGCCGATGACGACCACGACCAGCAGCGTCGACAACGCCGTCATCGCGAACACCCAGGTGAACTCGCGCGCCACCGCGAAGGCCTGGCTCTGCGCGTGCGACTGCACGACGAACAGGTCGAAGCGGTACTGCGGCTGCAAGAACGCACGCCAGTAGCGGGCGAAGTGCTCCGCGCCCCCGACCGTCCACTCGACGGTGCCAGACGATCGCTGCGTAGCCGCCGCGCGCGCGAACGACGCCATGTCCGGGCGCGCGCCGAAGGTGTGGAACAGCGGCTGCCAGTGTTCGTCGAACGCACCGGCCGCGAAACCGCCGGTCTGCAGTTCGTCGCGGTCCCAGAACCAACGCGAACGGATGCTGACGGCGACGTCGCCGGCTTCGGGCCGCATCGGCTCGATGCTGCGGCGCATCGTGAGTTCGGGCGGATCGCCGACCGCGTGCACCAGCGGCTTGCCGCTCGCGAGGTGTTCGCGGTCCGCCGGCGTGAGCGGAGGCAATGCCCCTGTCTCGCCGAACAGCGGCGTCACCTCGTCACCACGCAGGATCCACGCCGCCCCGCAACGGTCCCCGACGTGCTGCTGCAGCGTGGCCAACGCGTCGCGATCGACGCCATCGGCGCGCGCGAGTTCGCGCACCAACGCCAGGTCGCCGGCGACCTGGCTGAATCGCGCCGCGATGCCCATGCCCGCCGTCTTGGCCGCGTTGTGCAGCGAGTTCGCGCGTTCCCCACGCATCTGGTCGTTGGTGCGTGTCACGACGAGCCACGCGAACACCAGCAGCGGCACCAGGGCGCACCCGGCGAACAACGCGACGAACCGACGCCCGATGCGCGACGTCAGGCTGCCGAACGCGCGAGTGCGCGAGTCCGTCATTGCGGAGCGCCCGGACCACCGGCGAGCGCGACCACGGGGGCGGCCGCGACGACGCTGCGGCGCTCGTCCCCGGTGTCGTGCGGCGTGAATGCGGCGAGCGCCTGCTCGAGATCGCGGCTGGCCGCGAGCAGCGGTCCCGCCGCCTGCGGCGAGCGGGCGGCGGCCGCCTGCGCCTCGTCGGCGAGAGCGACCTGGGCGCGGCGGATCACGGCGAGGCGTGCCTGGACGCCTTCGATCGCGGCGTTGAGGCAGGCGACCTCCTCTTGCAGGAAGTCCCCGGGCCGCGTGCGCAGCGGCGGCGCCAGCTTGCCGTCGGCGAGCAGACGCAGGTTGCGCTTGTAGCGCACGAGCGGCCCGGCGATCCGGTGGGACAGCTTGATCGCACTGAGCGCGACGATCGCCGCGCAGGCGAGCACCAGCCACCACAGGCGCTCGTGCATGTAGAGCATCACGATCGAGCGTTCCTCGAAGCCGGCCGATTGCGTGGCGCTCCCGAGGTCCCAGACCAGAGGCAGGAAGATCCCGGCCAGGATCGCCAGCAGCACGAAGCCGCCGTAGAGCAACCCGTGCAGGCAGATCGGTCCCTGCAGCTTCCAGTCGACGATGTAGCGACGCCGTGCGAAGTCCCGGTTCATGTCAGTAGTTGGAGGCGGTGCCGAAATAGCCGCCGTTGTTGGCGCGGATCACGTCGTCGAGTCCGACGCTCTCGCCGAGCGACACCGAAGTGCGACCGTCCGGTCCGAGACTGAACAGGTCGTAGTCCGTGTTCAGCGGGAACATGTAGCGGTCACGCCGGCGCGTGCTCTCGGTGTCGACGCCGGTGAACATCACGAAGTCGGGGTTCAAGGCGATGGCGCTCGCGAGCGCTTCGACCTCGACGACGCCGAGGTCGCGCTCGAGCACGTTCGTGATGCCCGTCGCGCGCACCTTGGCCTCGACGTAGTCGACGGTGGTACGCGTAGCGCTGACGAGGCCACCGCCCTGCGGGCGCCGTGGCGGCAACACCCCGGCGCGGCGTCCGATCAGGCCGCCGCCGCCGCCCGGCAA
>DDSQ01000075.1:71690-71899 GCA_002343845.1 Planctomycetes bacterium UBA2386 | reverse complement strand
CGGCCACCGCAACCGCAGCCGCGTTCTCGCCCTCACCCACACCACCTGCCCCGTGCCGACAGCCACCGGCTTCACCTTCTTCCTCCCCGCGCCGCGGCACCACCCGCGAGCGCAATCCCGACGCCGGCGCCAGCACCCCGTGATACGTCACCAGGTGCTTCCTCGGCTTTGGCACCAGCGCGCACAGCCGCTCCATCAGCACCTCCTTC
>DDSQ01000075.1:8769-71682 GCA_002343845.1 Planctomycetes bacterium UBA2386 | reverse complement strand
CCGCCCATCGCTCAGCTCCACCAGCCGCGACTCCGCAACCGCAGGTCGCGCGGCGTACCGACACAACTTCTCCAGCTTCTCGCGATCCCGCGCCGACACCCACGCGCCCGCGTGCAGCGAGAACCCATCCACCTCCGCGCACAGCGGGCCCTTCACCAGCGGCTCCCAGCGACCATCGCGGCCGACCCGACCATCGCGCTGACCGGCGCACTCGCCCAGCGCCGCACGCCCTTCCACCGCCGCCGCGGCGAGACCGGGCAGCAGTTCGTCGCCGGCATCGTCGCCGCCTTCCACCGCGGCATCCGGGCCCACCCACTTCCCCGCTTTGCGCAGCGCCCGCCGCACGCGGTCGCGGATCCGCTGCACCAGCTGCTGCACGTCGCCATCGCTCACTTCCCGCTGCGCGTGGAACTCCGGCTGACCCCGGCCCGGTTCCCAGCCGTACACCCCATCCAGCCACAGCACGTGCAGATGCACGTTGAGCCGCAGCGCCGAATCGAATCTCTGCACGAACGACACCGCTCCCGCCCGCGGCCGCGGCACAAGAGACCGCTTCGCCGCTCGCTCGTAGAAGCCCGACACCGCGCGCACGAGCACGGAGCGCACCACAGCACACGCCTCCGCGTCCTACGCACACAGCGCCCGCACCCGATACGGCAGCGACAGCACCCACTGCCGCACCGGCACTTCCGGAATCACCGCATCGCACAGCCACGCCGCGGTGTCCACCATGCGCGCCGCCCCGCACGACGGGCAGAAGCCGCGCCCCTTGCATGAGAACGCCACCACGTCGTCGCGCCCGCAGTCGTCGCAATGCACGCGCGCGAAGCCGTGCGCCAGCACTCCGCACCGCAGGAACGCCGCCACCTCCCGCACGCAGAACCGCGGCAGCGACCGCTCTCCTGCCTCCACCGTCCGCAGGAACGGCTCCCACGCGTCCTGCACCGCCCGGTACAGCACCGTGCCCTCCGGCTCGCGCCGCACCCGTCCGCCATCGCCGCTTCGCACGCAAGCTCCGTGGCACGGGCACCCGCTGCGGTGGCATCGCACCGCGCCTTCCTTCCTGCCGCCCGTTCCAACCACGCCGGCCCCGCGCCCGAGCCCGCGCCGCGCCGAACCCAGCGCCGCCGGCAGAACCCAGCCACCACCCCGGCTGCTAAGCTGCCCGGCCCATGCCCCTGCCGCGCCTCGTCGCCGCGACCGCCCTGGCCGCGCTGCTCCCCGCCCAGCACGACGGCGTAACCCCCACGCCCAAGCCGGCCACCGGGCTCGACTTCGCCCGCGACGTGCGGCCGATCCTCGCGCAGCACTGCTACAACTGCCACGGCCCCGACGAGGCGCTCCGCAAGGGCGACCTGCGCCTCGACCGCAAGGCCGACGCGTTCGCCGCGCGCGACAACGGCGCCGCGTTCGTGGCGGGCGACGCCGCCGCCTCCGAGGCGATGCGCCGCATCGAGTCGACCGACGACGAAGAGCGCATGCCGCCGCCCGGCGAGGGCGACCCGCTGAAGCCGGCCGAGATCGAGGTGCTCAAGCAGTGGCTCGGCGCGGGCGCGCCGTGGAGCGAGCATTGGGCGTTCGTTGCGCCGGTGCGGCCCGCTCTCCCCACCGTCACCAACACCGCCTGGCCGAAGAACGACGTCGATCGCTTCGTGCTGGCCCACCTCGAACGCGAAGGCAAGCAGCCGAGCGCCGAGGCGAGCCGTGAGGCGTGGCTGCGCCGCGTGACCTTCGACCTGATCGGCCTGCCGCCGACGCTCGCGGAGCTCGACGCGTTCGTGAAGGACACGAGCAAGGACGCGTTCGAGAAGGTCGTCGACCGCCTGCTCGCCGACAAACACTACGGCGAACGCCAGGCCAGCGATTGGCTCGACGTCGCGCGCTACGCCGACTCCAGCGGCTACCAGCGCGACACCGCGCGGCAGGCTTGGAAGTGGCGGGACTGGGTGATCGAGGCGTTCAACCAGAACATGCCGTTCGACCAGTTCACGATCGAACAGCTCGCCGGCGACCTGCTGCCCAACCCGACGCTCGCGCAGAAGATCGCGACGGGCTTCAACCGCAACCACCCGGTCAACACCGAGGCCGGCGAAGAACTCGACGAGTACCGCAGCGCCTACGTCATCGACCGCGTGCACACGACGGCGACCACTTTCCTCGGTCTGTCGGTCGGCTGCGCGCAGTGCCACGACCACAAGTACGACCCGATCAGCCAGCGCGAGTTCTACGGCTTCTACGACTTCTTCAATCACGTCAAGGAGAAGGACAACGGCTTCGGCCGCAACCCGAAGCCCGCGATCCCGGCACCCGGTCCCGACGACGTGCCGCGCCTCGCCGATCTCGAGAAGCGCATCAAGACGCTCGAGAAGCGGCTCGATCGTGAGGACCCGCTGACCGACGAAGCGCAGGCGGCGTGGACGGCGAGCACGCTCGAACGCGTCGGCAAGGACGTCGACTGGACGACGCTGCAGCCGACCGAGTTGATGGCGAAGCTGGGCTCGCGGCTGCAGCGGCTCGACGACGGTTCGATCCTGGCGACTGGACCCGTGCCAGCGCGCGACACCTACGAACTGGTGTTCGCTCCCGGCAAACGCACCATCCACGCGCTGCGGCTCGAGGTGATGCCCGACCCGTCGCTGCCGCATGGCGCCTCGGGTCGCGCCGACGACGGCCGGTTCATCCTCAGCGGCCTCGAAGTGCGCCTGCAGAGCGTCGCCGACAGCAGCGACCCGCCGCGCGTCGTGTTTGCGCTGGCGCAGGCCGACATCACGCAGGAACGCGACGCGGACGAGCACTACCTGACGGCGATCGAGCCGGGCGCGTTGTCCAGTTCGATCGTGGTCGGCGAAGGCGGCAAGGGCGGCGGCTTCGGCGGCGGCGGCTTCCGCGGCGGCGGCGGCTGGAGCATTGCCGGCGACGCCCGCAAGGAAACGCGTCAAGCGTTGCTGATCCCGATCGAGCCGCTGGTCACCAACGAGACCTCGATCCTGCGGCTCACGCTGTCGCACGGCTCGTCGAACAAGTTCAAGAGCCTGATCGGCCGCTTCCGCTTCAGCAGCACCGACGACACGCGGCTGCGCACGTGGTTCCTGCCGCTGCAGCCGGGCCACTGGCGCACGCTCGGCCCGTTCCCGGCGGCGGACGTCGAAGCCGCGTTCACGACCGCGTTCGCGCCCGAGAAGGACTTCGCGACCGCGCAGTGGAAGAAGAAGTACGAGCAGCCGATCGTCGAAGCGCCGAAGCCCGAGAAGCCGGCGACGGAGGGCAAGTCGGCGGCACCCGGCGGAGAAGCGGGTGATGCCGCGAAGCCAGCGGCGGCGGCGAAGCCTGCCGCGCCCGCCGAAAAGCCGGCCGCCGAGGCCGCTCCGCCCGCGGTCGCCGCCGGCGAAGACGCAGCCAAGGCCAAGGCCGAAGGCGAAGCCGAGGCGGAAGGCAACGAAGAGAACGACGACGAAGCCAAGCCGGGCAAGCCGAAGGCGAAGAAGCTCGAGTGGCAGGAGCAGCGCGACTGGCGCGACGGCGAACCCGGCCGCTTGTCGATCGAGGGCGCGGCTGCCGCGAGCTACGCATCGCGCAAGATCCGCGTCGAAACCGCGCGCACGATGCTGCTCGAGTTCGACGGCGGGGTCGCGGCCAAGGTGTGGCTCAACGGCACGGTCGTCGGCGAATTCGCGCCCGAGCCCGAGCCGAAGCAGGAACCCAAGCCCGCGGCGAAACCGAACTTCGAGGACTTCGACGAGGAGGCGTTCTTCGCGATGCGCGAGGGCCGCACCGGCAAAGAGGGCCGCAAGCTGCGGCTCGGTCTGCGCGCGGGCGACAACCACCTGGTGGTGAAGCTCGTGGGCAAGGGCCAGGCGCCGCGCCCCGGCCGCGGCGGCGGCGCTGGCAACGCGATGGTCCCGCCGGCCGACGAAGGCGTGTTCGTGTTCGACCCCGCCGCCGCCGAGGACGCCGACGTAGGCATGGCGCCGCCGTTCGCGATGATGCAGCGGGGTGGTGGCGGCAGCCTGTCGTTGACCGCGACCCTGAAGGCCGAAGGCGACGACCTGCTCGACTTCGAGACGCTCAGCGCGTTGCGCATCGAGGCCATGGCCGCGACGCGCACGCCGAGTTCGAACCCGACCCTGCCGACCGCCGTAGCGGCGTCGATGGGCGCCGTGGCGAAGCTGGCGGACGACGACGAGACGAAGAAGCCGAAGACGCCGGCCGAGTTCCGGCAGCGCGCGATCCGCCGCTGGTTCCGCACCCGCATCGACGTCGCCGGTCGCGTGCTGTTCGAAGAACTCGAGCGCCTGAAGGCCGAGAAGCGGACCGTCGAGAGCAAGCTGCCGTCGGCGCTGGTGATGGAGGAACTGAAGGAGCGGCGCGAGACGCACCTGTTCGTGCGCGGCGACTACCGCAAGCGCGGTGAGAAGGTCGGCCCCACGACGCCCGCCGCGCTGCCGCCGATGGCCGCCGACCTGCCGAAGAACCGCCTCGGGCTCGCCAAGTGGCTCGTCCAGAAGGACCAGCCGCTGACGGCGCGCGTGACCGTCAATCGTTTCTGGCAGCAGCTGTTCGGCTTGGGCCTCGTGCGCACCGCCGACGACTTCGGCATCCGCGGCATGCCGCCGAGCCATCCCGAACTGCTCGACTGGCTCGCGACCGAGTTCGTGGCGTCGGGCTGGGACATGAAGAAGCTGCAGCGCCTGCTGGTGCTGTCGGCGACGTATCGCCAGGCGAGCATCGCCCCGCCCGAGGCGTGGGCCGCGGATCCCGACAACGTGCTGCTCGCGCGCGGGCCGCGGCAGCGGCTGTCGGCCGAGATGGTGCGCGACCAGGCGCTCGCCGTGTCCGGCCTGCTGATCCCGCAGATCGGCGGCGAGAGCGTCAAGCCGTTCCAACCGGCCGGCCTGTGGCGGGCGATGCTCGGCGCCGGCGAGTGGAAGGCCGATCCGCCGGAGAAGGCGAACCGTCGCGGGCTCTACGTCTACTGGAAGCGCGGCGTGCCCTATCCGTCGTTCACGATCTTCGACGCGGCCAAGCGCGAGACCTGCGCGGTGACGCGCACGAAGACGACGACGCCGCTGCAGGCGTTGGTGACGCTCAACGATCCGGTGCAGATCGCGGCCGGCAAGGCGCTCGGCAAGCGCATGCTCGCGGAAGGCGGCAAGGACGACGACGCCCGGCTCGCGTTCGGCTTCCGGCTCGTGACGTCGCGGGCTCCCGAGGCGGCCGAACTCGCCGTGCTGAAGTCGCTGCTCGTCGACCAGCGCGCGCACTTCGCCAAGAACGAAGCCGCGGCGAAGAAGCTGCTCGGCATCGAGGAGCCGAAGAAGGCCGCGGGCAAGCGTGGGGGCAAGCCCGCCGCCAAGCCGGGCAGCAAGCCCGACGCCAAGACCGAGAAGGGCGCCGACGACAAGCCGTCGGCCGAGCAGCCGCCCGCCGAGCCATCGGCAGCGCCTGCGCCGTCCACGGCAGACGCGGCCAAGACCGCAGCGCCCGTCGCTGCGGCAGCCGAGGAACCCGCTGCGAAGCCCGCGGACCGCAAGCCCGCGGCAACGGAGAAGCCCGAGGCGCAGCCGGCCGCGACGCCGGCGGCGCCGCCGACCGACGCGGCGCCGGATCGTCCGGCGGGCAAGGACAAGAACGAACCGCCGCCCGCCGAAGCTGCCGCGTGGGCCCAGATCGGCTGCACGCTGCTCAACCTCGAAGCCGCGATCCGCCGCGGGTGATGCCATGAACGACGCTTCCCTGCACGACCTGCTCTGCCGCCGCGCGTTCCTCGGCCGCTCGGCGTTCGGCCTCGGCTCGCTCGCGTTCTCGCTGCTCGCCCAACGCGCCGGCGCCACCTCGCTGCTCCAGGACCCGACGCCCGCCTTCCGCCTGCCCGACGCGAAGGCCAAGCGCGTCGTCGTGATCTTCCTGTCCGGCGGCCTCGCCCAGCACGACTTGTTCGACGAGAAGCCGCTGCTCGTCGAGCGCCGCGGCGAAGAACTGCCGCCGTCGGTGCGCAAGGGCGAACGCCTCACCGGCCTCACCGAGCGACAAGGTGCCTTGCCCGTGGTCGGCAGCAAGTTCGAGTTCCAGAACTACGGCAAGAGCGGCCTGCGCATGTCGGAGCTGCTGCCGCACCTCGGCGAGGTCGCCGACGATCTGCTGCTGATCCGTTCGCTGCAGACCGACCACGTGCTGCACGAAGCGGCGATGACGATCCTGTTCACCGGCACGCCGCTGCTCGGCCGGCCGTCGTGGGGTGCGTGGACGTCGTATGCGCTCGGCTCCGGCACCGGCAACCTGCCGGAGTTCGTCGTGCTGCTGAGCAATCCCGACGCGAGCACGCCGCTGCACCCGCGCCTGTGGCACAACGGCTTCCTCGCCGGGCGGCACCAGGGCGTGCCGTTCCGCTCGGGAAAGGAACCGGTGCTGTTCGTGCAGAACCCGCCCGGCGTCGACGACAAGGCCCGCGCGCGGCAGCTCGCGGCGCTGCGCGAACTCAACGCGCTCGAGAGCAAGCGCACCGGCGACCCCGACGCCGAAGCACGGCTCGCCGCGTTCGAGACCGCGGCGCGCATGCAGACCAGCGTGCCCGAACTCGCCGACCTCAAGCAGGAGTCGCAGGAGACCCTCGACGAGTACGGCGCCGAACTCGGCAAGGAGAGCTTCGCCAGCAACTGCCTGCTGGCGCGGCGCCTGCTCGAGCGCGGCGTGCGCTTCGTGCAGCTCTGCGACGCCGGCTGGGACCACCACTACAACATCCCGCGCGCGCTGCCGAAGAAGTGCGAGCAGGTCGACAAGCCGACGGCGGCGCTGATCCGCGACCTGAAGCGCCGCGGCATGCTCGACGACACCATCGTCGTGTTCTGCGGCGAGTTCGGCCGCACGCCGTACTGCGAAGGCCCACTGGCGTTCGACAGTTATGGTCGCGACCACAACGCGCTGGCGTGCTCGGTGCTGGTCGCCGGCGGCGGCTTCAAGGCTGGCCACGCGCACGGCAAGACCGACGACTGGGGCTGGTCGGCCGCCGAGGACATCGTGCACGTGCACGACCTGCACGCGACGATCCTGCGCCAGCTCGGGCTCGACCACCTCAAGCTGACCGTGCGCGCGCAAGGCCGCGACTTCCGCCTGACGGACGTCGGCGGCAAGATCGTCGACGGGCTGCTCGCCTGATCGACGGATGCAGAACGACGACCTGCTCACGAACGTGACCGAGGTGGCCGGCAGCAAGGTGCTGCCGCCCTGCGTGATCATGGGCCGGCTCGGCCGCGGCGGCATGGGCGCCGTTTACCGCGCGCGCCACCTCAACCTCGCGATCGATGTCGCGGTGAAGGTGCTGAAGCCGCAACTGGTCAGCGACGACCCTTCGTTCGTGCAACGCTTCAAGCGCGAGGGCCAGTCGGCCGCGGCGATCAGCCACCAGAACGTCATCCGCGTGTTCGACGTCGCTGAGCACTCGGGGCTGCACTACATCATCATGGAGCTGGTCGTCGGCGAGACCGCGCGCCAGCGCATCGATCGCCGGGGCCCGCTTCCGGTCGACGAGGCGATGCAGATCCTGCTCGAGTCCGCGAACGGACTCGGCGCCGCGCACTCGCTGGGCATCGTCCACCGCGACATCAAGCCCGACAACCTGCTGATCTCGCACGACGGCAAGCTGAAGGTCGCCGACCTCGGTCTGGCGAAGCCGACGATGGGCGGCGGCGGCGCGTCGCTGATGTCGACGGCGAACCAGGTGATGGGCACGCCGTCGTACATGCCGCCTGAGCAGTGGGAGTCGCCGGCGGTCGGGCCGGCAGCCGACGTCTGGGCGCTCGGCGCCACGGCGTGGTTCCTGCTCGCCGGCCGCGATGCCTTCGACTCGCGCGACGGCAACTACCCGCGGGTGATGAAGCAGATCGTGCTGCAGCCCTTCCCGGACCTGCGGCAGCTTCGGCGCGACGTGCCCGAAGCCGTGCTCGCGGTGCTCGCGAAGGCGACGGCGAAGGACGCCAAGGACCGCTACGCCGACGCGAACGAGTTCGCGGCGGCGATCGAAGCGCTGCGCCTGCCCCGCGTCTCGCTGCGCGACGACACCGACACGGCCGAGGCCAAGACGATGGTCTCGCCGCCGTTGAAGAACCTCGACCAGATCAAGCAGTGGCTGCGCGAAGACAACCTGACGCGCATGCAGACGCCGCCGGGTTCGCGGCCGCGCGTCGACGCCGGCCTCGCGACGCCTCCACCGCCGGCTGGGTCGACCCCGATCCTGACTCCTGCAGCACCAGCGGCCGCAACGGCCGTCGATGCCGCGCCGCGCCGCCGCCGGCCCCCGCTCGCCGCCGGCGTTGCGCTGGTGACGGTGGCCGTCGCCGGCTGGCTCGTGTTCGGTCGCGGCGGCGGCGAGCCGAGCACGCCTCCGATCAACAACGGCGGCACGCCGGTCCCCGCCGACCCGCTGGCCGGCGTCCGCGCGCTCGAGCAGCTGGAGAAGTTCGAGGACGCGCTCGAGGCCTTCGTGAAGGTCGTCGCAGCCGAGCCGGGGCGCGACGACCTGCCGCTGCGCGCACGCTTGCTGGCGAGCGCAGCGCGGGCGCGCAGCCAGCAAGATCAGTTCGGCAAGGCGCTCACCCAGGTTCTCGAAGCCACGCGTCTCGATGCGCAGTGGAGCGCACTGCAGACGGAGGTGCGCAACCGCGCGCGTGACGCCGCGCAACGACGATTGAAGGTCGACGCGCCGGTCGGCAAGGTGAAGCGCGACGCCCCGGTCTCGTTCCAAGCCCGGCTCGACCTCGATGGCGTCGCCCGGCTCGATGTCGCGAACCAGAAAGTGGAGCGCGCCGGCGGCCTCTTCGCCGCGAACCTGGAGGCCAACCTGCGCGAGGTCACGATCGGCGTCGAGTTCGTCGACGGTCACGTCGCCACCCTGCAGACGCTGCCGATCAACTACGAAGATCTGCCGCCGCGCGTTCTCACGTTCAAACAGCCGTTGACGGCGCCGAAGGCGACGTTCGTCGACGACATCGCCTTCACTGCGGAAGCGTCCCTCGAAGTGGCCGGCGAACTCAGCGAGCCGGACTGCCAGATCCTCTGCAACGAGAAGCCGGTGGCGACGACTGCGGGCAACGGGTCCTTCACGGCGCAGCTGCCGATCGCGGCGTCCGGCAAAGTCGTGGTGCTGCGCGTCGTCGCAACCAAGAGCGGCTGCACGCCGCAGTCCGCGGAACTGCGCGCCGTGCGCCTGCCCGCACCCCCGCCGTTCACGATCGCGCCACTCGACAAGACCGACCGCCTGACGACGCGCGTGGTCGTGACGGCCGGCCTCGGCACGGCGTCCGCCGTCGCCAAGGTCGGCACGAGCACGTTCCCGCTCGCTCGCGACGCCGGCAAGCCGGAGACCTTCGCCGGCGACATCACGATCGCCAAGGGCGACAACACGGTGGAAGTGACGACGACGGACGTGCTCGGCCGCTCGGCGAAGGCGCAGGTCGTGACGGTGCGTTCCGAGATCACGCCAGCCGCGATCACCGGCGTGGTCTTGCGCAGCGATGGCGAGGAGCGCCGGGCACCGAACGGCAGCACGCAGTGGGTACGCGTCGATGGGCCGTCGTTCGCCGTCACCGCGACGGGCAGCGGCGTGAAGATCCTGGCGAACGACGAACCGCTGCCCGCCAGCGGCGAGATCGGCAGCGGCTCGCTTCTCGACGGCAAGCCCAAGAAGTTCACGTTCCGCGCGCAGAACGAGCTCGGCGGCGTGGACTGGACGGTCGAAGTCGCGCTCGACACGCGCAAGCCGGTGGTCACGGTCAACGTCCCCAAGAACGGTTCGATCGTCGCCCCTGGACAGCCAATCCAGTTGCGCGGCGGCTGGGAGGACCCCTCCGGGCTGCGATCGCTGCAGGTCGACGGCGTGGACGTGGCCTTCGACGCCAAGGCCACGAGCGGAGTCTGGTCGATCGAACTACCGGGTCGTGGTCCTGGTAACGCAGCGCAGCGCATCACCGCCACCGATGGCGCCGGCAACCCCACGGCACTCGACCACGCCTTCGAAGTTGGCGTTCCTGGCAAGGACGGCAAGACCCTGCCGCTGCAGCGCTTCACCGGGTTCCGCAGCGACGGCGCCGTCGTCAACGACATCGGCTACCCCAAGCGCATCGTACACGAGGCGACCAAGATCGAACTGATCGCCGTCGGCCTCGAGAACGGTCGCCGCCCGCGGCTCTACGTTGGACGCAGGCGCGTCACGGTTGGCGAGTTCGACGGCAGCGCCAACGACGCGCCGAAACTCGGCATCTCCGGCCTGGACATCTCCGGCTGGCTGCGCGCCCGCGGGGCCCTGCTCGACCTGCCGACGCGCGAGGAACGGGACGCCATCACCGGCATTCCAGACTTCGACGCGCCGCCCGGCGGCCCGACCGAATGGGCGAAGCCGCCGAAGTGGACCGACGACAGCTGGCCGCTCGTCAACAGCAGCACCTCGGTCTACGACGCGAGCACGGCCCTGCGGTCGTTCGGCTTCCGCGTGGCGTTCCGGCCGTGATGCCCCGGAACGCGTGACGATCAGAAGCGGATGCCGCCGGTCAGCATCACGCCGGTGAAGTCGTCGTCGACGCCGAAGAACACGGCGTTGTTGTACGACTCGGTGGCGCCGATGTGGTTCTTCAGCGCGAACCACGACAGGCCGGCCATCCACTTGCCGAAGCGGTAGCGCACGCCGATCTCGTAGTTGAGCGTGAACGCATAGCCGTCCTCCTTGCCGATGTTGGCCTCCACCTTCGATGGTCCAGCACCACACCCCACGTCGAGGAACGCCGACAGCTCCGTCATCTGGCCGTCGCTCATGCGCTGCGAGATCACGTATTCCGGCTCGGCCGACAGCTTGACGCCGACGGTCGAACGCTCGACCGCGCCGATCGGCGACGTCGTGTCTTCTTCCTCGGACTTCTGCAGGAACGGGCCGAAGCGGATCGGCAGCCGGAACGACTCTCCCATCGTCGCCCGGTAGGACGCCGCGATGTAGATCCCGAGGCTGTCGAACGACGAGTCCGCGGACCCGAGGTTCTCGTTGATGTCGTCCGCCTTGCCGAGATAGGCGTTCACGAACACGCCGAGGCGCCGTTCGGAGAAGTGCTCGCCGCGCAACCGGAAGTGGAACGCGTCGGTGCTGCGGGAAATGATGCCCGCCGGCGGAGAGCCCGCGTTGGGATTGCCGGTGTTGTTCTCGACGTCCTGATCGCCGATGCCGAAGCCGAGCGTCAGCATCGTGCGTGGATGCACCTGATCTGGCGTCGGGTCCTGCGCGAACGCAACCGAGGTGCAGAGGACGCCGGCGATGGCCGGCACGAGGAACGAACGGAGCGAGGTCATGGTCGGATCTCCTGACAACGGCACGGCCAAGGGAAGGCCACGAATGCTAGGAACGTGACCCGGCGAATCCCAGGCTCAGGAACGGCGCGGGCGCGGGCGCGCTGGCTTCTGCGCCTTCGCCGCCCCGGCACCCGCAGCGAACTGCCACGCCTCGCGCAGGGCATCGCGCACGTCCACGACGCGGAACGCCGAGAGCCGCAGCATCGTGCAGCCCGCCCGACCCCAGGCACCGCTCGCCGGCTCGGCCGCGCCCGCGTGCGCGGCCAGCAACGCCGCCTGCACCGCGGGCGGCACCTTCACCATCGCGCGCGCCCCGTCGGGATGCAGCGACGCGAAGACGCGGCCGTGCGCACGGAAGTCCGGGTGGTCGTGATGCGCGCCTTCGACGGTGTCGGGCAGGCCGAGCGCTTCGCGGCGGAACTGTTCGGGAGTCATCGCGGAACGGGACCGCAACGCTACGCGACGACGGCGCTGCAATCTCGTCGAGATGGAACGGCCGCGGCCGGTCACCCGGAGCGGGACGGCCCCGACGCGAACCGCAGCAGCGCTTCGAGCAGACCACGACGCCCGCGCCGCACCCACATGGCGCTGCTGGCGACGGCGACGACCGCGTAGCCGACCGCGGCGGCCACGCCGACCGCGAGCGGCCAGTCCTCGTCGGGCCAGGCGAGCCGCAGCGGCGTGTAGACCAGCGCCACGTGCCCGACGTAGTGCGTCAGCGACAGCCGTCCGAGCGCCGCGAACGGCGCCGTCCAGTTCGGCAACCCACGCCGCGCGGCACGCCAGCGCAGCACGCCGATCACCAGCAGCGCGAGCCCGCCGTTGGACAACACGAACGGCACCGACGTCGGCTGCCAGGTCACGGCCGTGTACGGCGCCAGCAGTTCGAACTCGTCCCCGCCCAGCACCGTCAAGGCATCGACGCCGACGGCCATCGCCTGGGCGGCGAGCCCGAGCCACATCCACCGGAGCGCGCGTGCTGCATCGTTGGGGCCGCCGAGCGCAACCGCGGCACCGAGCAACGGCAGCGCCAGCCAAGGCAGCAGCGGGTAGGCACCGTCGAACAGGTACCAACGCAGCGTGCACCACCCGAACGTGTGGTTGGCCAGGTGCGTGCCGTCCTCGAGCAGGTCGTTCTCGACCCAGGTGCCGAACGCCGCCGTCGCCAACGGCACCGCCGCGAGCAGCACGGCGATCGTGCCGGCGATCGCCAGCCGGCCGCCGCGCAGCACCGCAGCACTGCACAGCAGCGCCAGCGCGAAGGGCGCCAGCACGTCGTTGGGCCACAGCCACCGCCAGAACAGCACGCCCGCCACCGCGAGCGCGAGCGAACGGCGCAGCACGAACGGCCACGGCAGCTGGAGCCGGTCGTCGCCGGCGCGCGTTCCAGCACTCCCCCAGGCCGCCCCGGCGAGCACGAAGAACAATGCGGCAGGCACGCCTTCGAGTGCCCACAACGACCAGGCGATCACGCCGCCGTCGGTCTCGGGAACGAGATGCAGCCAGAACATGCCGAGCACGGCGCAGCCGCGGGCGACGTCGAACGCCGCTTCGCGACCAGCCGGCCCGACCAGCGCCGACGCCGCTGCCGGCACCGCGGCCGGCACGTTCGATGGCTCGGCGGTCGGGCGTTCGATGGTCGGCGCGCCGGCATAGGTCCGGTGCGGCAGCAGCAGTTCGTGCTTCATCACCACGCCGTGCGGCTGCACCTGCGCACGCTCCCCGATGTCGGCGCCGTACAGCACCACCGTCCCGCGCCCGACGGTGGCACCGGCACCGATGCGCACCCGATCGATCTTCAGCACCCGATCCTCGAAGCTGTGCGCCTGGAACAGCGCGTGCACCGTCGCGCCATCGCCGATCGAGATCATGTCGGGATCGACGACGTGCGCGAAGCCGTCGCCGAGCACGCAACGGCGCCCGACGCGCATGCCCATCGCCCGCAAGAACCACGGCAGCAACAGCGTGCCTTCGAACGGCTGCAGGAACGGGCGGCCGTAGCGCTGCCAGAGGACGTAGTGGAAGTCCCAGCGACTCGCCCAGCACGACCACAGGCCGTGCTGGCCGGGCCGCACGCGGCCAAGCAGCAGCCACTTGAGCGCCCACACCACGAACACGAGCCCGCCGCCGCATGCGGCCGTGGCGACGATGGCGCGAGCGAGGCTGGCGGCGACGTCGTCCGCTGCCGCTTCGGCGACGTAGTCACACCACCACAAGCCGAGCGCCACCGGCAGCAGTGGCAACAGCACGCGCGACGCTTCCCACAGCCAGCGGTTCGCGTAGCGCAGCGGCCCCGGGTCGTGGGTCAGCCGACGATCGACGACGACGACCTCGCGGTTCGGCAACGCGAACGCCGGCTGTCCGAACCAACCGCCGCCGCCGCGCATGCGCACGTCGTCGGCGACGGTGCTGACGCCGAGCACGAGATCGTCGGGCAACCGCTGGCCGCCCGCGATCACCGCGTGGTTGCCCACGAACGTGCGCGCGCCGAGTTCGGCGGCAGCGACGGTGACGGTGCCCTGGTGCTGGGCCGGAACGCCGAGGTAGACGCCGTCGGCGAGGAACGAACCTTCGCCGATGCGCACCGTCTCCGGCAGCGCGTCGAGGATCGTGCTGATCTCGCAGCCTCGGCCGATACGCATGCCGGCGAGGGCGAGCCACGCCGGCCAGAACAGCGTTCCCGACAACCAATCGCTCGCGCTCTCGACCAGTTCGGTGCGAACCTGCAGCCGCAGGTGCAGCCACGACCACCGCGCGTGCGTGCCGTTCGGCACTGCCGGCATCACGCGCAGGACCAGCGCCTGGGCGAGCAGCGACAGCGGCACGGCGGCGACCGCCAACGCCATCGTGACGAAGACCCACGCCGGGCGCGACCACGGGCCGTCGCCGCAGAGCCACGCGACGAGGGACGCGAAGTCGACGCCGGCCGCCGTCGCCACGAGCCAGCACGCGCCCGTCAGCGGCAGCGCGATCAAGGGGGCCCAGGCGAAGCGCGCGCCGAGCAGCAGCACCGTGTACGCCCACGGCGCCAGTTCCTTGTCCACGACGTCGATGGCGGGCGCGGCCATCGCGTCGCCGCTACGGCTGGCAGGCACGCCGTCGCGCCGTTCCCCGGGGGGCACCACGCTGCCGGACGGCACGAACGACAGCGCGCCGATCACGGCCCCACGACCGACGTGCACGCCCGGACCGACGCCCGCGCGCGTCTGCAGCGTGGCGCCCTCGTCGATGCGCACGGCGCCGACGACGAAGTCACCGTCGTCGAGTTCGCAGGTGACGAGCTCGGTCTCGCGCTGCAGCGTCACGTCGTCGCCGAGTTCGAGCAGATCCCAGCCGCCACCGAGCAGGTCGACGGCGCGATGGATGTGCACGCGTCGCCCGATCCGTGCCCCGAGCGCGCGCAGCACCGCGTGCTGCGCCGTGGTGCCGGCCAGCAGCGACCATGGCACCAGGCGCACGAGCCGCACGACGACCCAGTGGCGCACGTGCAGGCTCGACCACGCCGGCACCCGCGTCGGCACGTAGCGCCCGATCAACACTTCCTTCGCGACCACGGCGATCCAGGTCGCGACCAGGGTCCAGACGACGAGTCCGGCTGCCGCGAGCCACGGCCCGAGCAGCAGCATCGCGGTCAACGACACGCCGTCGGCGAGCCAGGGCAACAGCACGAACGCGGCACACCACGCGACGGCCGACGCGGCGGCGAGCGTCATCGCGAGGAACGCCACCTGCGTTCCCAGCGCCCGCCACGGCACCGGCGGCAGCGGTCGTGGCGTGGCGGCCGTTGCCCCAGCAGCAGTCGCGCCCGTCGCCTCGGCTGCCTTCGTCGCCGCTGCGGCCAGCGCCACGGGCGTTCGCCGGTCGTAGACGTCGCGCACCGCGACGTGCAGCTCGCCGCCGCGACGCAGCGACGACACCAGCAGCGCCGCGCGCAGCGAATCGCCACCGAGCGCGAAGAAGTCGCTGTCGGCGGCGATCGCCGCGGGATCCAGTCGCAGCACCGCCGCGAACGCATCGCGCAGCGCGCGCTCCGCCGCGTTGGCCGGCTGCCAAGCGCTGCCGTTCGCCGCGACCGCCGCGGCGAGGCGCGGCAGTCCAGGCCGGTGGACCTTGCCGCCGATCGTACGCGGCAGCACCGGCAAGCGGCCGAAACGGGCGGGCACCATCGCCGCCGGCAGTGCGGCGCGAACGGCGGCCGCCAATGCCGCGTCGTCGGGCGCCGTCGCATCGGCCGCGACGACGTGCGCGACGAGCACGTTCTCGCCGCCTTCGTCCTGCACGGTGCACGCCACCTCGCGCACGCCGGGGCAGCGCGCAAGCACCGCCTCGACGGCCTCGAGCTCGATGCGATGACCGCGCACCTTCACCTGCGCATCGACGCGACCGAGGCACCGCAGCTCGCCGCCGGGCAGCCGCTGCACCAGGTCGCCGGTGCGATAGACGCGGCCGATGCCCGGCAACTCGGGGAAACGCTGCGCGGTCAGCTCCGGCTGGCCGAGATAGCCGCGCGCCAGACTCGGACCGGCGATGCACAGCTCGCCGACGTCGTCGCCCGCCACCGGCTGCAGCGCGGCATCGAGCACGTGCGCGGAGTTGGGCGCGACGACGGCGCCGATCGTCACCGGCGCGCCGGGCCGCACACGACCGCGCACGACCGTCACCGAACACTCCGTCGGGCCGTAGCCGTTCTCGAGCCACAGTTCGCCGCCCCAGCGGTCGGCGAGATCCTGCGGCAGCGCTTCGCCACCGACGTAGCAGAGCCGCAGGTCGGGCAGTTCGGCGCGCGGCGACGCGACGTCCATCGCGCGCAGCAACGTCGGCGGCGGACAGAACACGGTGACGCGTTCGCGGCGCAGCCACGCCGTGAGGTCGGGGCCGAGCCGCACCGTGTCGTCGTCGAGCACGACCACGCACGCGCCGCCGGCGAGCGCGAGCCAGGTCTCCTCGACCGACGAGTCGTAGGCCGGCGAACTGCCCTGCGCGATGCGGTCCGTCGGACCGATGCCGAAGCGTTCGACGCCGCTGCGCACGAGGTTGACGACGCCGCGATGCTCGACGAGCACGCCCTTCGGCGCGCCGGTCGTGCCCGAGGTGTAGATCGCGTAGGCGAGCGAACGGTCGCCGCGCGGTCGCGGCCGTAGCGCGACCGCCGCAGCCGTTCCGCCCGCCGCTGGCACCGTCACCACCGGCACCCCGAACCCGCGCGCCCGCGGCGCGCCCGCGGCATCGGTCACGATCGCCGCCACCCGGCCATCGCGCACGACGTGCCCGAGATGCGCATCGGGAAACGCGGGGTCGACGCCAACGTAGGCCGCGCCCGCCTGCAGCACGCCGATCGTCGCGGCGTAGAGCGACGCCCCGTGGCGGGGCAGCAACACCACGACCAGGCTCTCGTCGCGCACGTGCGGCGCCAGCGCACCGGCGACGCCCGCTGCCTGGCGCGCGAGTTCGCGGTAGGTCGTGACGACGCGGGTCGGGCGATCGCGTCCGGGCGGCGCGTCGATGGCCGGCAGGTCCGCGTGCGCGGCGACACTGGCGGCGAACAGGTCGGTCAGCAGCATGCGGAACGAGAGACGGACATGCTACTGCGCGCCCCACCGGCCACCGGCGCGATCGACGTGCGTCCGAACGCGATTCCGCCTGCGGGTTGCCGCGAGCCTCCCCTGGGACGTGTGGGCCGCGAATCGCGACCCACTGGAGGCAAAGACCATGAACACGTTCCCGATCCTGTTCCTCACCGCCTTGCCGCTGATCGCCGACGCGGCGCTCGCTCAGAACGACCTGGCGTTCCGGCCGCGCTCCGTGCGGATCGCGATCGACGCCGACTTCGCGGTCGCGCTGGTCGCGTTCGACGCGGCGCGCATGCCCTTGCTCGGGCAGTCGATCCTGGCCGACGCGGTCGTGATGCCGATCCGCCTCGGCGCGAACGACGTCGCCGACGTGGCGCTGCCCGATCTCCCGGCCGACCTCTACGTGCAGGTCGTCGGCTGGAACGACGCGCTGGTCGCCTCGGACGTGCAGTTCGTCCCGGCGGACAAGGACGAAGCCGACCTGATCTGCATCTGCGGCGACGGCGACGGCGAGGAGCTGCCGCTCACGCTCGGTGCGAAACGCGACGACGCCGGCCTCGTCGCCCTCGGCGTCGAGTTCGAGGCGCCAACCGACGGCTACGCGCTGAAGTTGCTCGGCATCCGCCGCGCCGACGCCGGCACCATCGACGTGCACATCTGGCGCAAGCTGCCGGGCTGCTTCGAAGGCATGCGCGACATCGTCGAGCATCACGAGCTGCGCATGAAGTTCGAGCCGGTCCGCCGCGTGCGCGTGTTCCTGACCGACAGCGTGCTTGAGCCAGCCGCCGGATCGGGCCGCCTGGTCGCGAGCTTCCCGCAGTGAAGGGCCCCGCCGGACGCTGGCCACGCCGCGGGGCGTGGCCAGCCGCTATCCTGGTGACGGCGTGGAACCCGACCTGACCCACACCTGGGACCTCGTGCGCAAGGCGCAAGGCGGCGACGCCGACTCGTTGAACCGCCTGTTCGACCGCTACTACGACCGCGTGCGCCGCAGCGTCCGCGCCCGCATCGGCGGCAAGCTGCGCGAGCGACTCGAGACCGAGGACATCCTGCAGCCGGCGTTCGCGCGAGCGTTCCAGAACTTCGACCGCTTCGAGATGCGGCACGAAGGCAGCCTCCTGCACTGGCTCGCCGAATACGCGCAAGGCCAGCTGCACGACGCCGCCGACGAGGCGAACGCGCAGAAGCGGCGCCCGCCCGCACCGCCGCTGCGCCTCGACGACAGCCGCGACGGGCAAGGGCGCGTCGAGCTGCCGGCCGGCGGCCCGCCGCCCGCCGACGTCGCCGCCGCGCGTGAGGATCAGCGCGCGGTCGAAGCGAGCCTCGAGGAACTTCCCGAGCACTACCGGCGCGTGATCGTGCTGCGCGACTACGACGGCCTCGAGTGGCTCGAGATCGCGCGGCTCATGGGCAAGAACGGCGACAGCGCGGTGCGCGAACTGCATCGGCGCGCGCTGCTCGAGCTGGCGCATCGCCTGGCGCGCCGCGGGCTCGGCCCCGGCGGCAGCTGACCGGGAGCCGCGAAAAAAAACCGACGGCCGACCCTGTCCAGAGATCGGCCGTCGGGACCTCGCCCTCGCGAAGTGCCTGCCCCTGCTTCCCCTTCGCCACCGATCGATCAGGGGAGAGCGCCGCCGAACCGCACCCGGAATCCGGCGGCGGCGTCCGCGACGATTTCGCCTGCGGCTGGCGACGGGATGCCCCTTGCCCGCCTTGTCCCCCCTCCACGCCATAGCTACGGTCTCGGCGGGGAGGACGCCGGCGCGCGCGATGCGCCCCTCTTCTCTCGCTCTTCCGTCCCTGGAGTCCGCCATGCCAAGGTCGCTTCCGCGTTTCGTCCTGCGCACGTTCGTGCCCGTCGCTGCCGCCAGCGCCGTCGTCGTCGGGTGCTCGATCAACACACCGAATCCGTTCACCTCCAAGCCCTCGAGCAGCTCGGCCCAAGGTTCGTCGAGCGGGTTCCTGCTCGGCTCGCCGATGGGAGTCACCAGCAAGTACGAACCAGACATCCAGGTGAAGGCGGCCGGCTTCACGCCCGGACCGCCGCCGAACCTGCCTGCGCACCTCGACCCACCGGCGTTCGACACCCTGGTGCAGGTCCTCGTGCAGGACCTACCGAAGGCCACCACCGAGGCGCCGCTGCTGGCGATGTCGCTCGGCCTCGACGTGATCGAGACGACCGACGTCTACGTCACGTCGGGCAACTTCGACGAGTCGCCGCCGTCGCCTTCCGGCACCTACCCGGTCATCGACCTCGGCAAGCACGGCTGGTACGCGATCCAGTTCTCGGTCAATTCCAGCGAGCTCGGCGCCAGCCCCGACCTGGCGCCCGACATCGCGACGGCGGAAAAGCGCGACGGCTCGGTGTTCTGCTACGTGCTTCCGGAGAGTTCGCTCGACCTGCTGGCGGACGAGAAGGACAGCACGCGCGTCCTCGAGCCGTCGGTGCTCGGGCTGTCGAAGAGCAACGACGAGCTGCACGCGATCAACCTGCACATGGGCCTCTACTACACGGACCTGACGACGTACCCGCACGTGTTCACGCTGCGCCCGTTGCCGACGGCACCGTCCGTGTACTTCACCCTGCGGCCGGAGTTCGTGTCCGCCGCCGGCCCCGCGAACATCCGCGGCGCCTGGCGCCTGCCCCCGAACACCCGTGTCGACGCAGCGACCATCTGGCGCAGCGACTGGCGGGGCGGCACGTGGACGCTGCCGGTCGTCTACGCCACGGCCGAGCAGCTCAGCCTGCCGAACGCCGACCAGAAGACGTACGTGTTCGACGGCCTCGCCCTCGACACCAAGAACACGGCGTCGCCAGCCGACGACGAACTGCTCTACTCGCTGCGCGAGACGTTGACGGTGGATGTGCCGCCGGAGGAGCAGATCATGCACGTGGTTCCGGGCAAGCCGCCGCGCCGACCGGTGCTGCGCAAGGGCGGCAAGTACGGAACGCTCGGCCGACAGATGCGCGCGGGCCGCGGCTGCGGCGACTTCTGCACCGCCGATCCATGGGTCTACGCCGACCCCGAGCGGACGAAGGGCATCCAAACGGCGGCGGCCATCGCGGCGCCATCGATCCAGCAGGCGGCGCTGCTCGTCGACGACTTCCTGATCGCGCGCCGACTGACCGCGGGCGCGATGCCGTCGCTCGCGATCTCCGGCTACCGCGCGCTCGCCAACACGCGTCCGGTGATGCGCATGTGCGCGGCGTCGCGAACGCCGATCCCGGGCGCCAGAGCGGCGACGGTGCGCTGGGGCAGGATGACCGATCTGACCGACCTCACGACGCTGACCTGGGACCCGCAGGACCAGGTCCAGGTCCGCTACGACGGCAGTCCGTTCACGTTCGATTGCCTGCTGCCGCGCCCCGGCGTGCTGTCGGACGACCCGACGGTCAACCCGCCGCCGCCGCCGCTGCAGGCGTTCGTGATGCAGTGGAGCGTCACCGTCGGCGCCAACACCTGGTACTCGCCGCTCGCGGCCCTGCGATACTGAGTCCGCGAGGACCGGCGCGATGTCGACCGAGCCCACTGCCGCCCGCGAACGCAGCCCGTCGTCCGACGAGTTCCATCGCGCGCTGGGCGAGTACCTGGCGCGCATCGAGCGCGACGGCACGCGGGCTCTCGACGAGTTCCAGCAGAAGCACCCGCAGTTCGCCGACCGGCTGGGCCGGCAGCTCCACTGGCTGGTCAGTCACCTCGGCCGTGGCAAGAACGGCGTGCCCGAGCGCATCGGCCCGTACCGGGTCCTGAGCCGGCTCGGTGCTGGCGGCATGGGCGAGGTCTTCCTCGCCGAGCAACGGGAGCCGTTCCAGCGGGCGGTGGCCGTCAAGGTCATCCGCGCCGACAAGCTCACCGATTCGCGCATCGGCCGCTTCCTGCAGGAGATCCAGGCGCTCGCGTCGCTCAACCACGACGGCATCGCCAAGGTGTTCGAGGCCGGCCAGGACCACGGCCGTCCGTACTTCGCGATGGAGTACGTGCCCGGTCGCCCGATCACCGACTACTGCACCGAAGAACGGCTCGGCCTGCGCGACCGCCTGCTGCTGTTCGTGCGCATCTGCCGCGCCGTCGAGCACGCGCACCGCCACGGCATCCTGCACCGCGACCTCAAGCCGTCGAACATCCTCGTCTACGGCAAGCCCGCCGAACCGACCGCGAAGATCATCGACTTCGGCCTCGCGAAGTCGATGACCCCGGACGACGACGCGCGCCGGACCATGACCGGCCAGGTGCTCGGCACGCCCGACTACATGAGCCCCGAGCAGGTCGACGATTCCGGCGAGCGCCTCGTCGACACGCGCGCCGACGTCTACTCGCTCGGCGTCGTGCTCTACGAACTGCTGACCGGCGTGCTGCCGCTCGCGTTGTGGCGCCTGGACCGCGAGGACTTCCGCGCCATGCTGCGCGAGATCCGCGAACGCCAACCCTCGTCGCCGAGCGTGCGGGTCGAGGAAGCCTCCAGCGATCCGACGTCGCCGGCGGCGACCAGCGAGGGAATGTCGGGCCGCCGGCTGAGCCGCATGCTCGCCGGCGATCTCGACGCGATCGTGATGAAGGCGTTGGCGAAGGACGTCGAAGCGCGCTACGGCTCGGTCGCCGAGCTCGCCGAGGACATCCTGCGCCACCTGCGGCACGAGCCGGTGTCGGCGCGGCCGGCGACGCGCTCCTACGTGCTCGCGAAGTTCGCGCGGCGGCACCGCTTCGCCGTCTCGTTCGTCGGCACCATCGCCGCGCTGCTGCTCACCGGACTCGTCGTCGTCAACCGGATGGCGCAGGCGCACATCCGCGACCTCGAGCGCGGCGACCTGTTCGGCATCGCCAAGTACGTCGACGTGCTGCACGAGCAGGACAGCCGCCCGGTCGCCGCGCGGCGCGACCACGTCGACGACCTGGTCGCCCTGCTCGCCGAGTACGAACGCCTGCTCGCCGAGCTGCCGCGCCTGCAGCGCTTCCTCGCCGGGCCGACGGTCGGCGCGGGCGACGGCTGGTCGTCGGGCACGCGCGGCGACACGGCGCTGCGTGCGACCGTCACCGCTGCGGAGGGCCTGCTCACCGGCATGACGCAGCCTGGCGCCGAGCTCCACCACCTGCGCGCCCGCATCGCCTGGGCTCGCAGCGTACGCAAGGCCACCATCGCCGACGCGCAGGAGGCCTGGGATCGCGCCCGCCTCGAAGTGCGCACCGACCCGATCTACCGTGGTCTCGACCTGCCGCCGCAGGAAGGGCTGGTGCCGCTCGGCAAGGACCCGCACACCGGACTGCAGGAGTTCGCGTTGCCGTTGCCGGGCGCCGAGGTGCCGCGACGCGCCGCCGGACGCGCGATCACCGCCGGAACACGAACGTGCCCGGTGTTCGTGCTACTGCCGGGCGGTGCTGTGTGGATCGGCTCGCAGGGCGACGACGAAGCCGCGCCACGGCACGACCCGCACCGCGGGCCGTTCGAGTCGGAGCCGTACGAAGCCGACGTCGAGCCGTTCTTCGCCGCCAAGTGGGAGCTGACGATCGCGCAGTGGCGCGGTCTCGTGCGCCTGCCCGACCTCGGCGACAAGTACATCGCCGACACGCTGCCGGTCGTCAGCATGGACGGCGACACGCTGCTGCACGTGCTGCTCGCTTGGGGGATGCAGTTGCCGACCAGCGAGGAGTGGGAGTACCTCGCGCGCGCCGGCACCGACTCGCCGTGGATCAGCGGCGATTCCCCGTCGAGCCTCCAAGGCCACGCCAACGTGCGCGATCGTTCCGCGGTCGATGGCGGCGTCGCCGGCGAAGGCGTGCCGGCGGCCTGGTCGGACGGATACGAACGCACGTCGCCCGTCGGCGCGTTCTCGCCGAACCGCTTCGGCCTGTTCGACGTGCACGGCAACGCGCTCGAAGTCGCCGCGGTCGAGGGCGACCAGTACGGTGACGTCGTGCTCGAACTGCGCGGCGGCTCGTGGCATCAGGACCCGCTGGCCGCGCGCATCACGGCGACGGTCGCATGGGACGGTTCGCCGCGGACGTCGATCGGCGTGCGGCCGGTCGTCGCGCTGCAGCGCTGATCACTTCGCCGCGGTCTTCGGCGTCGCCACGTGCGTGCCGTCCGGCTGATGGATGCGGACCTCCTTCACAGCGCCGCCGTCCAACACGAACTCGAGCGAGAAGCCCGACAGCCCGCGCAGGCGGAACGTCGTCCCGCTGGCAGGCTCGAGTTCGTGCCGCTGCCCTGGCAGCGTCAACACCAACCGGTTGCCCTGCAGCGAGATCTTCGCCTCCCCGGTCGCCAGAACGTAGTCGCCGGCGAGGGTGGTCAGGAACGTCGCATCGGTGAGTCTCGCGTCGGGCCGGCGCGCGAACACGATCGGCGGCGCCTGCAGTTCGAGCACGACGCGCAGGCCTTCGATCGAACCGTCGAACGCGCTCAGGAACTGCACCTGGGTGCCGCTGAGGGCCGGCTCGCCGGTGCCCTCGACGCCGGCGAACACGTCGTAGTGCCAGTGCTCGAGCCCGACGGCGAGGCCGTGCAGGTCGAAACGCAGCGAGCCGTCGACGAGCGTCACGCGGCAATCGCCATAGCCTGGATGGGCGTAGTCGCCGGCGAACGCCGCGATCGGCCGCGACGGCGACGTGCCGGCGACGCGGGCCGTCGCCGAGGCGCGCTGCTTCGCAGTCTGCGCACCATCCTCCGCGACTCGCATCTTTTCGCGGACCGCCGCCCGTTCGTCGCGCGCCTCGAGCCGCAACGCGCGATCGCACAGCGCGGCCACCGCGAGGTCGGGCACCGGGGAGGCGTCCTGGTTGCACAGCACGACGAAGCCGTAGCCGGCGTCGGGCAGCAATGCGACCTGCGCCGAGAAGCCGTCGATGTTGCCGCCGTGGTGCACGCGGCGATGACCGCGATAGACGTCGACGAACCAGCCGAGCGCGTAGCCGACCGCGATCACGTCCCCGGCCTCGCCCGTGTCCACCGGCATGCGAGGCGTGTGCAGATCCGCCGCCATCGACGCGGACAACAGCCGCCGTTCGCGGTAGGTGCCGCGCTGCAGTTGCAGCGCCGCCCAGTGGGCCATCTCGCGCACCGACGAGTTGATCGAGCCCGCCGGCCCGATCGCGGTGATGTCGCGGAACGGAATGCGCACCACCTTGCCCTTCTCGCGCCGGTGCGGCACCGCGTGGTTGGCGTCCTGCTGCATCGCCTGGACCGTGAACACGGTGCGGTCCATGCCGAGCGGCTGCAGGATGCGGCGCCGCACCAAGTCCTCCCACGATGCGCCCGCGACCCGCTCCGCGAGGTGGCCCGCGGTCAGGTACATCAGGTTGTTGTACTGGAACTCGGCGCGCAGATCGCGATTGAGCGGCAGGTGCCGCAGCCGCGCGACCATCTCGGCGCGATCGAAGGAGGCTCCGTACCAGACGATGTCGTGCCGCGGCATGCCGCTGCGATGCGTGACGAGGTCGCGCGGCGTGATGCGTTCGCCCAGCGGCGCGTCGGCGAGCGCGAACTCCGGCAGCCACTTGCGCACCGGTTGGTCCCACTCGAGCGCGCCGTCGTCGACGAGCATGGCGAGCAGTGCCGTGGTGAACGCCTTGCTGCTGCTGCCGATCGCGAACAGCGTGTCGGCATCGACGGCAGCACCACCGACGAGATCGCGCTTGCCGCTCGCGACCGTCGTGATCACGTCGCCGCCCTTCACCACCGCGATGGCGCAGCCCGGCACGTCGAACATCGCGATGGTCTCGTCGAGCCACTTCGGCACGTCGTCGAACGCCGCCGCGGCATCGGCCCGCGCCGCCGCCGCGCGCCGCAGCGTGAACTTCAGCTTCGCCGGGCCCTGCGTGAATTCGCCGGCGAGGGTGTCGCCTTCGATGGTGCCGCGGAAGGTCGGCTCACCCGGCGTGTCGGCGATCGTGAATGCGACCGCGGCACCTTCGACCTCGACCTTCGTCAGCGGCAGCTTGTCGGCGCCCTGCGCCGGGATGTCGATCGTGCCCTCCGGCCCGCTCTGGCCGTCGGCGAGCCGCACGACGACCGCGAGCGCGGATCCGGGAACGACGATCTCGCCGCGCCATTCGCCGACGTGCGACTGGGCCACCGCGGCTGACGCCATGAACACCCACGCGGCGAACACGCCGGTGGAACGGACTGCTGGGCTCTGCATCGAGGATCCTCGTCGTCGCCAGAATCCCCGAACCATCGCCGCGGGTGCAGCGTGGTCCGGAATTCTGCCAGCGCCGTCACCCGGCCGGCGGGATCAACGGCACCGTCTCGAGCACCGCCTCGACCACGTCGGCGCCGTTCACGATCGTCACGCGCCCTTCGTGGCGCGACAGGTCCCACCGGTTGTTGCGGTCGAGGCCCCTCGCCAACGACTCGAGCAACTCCGGCGGCACCTTCACGACCTGGATCGCCTCGCCCTTGTGCACCTTCTCCTTGGCGCAGCGCTGCTGCAGCATGTCGGGCCGGCGATGGCACCACACCACGACGCGCTCGGCGAGCTTGCTGGCGCGGTGCAGGCGGTCGGCCGCGGGCGCGCCGACCTCGATCCATTCGAGCACGCGCCCGTCGCCGGTCTTCCGCCAGATGGCGGGCTCGTCGGCCTCCGACAGACCCTTGCTGAAGGCGAGCCCCTCCTTGTGTTCGAGCGCGAACGCCAGCACGCGCGTCAGCAGGTAGGGCTCGTCCTCGGAAGGATGCCGCGCGACGCGGAGGTCCAGGTCGGCGTAGACGCCGCGGTCGACGTCGGCGAGCGCGATCTCGAAGCGGTGCAGCACGGGCGCGCACGGTAGCGTCGCTGCCGAAGGGCGCCACTTCACGCCGCGTCAGTCCTGGTCGGCGCGACGCCCCAGCCAGCGGCCCTCACCCCTCGCGATACCGATGCCCCACCGGCATCCGCCGCCCGCTCCAGCAGCGGTCGCTGACGCGGATCGTCGGCGGATACTGGTAGCGCTTCCACTCGGCGGCGTGGACCTTCGCGAACAGTTCCGCGACGCGCGCGCGCGCCATGCCCGTTCGCGCCGCGGCCGCCTCGACCGACAGCCCCTCTTCGACGAGGCAGCGCAGCACCGGATCGAGCTCGGCGTACGGCGGCAGGCTGTCGCTGTCGAGCTGCCCCGGCCGCAGTTCGGCCGACGGCGCCTTCTCGATCGAGCGCGTCGGAATGCGCTCGCCGGCGCGGTTCAGCCAGCGCGAGAGCGACCACACTTCGGTCTTCCACAGGTCGGCGATCGGCGCCAGGGCACCGTTGGTGTCGCCGTAGATCGTGCAGTACCCGACCGCGCACTCGCTCTTGTTGCCGGTCGTGAGCAGCAGGTGCCCGTGCGCGTTGGCGAACGCCATCAGCAGCGTGCCGCGCGCGCGCGCCTGCAGGTTCTCGGCAGCGAGCGCTTCGCCCGGCGCGCCGGCGAGAATCGGCCGCAGCACCTCGGCGAACGCCGCCTGCAGCGGCGCGATCGGCAGCAGGTGGAACGCGATGCCGAGCCGCTGCGCGAGCTCGCGCGCGTCGGCGATGCTGTGGTCGCTGCTGAACGTCGACGGCATGCCGACGCCGACCACGTTCTCCTTGCCGAGCGCATCGACGGCCAGCGCGGCGACGAGCGCCGAGTCGATGCCGCCCGAGAGACCGATCACGGCGCGGCCGCTGCCGAACTTGCGCACGTAGGCGCGGATGCCCTGCACGATCGCGGCGTGCACCATCGCTTCGTCGTCGTGCCGCGCCGGCTGCGCCACCCATGGCTCGTCGGTGTCGACCACGACGAGCGCTTCCTCGAACGCTACCGGTTGCGCCGCGACGCCGCTCGCCTTGACCGCCAGCGAGCCACCGTCGAACTGCAGGTGCACGTTGCCGCCGACGAGGTTGACGTAGAGCATCGGCACGCCGTGCCGGGACGCGGCGGCGGCGACCATGCGGTGCCGGAAGCGCTCCTTGCCGCGCGCCCACGGGCTCGCGCTGAGGTTGACCACGATCTGCGCGCCCGCACCGACCACGCGCTCGACCGGGTCGATCGCGTAGCTACGGCGATCGAAGAAGTGCTCGTCGTTCCAGCCGTCCTCGCAGACGACGATGCCGACGCGACGTCCGTGCAGCGTGACGACGTTCTGGCCCGGCGACTTGTTGGGCTCGAAGTAGCGGGACTCGTCGAACACGTCGTAGGTCGGCAGCAGCGTCTTCGTCGCGACGATGCGCGCGCCGCCGCCGAGCAGCAGCGCGACCGCGTTGTGCAGCGGCCGGCCGCCGGCGGTCGCCGCAGTCGCGTTCGGCGCAACGCAGCCGACCAGCGTCGGCAGGGCCGGCGGCACGCTGCGCGCGAGTTCGCGCAGCGCCGTGTCGTGGGCGGCGAGGAAGCTCGGCAGCACGAGCAGGTCCTCGGGCGGATACCCACAGATCGCGAGTTCGGGGAACACCGCGAGCTGCGCGCCGCGTGCCGCGGCACGCCCGGCGAACTCGGTGATGCGCGCGCAGTTGCCGCTCAGGTCACCGACGGTCGCGTCGATCTGGCACAGCGCGACGCGCATGCGTTCACCGCACTTGCAGGGGCAGACTGAACTCGATGTGCTCCGGGATGCCGTCGACCTCTTCGATCGAAGTCGCGCCGAGTGCGCGCAGGCGCTCGACCACCGCGGAGACGCTCGACTCCGGCGTGCTCGCGCCCGAAGTGATGCCGACCGTGCGCACGCCGGCGAACCAACCCTCCTGGATCTCGTCGGCGCCGAGCAGCAGGTGCGACGGCACGCCCGAATCGGCGCCGAGTTCGCGCAGTCGATTGCTGTTGCTGCTCATGCGATCGCCGATGACCAGCCACAGGTCGACCTTGCCGCGTAGCTCCTTCACCGCCATCTGCCGGTTGGTCGTCGCGTAGCAGATGTCCTCCTTGCGCGGCGTGTGCAGGGCCGGGAAGCGGCGCTTGAGCACGGCCATCACCCGCATCGCCTCGTCGACGCTCAGCGTCGTCTGCGTCAACACGGCGACGCGCTGCGGATCGGGAACCTGGACGACCTCGGCCTCCTCCGGCGTGGCGACGACGAGCGTTCGGTCCGGCGCCTCGCCGACCACGCCTTCGACCTCGACGTGTTCCTCGTGGCCGATCAGCAGGATCGTGAAGCCGCGCGCCGCGAAGCGCCGCGACTCGACGTGCACCTTGGTGACCAGCGGACACGTCGCGTCGATCGCGTGCAGCTTCAGCTGCCCGGCCTCGGCGAACACGGCCGGGGCGACGCCATGCGCGCTGAAGATCACGTGGCTGCCGGTCGGAACGTCGGCGAGGTTCTCGACGAAGATCGCGCCCTTCTGCACGAGGTCCTGCACCACGACCTGGTTGTGGACGATCTCGTGGCGCACGTAGACCGGCCGCCCGAACTTGGCCAGCGCTCGCTCGACCGTCTCGATGGCGCGTTCGACGCCGGCACAGAAGCCGCGCGGGCGGCAGAGAAGGACCTTCATGAAGTGGCCGCGCAGTGTCGGCCGCCGCCGCCGGCAGGGCAAGCCGCGAGAGGCCGCGACGAGCGGCGTCCCATCCTGGGAACGCAGAGTCAAGGCCGCCGCCGAGTGCACCGATCTCCGACACGCCGCAGCGTCCGTCCCTCGAGCCAAGGATCCATCGTGCAACTGGAGAGTCATGCCATTCCCCTGCAGGAGAGCCCGCAGCAGCGATATGCGGCGCTGCATCGGGCGATCGAGCGCGGCCTCGACTCGGACGAAGTGTGGCGCGAACTGGCTGGCGTCGCGCTGTCGCTCGGCTACGGCGACGAAGCCGTGCAATGCGCGCGGCGCATCCAGAACGACGCCCTGCGCTTCGCCCTCGAGTCGGCGCTTTCCCGGCGCGGCCTGAACACGACGCCAACGCCGCCAGCGTCCGCGCAGCATCGCGCGGCGCCGGCAGCCAGCAGTGCCGGAACGACCCATGGCGAAGCGCACGCGCCGTCGCTGCGCGAGCACGTCGTCGACGCGTTCCAGTACCTGACGCACCAGCACATGCCGTGGCTGGTGCTGCTGACGACGCTGGCGTTCCCGCTGCTCGTCGGTCTCGGTGGGCTGCTGACTGCCGGCGGTTCGCCGCTGTTGCTCGCAGCGATCGCGGCTCTGCCGGGGCTCTGCATCGTCGCCATCCTCGGCGCGATGGGTCGTCACATCCTGGCTGCGAGCGCCGAGGGCAGCGGCGACGTCCCGTCGCTGCCTGGCTGGTCGCAGCTCGTCGCCGACGCGCGACGGTTCCTGTTCGACGCGACGCTCGTGCTCGGCTGCCTGGTCGGCCCGTCGTTGCTCGGCATCTGGCTCGGTGCCCCGCTCGTCAGCACCCTGCCCGGCCTGCTGGTCGGCGCCTTCTTTGCGCCGCTGGCCTGGGCGCTGCGCCATCTCGACCTGGGGATGGCGGCGCTGTCGCCGGTGCACCTGCTCCGCGGCCTCGCGCGCACCGGTCGTCACTACGTCGCGTTCGCCGGCGTCGTCGTCGGACTGTTCGCGCCGGCAGTCCTCGTCGCGGCACTCGCGTCCGGTCGCCCGGTCTGGGTGCAGATCGCCGTCGTCGGACCGCTGGTCGTGCTGCCCGTGTTCGTCGCTTCGCGTCTGGTCGGCACCTGGCTCGACGCGCATCGCGCCGCGTTGGTCCGCCGGCCGGCGCGCAACTCGCAGCCGCAAGTGGCCCGGGCCCCGGTCGCCGCGCCAGCACCGCGGCCAGAACGCCAACTGCGGCGGCCGGAGGCGCTCGAGCACTTCCAGGCGCCCGCCATCGGGCGTGGTCGCCATGCCGCTCGGCATCCGGCGCCGACTCCGCGACCGGTCGCAGCGCCGGCGAAGCCCACTTCGCGCGCGATCGAAGGCCGGCAGCCTGCACCTCGGACCAAGGCTCCTGCCCCGGCAGCGCCAGCCCCGGCAGCGCCAGCCCCGGCACGACCGGCGGCGGCGAAGCCTGCGGCGGCCGCCGCGCCGCGGCAGGCGCTCGGCGCCCGACCACGCTGAACGCACGCCGGTCGCCGCCGAACGCGAGCCTCGTCACGTCTTCGACGAGCAGCTAGGCTCGTCGCGATGCACCTCTCGTCGTTCCTGCGCGATGTCCCCGACTTCCCCAAGCCCGGCATCCTGTTCAAGGACATCTCGCCGCTCCTGGCGTCGCCGGCAGCGATGGATCACGCGATCCGGAGCTTCGCGCGCCTCGACGTCGGCAGGATCGACAAGGTCGCGGCGATCGAGTCGCGCGGCTTCCTGTTCGGCGCGCCGCTGGCGATGCGGCTCGGCGTCGGCTTCGTGCCGATCCGCAAGCCCGGCAAGCTGCCGTGGAAGACCAGTCGCGTCGAGTATTCGCTCGAGTACGGCAAGGACGCGATCGAGATCCACCAGGACGCGGTGAGCGTCGGCGAACGCGTGCTGCTGATCGACGACCTGCTCGCCACGGGCGGCACGATGGCGGCAGCGTGCCAGCTGGTCGAGTCGTGCGGCGGCAACGTCGTCGCGTGCGCGTTCGTCGTCGAACTGTGCTTCCTGCCAGGGCGCAAGCGCCTCGGCTCGCACCGCGTCGAAGCGCTCGTCTCGGTGCACTGACGAACACTGCGGCGTGAACGCGGTAGCATGCGCGGCCACGAGCCCCATGAACGCCCGCACCACGATCGTGGCCGTCCTCGGCCTGTCCCCGCTGCTTGCGCAGACGAACTGGACGCTGCTCGCGCCGTCCACCTCGCCGCCGCCGTTCACCGCGCATGCGATGGCCTACCACCTGCCCACCGACCGCACGGTGCTGTTCGGCGGCGTCTGGCAGGGCGTGCGCTACGACCAGACGTGGCTGTGGGACGGCACGACCTGGACGCAGGCGACGCCGGCCAACGTGCCGACCGCGCGCGTCGCCCACTCGATGGCGTACGACGCGTTCCGCGGCCGCCTCGTGATGTTCGGCGGCATTCCGGCCGGCGGCGGCCTGCTCGGTGACACCTGGGAGTGGGACGGCGCCGACTGGCAGCTGATGACGCCCGCGGTGTCGCCGCCGGCGCGCCGTTCGCACCCGATGGCCTGGCATCCGACGCGCGGCCGCGTCGTGCTGTGGGGCGGCTACTCGAGCTTCGACCTCAACGACATGTGGGAATGGGACGGCACGACGTGGTCGCAGATCGTGACCACGACGAGCCCGACGCCGCGCCGCGCGAGCGACATGGCCTACGACCCGGTCAACGACGGCCTGCTGCTGTTCAGCGGCTATCTGCAGACGAACGACACCTGGCTGTTCCAGGGCAACAACTGGACGCAGCTCTTGCCGGCGACCGCGCCGTCGCCCCGCTACGACCACTCGATGGAGACCGATCCGGTGCGCAATCGCATCGTCACGTTCGGCGGCCCAGGGGCGGCGGACACTTGGGAGTGGGACGGCGCCACGTGGCTCCAGCGCACGACACCGACGGTGCCGGCCGCCCGCAGCGACACCTACCTCGCGTGGGACACCGTGCGGGAGCAGATCGTGATGTTCGGCAGTGTGGCGACACCCGAGACCTGGATCTATGCGCCGACGCTCGCCGGTTCGGTGACGTCGATCGGCGTGGGCTGCCCCGGCACGTTGGGCCTCGCGACGACGAGCACGAACGAACGGCCCTGGCTCGGCGAGACCTTCCGTGCCTACGTCGGGCTGGTGCCCGCCGGCACGATCGCCGCGATGGGCTACGGCCTCAGCAACACGACGTCGAGCCTCGGACCGCTGCCGGCGTCGCTGGCTCCGGCCGGCATGCCCGGCTGCGTCCTTCAGGTCGATCCGGTGGTGATCGACGCGTTCCTGGCGCCGAACGGCATCGGCGTCTGGCAGCGTCCGATCCCGAACGCCGCCGTGTTCTACGGTGCGACGCTCTACGCGCAGGGCGCGGCGCTCGACGCGGTGAACGCCGCGGGGATCATCGTCACCAACCACATCGCCTTCACGATCGGCGGCAAGTGAACGACCGACGATTGCCGGCGCCGGCGGGCATCGACATGCTGCGGCGGCGATGACGCCGATCCTTCGCGACAAGCGCGCCGTGCTGTTCTTCGGGCTCGGCGCGTTCCTGCTCGCGAACGCGATCACGGCCGAGCTGATCGGCGTCAAGCTGTTCCAGCTCGAGACGGCGCTCGGCCTGCCGATGGCGGACTTCCGCCTGTTCGGCACCGACCACCTGTCGTTCCGACTCAGCATCGGGGTCCTGAGCTGGCCGCTGGTGTTCCTGGTCACCGACGTCGTCAACGACTACTTCGGCGTGCGCGGCGTACGACTGATCACGCTCGTCACCGCAGCGCTGATCGCGCTGATGTTCCCGGTGCTCTGGCTCGCGATCGCCGCACCTCCCGACCGCGCGTGGTGGCTCGGCAGCGGCGCCGAGCAGGGCGTGCCGGACATGCAGGCGGCGTTCGCGGCGATCTTCGGCCAGGGCATGAACATCATCGTCGGCTCGATCGCCGCGTTCCTGGTCAGCCAGCTGGTCGACGCCCTGGTGTTCCGGCGCTTCAAGCGCGCGACCGGCGAACGGCGCATCTGGCTGCGCGCAACCGGCAGCACGCTGGTGAGCCAGCTCGTCGACAGCCTGCTGGTGACGTGGATCGCGTTCGCCGCGTTCCGCGGCATGCCGATGGCCGAAGCGACGGCGCTCGCGCTGACCGCCTACGTCTACAAGTTCGTGATCGCGGTGCTGGCGACGCCGCTGGTCTACCTGGCGCACGCCCTCGTCGAACGCTGGCTCGGGGCCGAGCTCGCGGCATCGATGCGCGCCGACGCGCTCGCCGGCCGCTGATCGGTCACTCCCACTTCATGCCATCGATGAAGTCGAGCGGGCCGCCGCAGGAATTGGCGTGGCAGTGGATGCAGCCGGCGATGATCGCGTTGTAGGTCGACTTGCGCGGCTCGGCGTCGAACGCGCGCACCGCGGCGAGGTAGCCCTGGGCCCGCGTGTCGTAGTCCTGGTTGCGCTCCGATGGCTTCGTCGGCCACGCGCAGCGCATCGTGCGGTGCGTCGGATAGAGCTTCTTCACCGGTTGGCCGGCCTCGACGAGCGTTCGCGCGTCGCGCAGGTCGTCGACGAACGCGCGCATCAGCGCCGCGAGCTGGCTGTCGCCGTTCGGGTTGCGCGACGACTTGATCAGGTTGCCGGGGCTGCCCGGGATGCCGGGCACCAGCACCGTCGACAGGTTGCAGTCGGCGTCCTCGGCGACCGGCGTCCGCGGCACGTCCGGGACGGCGGCGGGCTGCGAGCAGGCGGCGGCGAAGAACAGGACCAACAGGAGCAGGAGCTTCATGCGCGGGTCGCCCATGGTCGATCGCCGCGCGCAGTCGTGCAAGCAGCTACGCTCCGGCGCGTGAACCGGAGCCCACGGATCTGGCCAGCTGCGGCGCTGGTGGCCGCCGCCGCCGTGGCCTGGCTCGGCGCGCGCTGAACGAAGCCCCCATGCGCCCCGTCGACAACCCACCCAACCCCTGGCTCGGCGGCCACGTCGAGTGGCTCGGCGAGCCGCCCGACCAGGGCCTCCTCGTGCTCGAGGAGGAGGCGAAGTCGATCGTCAGCGAGAACGACAGCCCGGACCTGCCGTTCCGTTGGACGCTCAACCCGTACCGCGGCTGCTTCCACGGCTGCGCCTACTGCTATGCCCGGCCGACGCACCAGTACCTCGGCTTTGGTGCGGGCACCGACTTCGAACGCCGCCTCGTCGTGAAGACGAACGCGCCCGCGCTGGTGCGGCAGCACCTGCTGCGCGCGAGCTGGCAGGGCGAGCCGATCATGTTCTCGGGCGTCACCGACTGCTACCAACCGCTCGAGGCGAGCTACCGGCTGACGCGCCAGTGCCTCGAGATCTGCCGCGAGTTCCGTCAGCCGGTCGACATCATCACCAAGGGCGCGCTGGTCGCACGCGACGTCGACGTGCTCGCGGACCTCGCGCGGCACGACGCCGCGTTGGTGTTCGTCAGCATCCCGTTCGCCGACGCGGCCGACTCGCGCGCGATCGAACCGTTCGTGGCCGTGCCCGAACGCCGCTTCGCCGCCCTGAAGGCCCTCGCCGACGCTGGCGTGCCGACCGGCGTGTCGGTGTCGCCGCTGATCCCGGGGCTCAACGACCACCAGGTGCCCGAGATCCTCGAACGCGCGAAGGCCGCCGGCGCGCGCCACGCGTTCCACACGCTGCTGCGTCTGCCGGCCGAGGTCGAGGACGTGTTCGTCGCGCGGCTGCGCCAGGCGTTCCCGCTGCGCGCCGACAAGGTGCTGTCGCTGCTGACGGCGATGCGCGGCGGCACGCTGAAGGACGCGCGCTTCGGGCACCGCATGCGCGGCGAAGGCGCGCGGTGGGACGTGATCACCCAGCTGTTCCAGCAGGTCGCGCGCAAGCTCGGCCTGTCGCCGCGCGCGCCACGCACCGCGCCATCGCCGTTCCGGCGGCCGCACCAGCAGCAGTCGTTGTTCGGCGGCGCGTGAGTCAGCGCTTCGCCGGCGGCTTCTGCCACAGCTTGGTGCGCGCCTCCATCACGGCACGCTCGATCTTCTCCAGCGCCTTCAACGCCGCTTCGCGGTCACCGGCGCCGCGCAGCTCGTCGAGCGCCCGGGCGATCGGATCGATGCTGGGCGTCATGGCGTCGACGATCCGCACCGCCGACGGCGTGCCGTTGTAGAGGTTGCGGCCGAACGTCGTGTCGAAGTTGGGCACGGCGAGATCCCACTCGCGATCGTCGAACGCCGGTTCGGTCCACTTCTCCGTCGCGGTCGTGCTGACGCGCCACTGCTCGTCGGTGTGCATCTCGTGCGCACCGTCGGCCTCGTCCCAGAGCAGCCACAACGACAGCGCCGCGGGCCCGCCGGTGTTCCTGGCGTACACCGCCACCGTGACCTTGCCGTTCAGCGGCTCGTCGAGCCGGACGACCGTGAGTTGCTGGTGGTCGTTGCAGGCGCCGACTTCGCGACCGTTCACGAACACCCGGCACTCGTTGTCGCACGAGAAGTAGAGCCGCGGCCGTTGCCCGGGGCGGGCGAAGTCGAGCGTGCGCCGGAACCACGCCTCCTGATGCTCTTCCGTCACCGGCGCCCAGATGCGCTTCGCCGGCTCGGCGACGTCCGGGATGGTGACCTGGGCTGGGAGTGCTAGCGCGAGCAGCGCGAGCGCGAACGTCGGTGAGATGGCGCGCATGGCGCCGATCGTAGCTCGGCCGAACGGGTGCAGGGTGGCTCCGAGGTTGGTCGTGGGGTCGAGGTGCTGGCGTCCAGGCGCCGCGAAGGAACGTTGGAACTGCGGTTCCGCCCGCCGGCCGGTAGCCTGCCCGCCCTCCATGCGCGACAAGGTTCTGATTGGCTACGGCCAAGGCTTCTGGGGCGACTCGATCCTCGGTCCCGTGCGCCTCGTGCGCGAAGGCCCGCTCGACTACCTCGCCCTCGACTACCTCGCGGAAGTCACCATGAGCATCATGCAGAAGCTCAAGGGGCGGAATCCGAAGGCCGGCTACGCGACGGACTTCGTGGCGATGCTCGACCGCACGTTGCCCGACATCAGCAAGAAGGGCATCAAGGTGATCGCCAACGCCGGCGGCGTGAACCCGCAGGCGTGCCTGCAGGCGGTGCTCGAACTCGCGCGCAAGAAGGGCATCAAGGGACTGAAGGTCGGCGTCATCGAAGGCGACGACATCCTCGCGCGCATTCCCGAGCTGCTGCGCAGCGGCCATGACCTGAAGAACATGGACGACGGTCGCCCGCTGTCGGCAGTCCAGGACCAGCTGCTGTCGGCGAACGTCTACATCGGCGCGTTCGCGGTCGCCGAGTGCCTCGCGGCCGGCGCGCAGATCGTGATCGGCGGCCGCCTGACCGACCCGGCCCTGGTCGCCGGCCCGATGATCCACGAGTTCGGCTGGAAGCCGACCGACCACGACAAGCTCGCCGCGGGCACGATGGCCGGCCACATCGCCGAGTGTGGTGCGCAGTGCACCGGCGGCAACTACACCGACTGGCGCGCGGTGAAGGACTTCGTGCGCATCGGCTACCCGGTCATCGAGGCATCGCCCGACGGCACGTTCGTGGTGACCAAGCACGCCGGAACCGGCGGCCTCGTCAACCGCAACACGGTGGTCTCGCAACTGCTCTACGAGATGGGCGACCCGCGCCGTTACCTCGGCCCCGACTGCACCGCCGACTTCACGTCCGCGCAGATCGACGAAGTCGGCCCCGACCGCGTGCGCCTGTCCGGCATCAAGGGCGGCGCGCCGACGCCGACGTACAAGGTCTCGCTGAGCTACCAGAACGGCTTCAAGGCGACTGGCCAGCTCACGGTCAGCGGGCCCGACGCCGTGGCGAAGGCGAAGCTGTGCGCCGACATCGTGTGGGGCCGGCTCGCCCTCGACGGCTGCACGTTCGCCGAGCACGAGAAGCTGGTCGAGATCGTCGGCGCCGGCGTCTGCCACGCCGGCATCAGCGAATCGGCGAACCCGCCGGAGGTCGTGCTGCGGCTGGGCGTGAAGTGCAACGACGAGGACAAGGTCGATCGCTTCGGCATGGAGATCGTGCCACTGGTGACCAGCGGTCCGCCCGGCGTCACCGGCTTCGCCGGCGGCCGGCCCAAGGCCACCGACATCGTCGGCTACTGGCCGGCCCTGCTCGACAAGACCCAGGTGAAGACGACCGTGCGCGTGGAGGTGTCGTGATGGCGAAGGTGAAACTCGGCTCGTTCGCGTTCGCGCGCAGCGGCGACAAGGGCGACGGCAGCAACGTCGGCGTCTTCGTCACCAACGCCAAGGACTACGAACTCATCAAGGCGCAGCTCACGGTCGAACGGGTGAAGCGCCACTTCCACGCCATCTGCAAGGGCGAGGTCACGCGCTACGAGGCGCCGAACATGCTCGCGCTCAACTTCCTGCTGCGCGACTCGCTCGGCGGCGGCGGCAGCGAGAGCCTCAAGACCGACGCGCAGGGCAAGACCCACGGCCTCGCCCTCCTCGAACTCGAAGTCGACCGCTGAGTCCGTCCCTCCGAGTCGACGTCAGAACCGCAGCGGCGCGCCGCAGGCGCGCGGCCAGGTCCTGGTCGCGTACGTCGCAGCGGCGCAAAGCGCCGCAGCGACGGCCGCGATCAGAAGGGCCGGTCGCCGAGCACGTACCACGCGTCGTTCGACACCGAGTAGCCGACGCTGTTGAGCGTCGGGTCGTGGCAGATGGCCTGCTGGTAGAGGCGGATGCCGAAGTGCGCGGTGTTGTACGGGAACACGAGCGAGTACTCGCCGGCACCCACGGCGTCGGTGGGGACGATCACGACCACGAGCGGGTCGACGCGGCCGTAGCACGGCGTCGGGTTGCCCATGCTGTCGAGGCCACCCCAGTCGATGAACGCCGGCAGCGGCAGCGAGCCGAACGCGAGCGTGTTGTCGAGGCCGATGATCGCCGCGACGTAGTCGTTCGGCAGCGCGCGCTCGATGCGCGTCACGAACGTCGAGCCGAACGCGGGCGTCTCGCCGCTCATGTAGCCGAGCAACGGCCGGAGGCCATTGCTTCCGATGCAGGCGTTGGTCGAAGCCGGCTCGACCTTCGTCGACGCGCTGACGTAGAGCGGTCCGGTGGCGCCGGTGTGCAGCAGGTAGTTGCCAGTGACGGTGGTGGTCGGACCGCGGATCGACAGGAAGAAGATCCCCGGGCGCTCGATCGTCGCGACCATGCGCCCGTGTGACGTCGCTCCGCCCGAGGCGCTGGCGACCAACGCACCGTTCCCGTCGTAGAGGGTCAGCGACGAGCCCGCGAGGGGAGTGCCCCCGGTGCCTTCGGCCATCGCGCCCAGAACCGTCGGGCCGCCGATCGCCAACAGGTACCAGTCCTCGTCCAAGCTGCCCGAAGTGAAGCCGGTGATGTCGTCACCCGGAGTGAACGCACCCGCCGGCGTCGCCGTCGTGTTGTTGGGTTCGGCTCCTTCGGTGACCAGGTTGTTGCCCGGCATGTCGATCAGGGCCGTGCGCAGCGAGTACTGCCCGAGCTTCGTGTAGTTCCACGGCGCGGTCCCGGCCGCCGCCGTGCCGCCCTTCACGGCGATCGCGTAGTTGCCCGCGGCGAGCAGGCCGGTGTGCGTGAGCGAGGTCACGCGGTGGCTCGCCGAGTTGGTCGCGTCGCTGCCGCCGAGCGGCGTGTAGCCGCCGGGCAGACCGGTGTGGAAGCGCAACGCCAGGTTGTCGGCCTGCGGCACGCCGCCGTCGTCGTAGGTCGCCGCCAGCACGATGCCGCGGTTGCTCAGCACGAACGACCAGTAGTCCTCGTCGGCGGGAACTGCCGCGATCAGCTCACCCGACAGCGTGTTGCCCGGCACGAACGGCGTCGCGGGATCGGCGGCGCCGTTCGGTTCCGCCGCCTCGACCACGTCGATGGTCCGCGGCGGCATCGTGTAGAAGTCGAGGTCGTAGGCGCCGGCCGATCCGGACTTGAGCGCCACCCGGGCCGTGTAGGAACCGGCCGGCAGCGTCACGCCGCAGTCGGCCATCGTGCCCACCGCGCCGTCGTTCCACGCGAGGCGCGTCGTGCCCGCCGCGTCGTAGATCGCGATGCGGTTGTCGCGCGACGTGCCGAGCACCAGCGTGCCCTGGGCAACCGTGTGCAGGTGCACCTGGCGCGGCGCCGTCAGCGTGAACGCGAACCAATCCTCGTCGGCCGTCGAGGCGTAGCTGGCGACGACGTGGTTGCCGGCCGTGATCGACATCGCGGTGCCGGGGGTGTCGTTCGGCTCGACTTCGAGCACCTTCTGGGCGGGGAGGACCGCGGTCGCGATCACGAGGAAGGGAAGAGCGCGCATGTGGTCCGTATTAGGCGACGTCTGGCGCGGTTCGGCCGGCGAATTCCGGCGCCCGCGGCGGGGAACGGTCCGCCGCAGGGGGTTCGAGCCCGGCGCCCCCCCACCGAACGACGCGGCCGGACGGCGCCTGGCCCGGCGCGCCGTTCCTGGCGCCACGCCGGGACGTCGGCTACGAAGCCCCGGATGGGCAACGTGCTGTCACGCCTCCGCGACCTTGCCCGTGCCCGGCGCGCACGCATCGTGCTGCCCGAGACGGCCGACCCGCGCACGGCGCGCGCCCGCGAGTTGCTGACGCGCGACGGCCTGTGCGAGGTGGTGTGGGTCGAGGATCCGACGCGCGATCGCCGCCTCCCCGAGGTCGCCCGGCTGCTGCACGAGCGGCGGCGGCACAAGGGTCTGACCGAGGCGGAGGCCAACACGCTCGCCGCGCAGCCCGCGATGTTCGGCGCCGGACTCGTCGCGCTCGGCCACGCCGACGGCGGCGTCTGTGGCGCCGCGCACGCGACCGCCGACGTGATCCGCGCCGGCCTGTTCTGCCTCGGCACCGCGCCGGCGATCCCGCTGGTGTCGTCGATGTTCCTGATGGTGCGTGGCGAGCAGGCGCTGTCGTTCGCGGACTGCGGCGTCGTCCCCGATCCGGACCCCGACCAACTCGTGCACATCGCCGCGGCCACCGCCGAGAACCACCGGCGCTTCACCGGCGAGGAGCCGCGCGTCGCCTTCCTGTCGTTCGCGACCCGGGGCAGCGCCGCGCACCCGCGGGTCGACAAGGTCCGCACCGCCGCCGAACGGTTCCGTGCGCGACATCCCGCGATCGTCAGCGACGGCGAACTGCAGTTCGACGCGGCGTTCGTGCCGGCGGTCGCGGCGCGCAAGTGCCCCGACAGCCCGCTGCGCGGCGCGGCGAACGTGTTCGTGTTCCCCGACCTCGACGCCGGCAACATCGCCTACAAGCTCACCGAGCGGCTCGCGGGCTTCCACGCCTATGGCCCGCTGCTGCAGGGCCTGCGCCGGCCGTGGCTCGACCTGTCGCGCGGCTGCAGCGCCGAGGACATCGCCGGCGTCGCCGTGCTCGCCAGCGCGATGCTCGAGTGACGCTCGCTCAGCGCAGCCGGTAGACCGCGAACAGCGAGTGGCCCGGGACCTTGGCGCGCACGAACGGCAGCTGCAGCACGAGGCGCTGCATCGGCGCCAGCAGCCGCCAGCCGACGAAGCGCTCGAACGGCGATCGCCAGGCGCGCGCGCCGCACGCGGCGACGTACCACGGCACGTGCCGCTTCGCCAACGGCTCCTCCTCGAGGCTCGCGAGCTGCATGCCGAGCAGTTCGGCGATCTTCCGCATCGTCGTCTTGCGGAAGCGCGAGCAGTGGTGCGGCGGCTGGTTGAGTTCGTTCTCGTCGTCGAGCCCGATGAACGAGTCGTGGTTCGGCACCGCGAGCAGGATGCGGCCACCCGGCGCCAGCAGCGACTTCTGGAAGCGCAGGAAGTCGATCGGGTCGGGCACGTGCTCGAGCACCTGGAACGTGGCAACCACGTCGAACTTCGCGCCACCGATCGCGGCCGCATCGGCGAACGTGCGCACGCCCTTCGCCGCGGCCTCCCGCAACGCGTCCTGGTTGCTGTCGAGCGCGTGCACGTGCTTCCTGCCGGCGCGCACCAGTTCGCCGGCGAAGTTGCCGACGCCGCAGCCGATCTCGAGGTACCGATCGTCGACGCCGATCTGCGCGATCGCGCGTTCGAACTCCCACTTCGCGGGCTCGTAGTACCACGAGGTCCGCTGCAGGTGCGCGTAGAGCGACGAGTCGCCCGGGCTCTGCGGCACGTAGAAGTCGAGGCCGCACGCGCTGCAGACGATGTTGGTGATCGACGTCGTCGGGAAGAACCGCGCCACGTCGATGCCGTGCTTCTGCTGCCAGGTCCGGGAGATGTCGGCGACGGCGAGCGTGCCGCGCCCGACCTTGGCTTCGGAACGACAGAGGATGCACTCGACGGTGTCGGCGTCCATGCGGCGGCGCGCAGCATCGTGGGCGACCGGTGCGCCGTCCACGGCAACTTCGGGCGCAGACCGGGCGAGGCCCGGGCGCATCAGCCGACGAACACCACGAGGAACCCGTAGGCGACGCCCGCGCCCGCCGCCCATGCGGGTAGCACCACGAGTTCGCGCGCGAACCAGAGCATGCGCAGCTGCTGCAGCCGCCACATCAGCAGCAGCATCGCCGGCACCTCGGCGACGCCGAGCCCCCACAGCAGCCCACTGGTGCCGCCGAGTTCGAAGCCGATCGGCATGGCCGCGAGCACGGTCACGGTGCGCAGGACGTTGCGCCGGAACATCATCTTCAACTCGCCGAGGCTGGTCAGGCAGGTCGCCCAGGCGTTGGAGATCAGGTCGAGCGCCGTGCGCACGCACAGGATCTGCAGCATCCAGCCGGCGTCGTGCCAGCCGTACGGCCACACCACCGACACGATCCACGGGCCCAGCACCGTCAACGCGCCGAGCGTCGACATCGCGAAGATGTCGATGCGCAAACGCGATGCGTAGAACAACGAGCGCAGGCGAGCCGGGTCGTCGCGGCGGTGCTCGTTCGCGAGCACCGGATAGACGATGCCGAACAGCAGGCGCAGCACCAGCAAGCCGACCATCTCGGCGAGGTTGATCGCGATCGAGTAGATGCCGAGCGTCGCCTCGCCGAGCAACCGGCCGATCACCAGGCGGTCGGCGTGCGCCCCGAGGAACGACACCGCGCTGCTGCCCATGATCCAGCGCGCGACGCCGCGGATCTCGGCGAGCGCCTCGCGGTCGATGCGGAAGCGGTGCCGAAGGCGGCCCGGCAGGAAGTGGCTGGCGATGGTGTCGGCGGCGGTCTTGACGCCAGCACCACCGACCAACGCCCACGGCGACGGCGCGATCGCGGCCCAGGTCAGCGTGACCGCGACGCCGAGCAGTTGGCCGACGACCTCGAACGACACGACCCACTGCAGTTCCACGCGACGGCGCAGCTGGTAGATCGCCGTCGAGTGCAGGCCGCCGACCGCGAGCTGCGCCGCGGTCACGAACAGCAGCGCGCTCGCGATGTCGTAGAAATGCGCGTACGGCCAGGCCACCAGCAGGCAGACGACGGCCAGCACGGCGCCGCGGATGGCCTGCAGCGTCCAGATCGTGTCGAGGAAGCGCGGCTCGTCGCCACGCTTGCTCTGGATCATCGCCTGCAGGAAGCCGGCGTCGGTGACCATCACCAGGCCGATGTGCAGCGTCGACACCAGCATCGCCGTGCCCACGTCCCCGGGAAGCACGAGCCGCGTCAGGATCACCGAGTTGACGAACCGGACCGCGTAGCTGACGCCGTGGGCGCCGAGTTCGAAGGCAGCGCCGCGCATCGCGAGCCGGCGCAACCCGCCAGGAGGCGCTGGTTGTTCCGAAGCCGACGGCTCGCTCGGGAGATTCGTCATTGCGTTCCGCCGGGTCGGCACGATCGCACCTAACCCTCTGCCACACAACATCGGCGCCACGGCCCGCCCGCCTGTGGTCCGCGTCGCGGCCGGCGATTCGCAATTCCCGTCACGTCGGCAATCGCGCGGGCAACGCCAGACCATGAACTCCGCGCCGTCGTTCCGTCTCGCCGTCTTGCTGGGCATCGCCGCGGCCGCCGTCGCCCAGGGCCCGGTCACCCTGCTCGCCGACGTCGAGCCGGCGGCACCGAACAACCCGGGCTCGTTCTACGAGGCGCAGCACCTCGCGGGCGTCACGTGGAACGGGTTCCTGTACTTCGCGGCGGACGGCGACGGCTACGGCGCGGAGCTCTGGCGCAGCAACGGCGCCGCGCAGAGCGCCACGCTCGTCGTCGATCTGGTTCCCGCCGGCGGTTCCTACCCACAACTGCTGGGCGCGCTCGGCGGCTGGTTGATCTTCGTCGCCGACGACGGCACCCGCGGGCGCGAACTGTGGCGCACCGACGGCACGGTCGGCGGCACGCAGCTCCTGGCCGACCTCACGCCGGGCTACCAGGGCTCGTTCGGCTCGAAGGCCGCGTTCGCGCGCATGAACAACCAGATCTACTTCCTCGCCGGCGGCCGCCTGTGGAAGACCGACGGCTCGCCCGGCAACACGGTGCAGGTCAGTGGCACGAACGTCCCCGCCGAAGAACTGATCGCCGGGCCTACGCACCTCTGGATGCCCGTCGACACCGGCGGCGGCGGCGAACTGTGGGCCAGCGACGGCGCGACCAGCGTCTACCTCGCCGCCACGCTGCCGTCGGCGCCAAGCAGCCTCATGCCGCTGGCTGGCATCCACGTGCTGTTCGCGTGCAACGACGGCATCGACGGCGAGGAGCTCTGGCAGAGCCTGGGTTCCCCGGGCACGACGCAGATGCTCGTCGACCTCGAGCCGGGCACCGGTAGCAGCAACCCGCGCTTCGGCGTCACCCTGAACGGCAACGCCGTGTTCGTCGCGACCGATAGCAGCCAGTCGCGCGTCTGGCGCAGCGACGGCACGGTCGGCGGCACGTTCGCCCTGGACCCGGCGAACGGCCCGCGCGACCCGCAAGACCTGGCCGTGGCTGGCAACCGCGTCTGGTTCTCCGCCCGACCCAACGGCAGCGGCAGCGTCGGGTCGGAACCTTGGGCGACCGACGGCACGGTCGCCGGCACGCAACTCGTGTTCGACGTCTGGCCGGGCAGCCCGCCCAGCGGCGCCTCCGGCTTCGCGTGGGACGGCTCGCAGTGGACGTACTTCACCGCCCACGACGGCAGCACCGGCTACGAGTTGTGGCGCAGCAATCTCGTCACGACCCAGCGCGTCAGCGACATCGTGCCGGGCTTCGGCAACGGCAGTCCGATCATCCTCGGCTTCGCGAACAACTACTGCCTCTGCGCCGCGCCGTTCGACAGCGGTATCGAGCTCTGGTCGAGCCAGGGCAACGCCACGCAACTCGTGCGCGACCTCCGTCGCGGCAGCAACGGCGATTCCGACCCGCGGCGCTTCACCCCGCGCGTCGACGGCCAGTTCTGGTTCACCGCGTTCCGCGGCCTCACCACCGGCCTCGCCGGCCCGGGCCGCGAACCGCACTTCAGCAGCGGCTTGCCCGGCAGCGCGCAGATGCTGGTCGACTCCGTCCCTGGCTACCAGAGCGGCGCCGACATCCACACGCGCGCGGCGGGCTTCGGCACCTACACCTGGTTCAACACCGTGCCGGGCAGCGTGCTGTGGCGCACCGCGGGCACCGTGCCGAGCACGAACTCGATCCCGGGCTTCCAGGTCATCTACAACGACATGGTGACGTTCCAGGGCCGCGTGTTCGTCGACGCCTCGACGACCGCGACCGGCAGAGAGTTGTTCGCGTTCCAGGACCCGCTGCAGGCGCCCGTGCTGGTGAAGGACATCGTTCCCGGCAACGGCGGCAGCGACATCCGCAACCTGACGGTCGCTGGCAGCCAGCTGTTCTTCTCCGCCACCGAAGGCGGCAGCAACAACCTGTGGGTCAGCGACGGTACGCCCGGCGGCACGCAGCGTGCGTGGCTCAACACCCTCGGCGGCAACTTGTTCAACCTGCGCGCCGTCGGCCGCCGCGTGTTCTTCGACACGGGCAGCAGCCCGGGCCCCTTGCTCGTCAGCGACGGCACGACGACGACGGTCCTCGGCACCGTCGGCCAGAACCACCACAAGGTCGCCTCGGGCGGCAAGCTGTTCTTCGCCGGCGAACCGGCGGGCGCTGGCACGGGTCTCGAGCTGTGCGTGACCGACGGCATCACGATCACCCTGGTCAAGGACGTGCGTCCCGGCAGCGAGTCGTCGCGCCTTGGCGCACTGGCGCCGTTCGGCAACGGTGTGCTCTTCATCGCCGACGACGGCACGAACGGCTTCGAGCTTTGGAAGAGCGACGGCACCACCGCCGGCACGCAGATGGTCGTCGACCTGGCGGCCGGCCCGAAGGACGGCTGCCCGCCGAACGACCTGCCGGGCATCGGCTACGCGGGCTTCGTGTTCGCCGAACGCGGCGCCCGGCGCGCGCTGTTCGCGGCGACGAACGGGACCACCGGCATGGAGCTCTGGCGCACGGATGGCACCGCCGGCGGCACCGTGCTGCACGCCGAGATCCAGCCCGGGGCGCTCGGTTCGTTCCCGGGCCAGCCCGTGCGCGCCGGCGCGCAGCTGGTCTTCTCCGCGACGCAGACCGAACCGCCAGCGATCCCGATCGGCCGCGAGCTGTTCACGATGCCGACGATGGCGATCGCGACGCCGATCGGTTCCTCGTGCTCGAACTCGCCGGCGCAAGCGCCGCTCGCGGCGACCATCGGCGTGCCGTTCCTCGGCAACACCACCTTCACGCTGAACGTCGACGGCGCTCCCTCGAGCATCGCCGTGGTCGCGATCGGCGAACCGGTCGAGCAGGTGGTCGGCCCGTGCGAGATCCGCGTCGCCAACTTCGTCACCGGGGTCGTCATGACCGACGCCGCCGGCCAGGCGGTGCAGCCGCTGCCGCTGCCGCCGACGCCGTCGCTCGCCGGCGCGCGCTTCGGCGCGCAGTGGGGCGTGTCGCAGACCAACGGACCGTTCCTCGGCCTGTTGGCCGTCAGCAACGGCGTCGACTTCGTGCTGCAGGCGCAGTGACGCCTCCGCGCTACCGCGAGTAAGCTGCGGCGATGAGGAACGGAGCGATCGTGGCGTGCTCTCTCGGCGCGGCGCTGGCCGTGTCGCCGCTGCCCGCGCAGTGGCGGCGCGGCGCGCCGGTTCCGCCGCTCACCTGGGTCAAGACCTGGAACAACGCGCCCGCGACGTTCGGCGACCTCGCCGGCAAGGTCGTGGTCGTCGCGTTCGTGCACACGAACTGCGAGAACAGCAAGGGCGAGGTGCCGCACTTCAACGCGCTGCACGCGAAGTACGCCGACGCCGGCCTCGTCGTGCTGGGCGTCAGCGACGAGGCCGAAGGCCTGATCGAGTCGACCTACGTCAAGGGGCGCGCGAAGTACCCGTTCGTGAAGTCGAACGACATCCGCAAGCAATGGGGCGTCCGCTTCCTGCCGTGCACGTGGGTCATCGACGCCAACGGGCTCGTGCACACGCTGCCCGACGTCGGCCCGCCCGACGACACGCTGGTCGACGAACTGCTGCAGGGCCTGCCGATCGAACCGCGCGTGCCGGCCGGCGCGAAGTTCGACTCGCTGCGCCTCTACTGGACCAAGGCCGAGTTCGCGAAGCTGCACGAGCACATCGGCAGGACACTGACTCTGCCGAAGCTCGAGCCCGACATGAAGCTGGCGCTCGAAGGACAGCAGCAGGCGCTGGCCCAACGGCAGGAGCGCGCACTTGCCCGCATCGCCGCACTCGGTGGCGGCCCGGACTACGCCGCGCACTGCGACGAGCTCGAACGGATCGAGAAGTCGTGGGGCACGCTGCCCCCGGCGCCCGCGGCGCGCGCCGTGATCGACCGCATGCTCGCCGATGCGACGATCCGGAAGGAGGTCACGACGGGCCGGGCGCTGAAGAAGATGCTGACCGACGTCGACACCAGCAAGTTGCCGGTGCTGCGCAAGGTGATCGAGGACCTCGACAAGTTCCGCAAGAAGCACGCGGACACCTACGGTGGCAAGCAGGCGCTGGCGCAGCAGACGCGGCTCAGCATGCGGCCGAAGCCCGAGTAGGTCGCTGCCGCGCCGGCCGCGCTCTGCGCGCCGATCCGCGTCGGCAGTCAGCGTGATGGGGCAACGTCGATCGCGAACACGACCTCGCCGTCGCCCGCGGCGACCGCCCGCACCCTCCAGCCGTCGAACCGCAGGCTCACCACGCCAGCGCCCTCGACCGCCGCCTGACGGAACAACCGCCACGACGCGAGTTGCCGATTCTGCCCCGGCTCGGCGACCGGGATCTCGTGATCGACGGCCGTCGGCACCGCGTCCGGTGCCCCACCGGCGGCGACGCGCAACGACGCCCGATCGCCGTGACGCAGCATCCTCGCGCGCAGCCCGACCCAGGACCCCCCGTCGCGTCGTGCGTGCGCCGCATCGACCAGCAGCGACTCCGACACCGACACGCCGCGGACTTCGCCGCTCGCCAGATCGACTTCGACCGCGGCGTCCTCGCCGATGCCAAGGCCAAAGCGTTCGTTGCCCACGACCAGCGCGGCGACGAGCCGGCCCACGCGATCGCGCTCGAAGAAGTGGGAGTCGGTGAGTCCCCACGGCAGGAACGCCATGCCGCTGCCAACGCGCGGGCCGAGCCGTTCCGCACCCGCGCCTTCTTCGGCGATGCCGAGCGCTGCCGCGCTGCGCCCGCCTTCGAGCATGCGCTCGCCCATCATCGCGCAGCCAGCACTCGCCCCCGCGATCACGCCGCCGCGCGCGAGCAGCCGCCGCATCGCGTTCCACTCGGGCGTCTCGGCGCCGCCGGGCCGATACCGCGCCGTGATGCGTTGCTGGTCGCCGCCAGTGAAGAACAGCGCCGTCGCGCGGTCGATCGCCACGACCGTGTCCGCCGTCGTCGCCTCGCGCGTGACGACGTCGACGGCGACGTGCGGGGCCCAGGTTCGCAGCGCCTCGGTCTTGTCGATCGCCTCCTGTTCCTGCGGCCCGGTCGCCGCCGTCAGGATCGCGATGCGCGGCGTGCCCGGCACGCTCGCCAGCGCGAGCAGCCGCTCGTAGACCGGCCCGTTGTCGTTGTCGAGGCCACCGCCGATCAGCAGCAACGCGCCGCGCCGATCGGGCTCGGCGGATGGAGTCGCCACACACGCCGCCAGGAGCAACAAGAGCAGGATGCGCACGATGGGTCCTCGACGAGCGCGCCCGCCGGATTCGGCGCACTCGCCGCGCGACACTACGAACGAGCGCGCCCTCGGTCCATGCGGGCGTCGTTCGCCGCGAACGAGCCCCCGGGCGTCGCCAGTCGGTTCCCACCCGCGCGAATTCCTGGAACCGACCGTCACGTCGAGGCGGCGTCGATCAACGACACGGCATGCACCGGTCGCTGCGCCCACTCCTGCCCGTTCTGCTCGTCGGTCCCGCCCTTGCCCAAGGCACGCCGTTCCTGGTCGGCGACCTGGCCCCCGGCATCGTCGCGGACTACGGCGGCTTGCCGAGCGGCGTCGATCGCCGCGGCGTGACCCTCGGCGGCTTCTGCTACTTCGCCGCCGACAACGACGGCAGTGGTCTCGAACTGTGGCGCAGCGGCGGCACGCCGCTCACCACGCACCTGGTGAAAGACCTCGCTGTCGGCTCGGGCTCGGATCCCTGGCCGATCGGTGTCGCGGCCGGCCGCGTGCTGTTCCTTGCCGACGACCTGCAGCACGGCTTGCAGCCATGGACCACCGACGGTTCGGCGGCGGGCACGCAGCTGCTGGCCGTGGTGCCCGGCAGCGCGAGCCGCGACTGGGTCCAGTTCCTCGGCCAGTGGTACTTCGCGACGGACGAGTCCTTCGGCGCGCAACTCTGGCGCAGCGACGGCACCTCCGGCGGCACCGTGCCTCTGGCGACCGTCTCCGGCAACATCCAGAACCTGACCGCCGACACCAACCGGCTGTGGTTCACGTCGACCGACTTCACCGGGAACTCGCTGTGCTGGTGGAACGGCGCCAGCGTGCAGACGATCCCGCTGCCGCTCAACGGCATCGAGGAGATGGCGCCGGCACCCGGCAACGCCCTGCTGTTCGCCTACGACGACGGCGTGAACGGCACCGAGTTGTGGCGCAGCGATGGCTCGATCGCCGGCACCAGCATGCTCGTCGATCTGGCGCCGGGCCCGACCAGCGGCAACGTCCGCAACGTCGTCGCCTGGAACGGCGCGGTCTACTTCACCGCCGACGACGGCAGCGGACTCGAGCGCCTGTGGCGCAGTGACGGCACGGCGGGCGGCACGACGTCGATGGCGGTGCCGGCCGTCGGCCCGTGGTGGGTGGAGTCGGTCACCCCCGCCGGCAGCCGGCTCTACTTCGTCGGCTGGAGCGCCACGAGCGGGCGCGAACTGTGGCAGACCAACGGCACCGTCGGTGGGACTTCGCTGGTTGCCGACATCCACCCGCTGGGAGACAGCAACCCGTTCGGCCCCGCCTTCGACGGCACCTGGCTCTACTTCTCCGCCGACGACGGCACCCACGGCGCCGAACTCTGGCGCACGAACGTGACCACGACGCAACGCTGCAGCGACGTGCAGTTCGGCGGCGCGAACAGCTACCCCGAAGTGCTCGGCTTCGTGAACTCGACCTGCCTGTTCCGCGCGATCCACTCGACCATCGGATTCGCGTCCTCGCAGTACGAGCTGTTCGAGAGCACCGGTGGCTTCAGCTCGCTGGTCGCGAACATCCGCCCGCCGACGCCCGTGGGCAGCTTCCCGAGCAACATCGTCGGCCTCGCCGACGGGCGTTTCCTGTTCGGCGCGACGACGCCGACGACCGGCCAGGAGCCGTGGTTCGGCAATGCACCGAGTGCTGGCGCGTTCCCGCTCGCGGACACCGCGCCCGGCATCACGTCGGGTTTCCAGGGCGTAACGGCCGCGTGGTCCGGGGCGGGCTCGTTCGCCGCACAGGGCAAGCTCTGGCGCACGAACGGCACGCCGGGCGGCACGGCCGCCGTCGGCACCACGACCTTCGGGTACACGGCCGTGCCGATGGGCGGCCGGCTGTTCCTCGATGCTTCGACTCCGGCGACCGGGCGCGAACTCTACGTCGCGAACGACCCGTTGAGCGCGCCGGTGCTCGTGAAGGACCTCAACCCCGGCCCGCAAGGCTCGCTCCTCAGCGGCATGACGCGCGTCGGCAATCGGCTGTTCTTCACCGCCTACGACGGCACCAACACCCATCTGTACGTCAGCGACGGCACGTCCGCCGGCACGGTGCCGATCCCCGGGCAGAGCGCGCCCGGAACGAACGGCGCCTACGGCCTCGTCGCCGCCGGACGCCGGTTGTTCTTCTCCAGCGCTGCGCCGGGCTTCTTCCAGCGGCTGTTCGTCACCGACGGCACCGCCGCCGGCACGCAACCGGTCGGCGTCAACTACCCGTTCCAGCCGGTCGCGTCCGGCGACCGCGTGTTCTTCCTCGGCTACGGCACGCCGACCGGCCCCGAGCTGTACGTCACCGACGGCACGACGACGACGCTGTGCCGCGACATCGTGCCCGGCACCGGCGACCCCGACATCTACGCGGTCACGGCGTTCGCCGGCGGCGTGCTGTTCTTCGCCAACGACGGCGTGCACGGCTACGAACTGTGGCGCAGCGACGGCACGCCGGCCGGCACGCAGATGGTCGCCGACATCGCGCCGGGCATCGCGCACGGCGTGCCGCCGAACAACGTCGGCTACGGCGGCTGGATCTACGCGCCGGACCGCAGCGGCCGCGCGCTGTTCACCGCACAGAACGACGCCGCCGGCTTCGAGATCTGGCGCACCAACGCCACGGCGGCGGGGACCACGCTGCACTTCGATCTCGAGCCGGGGCCCTTTGGCTCCTACCCGCTCAAGCCGACGCGGGCGGGCGACGCGCTGCTGTTCTCGGCCTACCGTTCGACCGTCGGACGCGAACTGTTCGCGATGCCGGTGATGGCGGCCGTCGATCGCGTCGGCTCGCCGTGCGCCCTCGACCTCGCCACGGCTCCGCTGGCGACGGCGAACGGCGCGCCGACGCTCGGCAACGCGGGCTTCACGCTGCAGGTCAGCGGGCAGCCGCTCGTCAACGGCGTGATCGGCATCGGCCTGCCCGACGACGTGTCGTTGTCACCGTGCGAGCTGCGCATCGTGAACTACGCGACCGCCAACGTCGCGACCAACAGCGCCGGCAATGCCCAGTTCACCTTGGCGATACCGTCGACGATCACGCTCGCGGGCGCCCGGCTCGCCGCGCAATGGGGGCTGCTGCAGACGAACGGCCCGCTGCTCGGCCTGGCGGCGCTGAGCGACAGCGTCGACTTCATCCTGCAGTCGAACTGATCCGCGGCTCACGCCGGTTGACGGCGCCAGCTCCCACCCCGAAGGTCGACGCCACGTGGCCGCATCCCCGACGACGCTGACGCCCGAGTTGCTCGAAGAGCGCGTGGCGGTCGCGTTCCTCGAGCGGTTCGTGGCCGACGCCGCAGCGGGCCGGCATCGCCCGCTCGCCCACTGGCTGGCGACATTCCCGCAGCACGAGGCACGCATCGCCCGCGAATGGCTGCAGCTCACCGGGCATGTGCTGGCACCCGTGACCGCAGCGCCAGCACCCGCCGAGCGGGCCGAGCGTGTCGGTCCGTACCGGCTGCAGTCCGAACTCGGCCGCGGCGCGCAGGGCATCGTCTACCTCGCCGAGGACACCCGCCTGCATCGGTCCGTGGCGTTGAAGGTGCTGCCGCGTGACGTCGTCGCGCTGTCGGGTCCGGCGACGCTGCGTCTGCGCCGCGAGGCCGAGGCGATCGCGCGCCTCGAGCATCCGGGCATCGCGACGATCTACGAGACCGGCCAGGACGACGCGATGGCGTGGATCGCGATGCAGTACGTCGCCGGCGGCAGCGTGCAGCAGCGCATCGCTCGCCGTGTCGCCGACGGGCTCGGCCCGCCCGGACCCGACGCGATCCCGGCGGTCGTTCGCCTCGTCGAACGCGCAGCACGCGCACTCGCCGCCGCACACGCCGCCGGCATCCTGCACCGCGACGTCAAGCCCGCGAACCTGTTGCTCAAGGCCGACGACGAGCCGGTGCTGGTCGACTTCGGGCTGGCCGCCGACGAACACGCGAGCACGCCGACGATCACCGCCCCCGGTGCGGTGTTCGGCACGCTCGCCTACCTGCCGCCCGAACGGCTCGGCGGCGCACCGGCCGATGCCCGATCCGACGTCTACTCGCTCGGCGCGGTCTTGTTCGAGCTTCTGGCGCTGACCCGCCCCTACGCCGCGGAGGTCACCGCGCACGAACTCAAGGCGATCGCCGAAGCCGCCGTGCCGGACGTTCGCGTGCACAATCCGTCCGTGCCTCGCGACCTCGCGACCGTCGTCGCGACGGCGTTGGCGAAGTCCCCCGTCGACCGCTACGCCAGCGCGACCGCGTTCGCCGACGATCTGGCGCGGGTGCTCGCGCTCCAGCCGATCGCCGCGCGGCCCGCGTCGACAGCGCTGCGCTTGCGTCGCTGGGCGCAGCGGAACCCGCGCCTGGCGCAGAGCCTGTTCGCGCTGGTCGTGGTCGTCGCCGTCGGACTCGTCGCCACGACCTGGCTCTGGCGCGAGAGCGAGCATGCGCTCGGCGACGTGCGCCGGCTCGCCGACCTCAAGTTGGCGCGCGAACTGGTCGCCGGCGCCGACGACTTGTGGCCGGCGCGACCGGAACGCCTGCCCGCGATGCAGACATGGCGTCGCGAACTCGACACCCTGCGTGAGCGCCTGCCCGACCATCGGCGCCGGCAAGGCGAACTGCCGCCGGCGGGGCAGGATCCGACGTCCGACTGGGAAGCCGAGCAGTTGGCGTTGCTGCTCGCGGCGCACGACCGGCTCGACGCACTCGCGACCGACGTCGACCGCCGCACCACGACGGCCTCCGGACTCGCAGCGCGCACGGTCGACGGGCCAGCGGCAGCGTGGCGCGACGCGAGCGCGCGCGTCGCCGCCGACCCGCGCTTCCAAGGTCTGCAGCTCCGACCGCAGCTCGGCCTCGTGCCGCTCGGCCCGGATCCGCGCAGCCGCCTCGAGGAGTTCGCGCACGTTCTCTCGGGCACGCCACCCGTGCGCGACGCGACGACGGGCGCCCTACGCCTCGACGACGACTCCGCGATCGTGCTGGTGCTGATCCCCGGCGGCCGCAGCCTTCTCGGGGCCGATCGCGAGCCGCCCGCCGACGGCCGCCCGGCGAACGTCGACCCGGACACGCCGAAGGAGCAGGAGCCGAGCTACGTCGTCGACCTGGCGCCGTACTTCCTGTCGCGCTTCGAGATGACGCAGGCGCAGTGGCAGCTGCACACCGGCAAGAACCCGTCGACCTACCACGTTGGAGGCGGCCTGACCAAGATCGACAGCGTGCGCCATCCGGTCGAACTGGTGACCTGGGAGGAATGCGATCTGGCGCTGCGGCAGCTCGACCTCGTGTTCCCGACCGAGGCGCAGTGGGAGCACGCCTACCGCGCCGGCACCGGCACGCCGATCCCCTACGGGCCCGACCCGCAGTCGCTGCGCGGCCACGAGAACCTCGCCGACGCCACCGCGCGCGAACGCGGCACCAACCGCCGGCTGCGCTTCATCGACTGGCTCGACGACGGTTGGTTCGTGCACGCGCCCGTTGGTTCGTTCCTGCCCAACGCCTTCGGCCTCCACGACATGGGCGGCAACGTGAAGGAGTGGTGCGACGACTCGTGGGAGGACTATCCGACCGTCGAACCACGCGCCGGCGACGGCCGGCGACGCGGCAAGTACGACGAGTACCGCATCGTGCGCGGCGGCAGCTTCTCGAGCTGGATCGACGACGCGCGCGCTGCTGCGCGCGGCGGCGTGCAGAAGAACACCAGCGGTGCCGAAGCCGGCGTGCGGCCGGCCCGACGCATCGAGTGACCGGCGTCAGTCGTGGCAGAGCCGCAGCAGCGGATCGCCGCGCAGGCTCTCGCGCAGGCGCTGCCAGCGCTTGCGGGATGTCTCCTCGGTGATGCCGAGCAGGCTCGCGGCTTCGACGTGCGCGAGGCCCTCCAGTCCGACCGCGACGAGCAAGCGGCGATCGTCGTCGTCGAGCGCATCGATGCGCGCCCGACACGCCAGCGCCGCCTCGTCCTTCGCGATGCGCCGACTGATCGTCGTCACCGTGTCGGCGACCGCCGGCAGCCGCGAGTCGCCGCCCAGCCGGCGCCGCGGTCCGAGTGGATCGCGGCCGAGTTCGCGCAGCGTCTCGAGCCACACGCGGTTGGCGAAGCCGAGCAGCCACTGCCGAAAGATCCCCTTCGCCGGATCGAAGTCCGCGGCGCGCACGCACGCCCGCATGGCGACCTCCTGCACCAGGTCGTCGACGTCGATGCGCGAGCGCAGTTCGCGGCCGACGCGGCAGTTCGCCCATGCGTGCAGGGCTGGCGCTGCTGCCGCGAACTCGGCCGCGAAACGCTCCACGGCGGCGGTCGTCGGCTGCGGCTGCGGCGAGGTCACGATGCGGAAGACTACCCCGGCATGACGCTCCCGACGCAGCGTCCGGCCCGAGGCGGGTTGCGACCCGCCCGACGATCCGGTCCAGTCCGCGCAACCGCCATGCGAACGTGCCTTCCCTGGTTGCTGCTCGCGCTCCTTCCCGTTGGCTGCCTCGAGATCGACGGCCAGGAACTCACCGTGCGCTTCGACGAGGCGGCCGATCGCATCGACGTGTATCTCGTGCACCGCGGCCTGTTCGCCGAGGGTGGACAGGGCAGCGACCGCGACCCGCTGCAGAAGGCCGTGAACGACATCGCCGCCACGCGGCAGAACGGCGAAGTCGTGTTCTGGTGCAACTGGCCGCTGACGCTCGATCTGACCCGCGAGTACCCGGCACCGATCCAGGCAGTGCTCGCGCACATCGACGTCGAGAACGGCGGCCTGTTCACCGATCCGCAGGGCGTGCTGTGCGCGACGCAGTACCTGCGCATCCGTGACGCGAAGAAGTTCGTCAGCAAACTGAACATCGCCTTCGAACTGTTCGCGCAGCAGCAACTGCTCACCGGCACGTCCGGCTTCGGCGGCCCGCGCACCTGGGATCGCGACACCCGCGAGAACCTGCGCGAGTTCCTGCGCAGCGGCGAGAAGCTGATCCTGCTCGAACGTGGCCGCCTCGAGGTCCGCCTCCCGTTCTCGGCCGCCGACCACGCGTGGTTCAAGGACCAGCTCGAGCGCCGCTTCTTGCGCCAGATGCCCGACGAGGTGATCGATCGGCTGGGCCTCGCCGAACGGCGCGGCGCCGGTGGCTCGCCGACCGACACTTCGGTCGCGGCCGAGAGCGTGCAGGTGCCGGGGACCGCGCTCCAACGCGAGATCGCACGCGCGCCGAGCTACCGCTTCTTCTGGGACAACGAGTGGTCGCTGACGCGCGAGGAGACGCTGACCCGCGTCGGCCTCGGCGTGCTCGGCAGCCGCGAGCTGCGCATCACCAAGGCCACCGGCGGGCTGTACCACGACGCGCTGCTGCAGAAGTTGCGCGAGGACAAGGAGGCGATCGAGGAGGGCGTGCCCGACCAGGAGCTCGCGCGGCGCTTCGACGCGTTCCGCGAACGCGACGCCGTGCTGCCGCCGAAGGTCGCCGAACTGCGGGCCGGCAAGGGCGGCGGCAAGTAGCTCACCGCGGTCGCAGCGCCTCGGTGCCGGCGTCGGTGTCCAGGCGCCGGAGGTTGGGCATCGCGCGCACACGGGCCAGGTCGGCGTCGGCGAGCGGCATCCAGCCGCGAATCGTCAGGCCCTCGAGCCACGGCATGGCGACGAGCCCGGCGACCGCTGCCTCGGCGGAGATCTCGGAGCTGTCGACGCCGAACGTCTGGCAGTAGGAGAGATCGAGCGTTCGCAACGACTGCAGTGCGAGCAGCGACGAGAACCCGGCCTTGCCGACCCGCGAGCCGAGCAGGTCGAGGGTCTCGAGCTTCGGCGTCGCGGTCGCGAGCACCTCGCCGAGGCCCGCGAAGTCATCGACGCAGCCGCGCAGGGTCAGCCGTTCGAGCGACCCTGGCAGCACGCGCAGGGACGCGCTGTCGACCGGCACCCCGCTGAGATCGAGATCGGTCAGCGCTGGCAGCGCGCCGAGCGAAGCCACGCCCGCGGCGGTGATGCCCGCCTGACCGAGGCTCAGAACGCGCAGCTTCGCGTTGCGGACGAGGCCCACGAGCACCTCGTCGGTGACGCCCGAGCCCGGGTCCGGCGGCGGCAGGTGCGCGCTGAAGCCCGAGAACCAGGTGTGGCTGCCGATCATCGACAGGTCGAGCACTTCGAGCCGCGGCATGACACCGAGCGGCACCAGCCACGGCGCCTCGAGATGGACACAACCTGCGAGCGAGAGTTCGCGCAGCGCCACCGCGCTGGTGATCGCGGCACACGCCGCCCGTCCGAAGCCCTGCGAGTGGCGGACCGTGAGCGCCCGCAGCCGCGGCAGCCTCGCGACTTCGGCCAGGCCGTCGTCGGTGACACGCATCGACGACAGCGTCACTTCTTCGAGATCGACGAGCGAACGTACGACGTCGAGGCCCGCGCCTTCGACGCCGAGCTGGCCGTCGAGCTGCAGCGACCGCAGCGACGTCGTGCCGCGCAGCAGACGCAGACCGTCGTCGGTGATCGTGCGCAGCGGCGGCACTCGCGGGGAGCGCCGCGCGACCGGCGACGACCACGCGGCGACGACGTCGAGCCGTTCGAGGGCACGCAGCTTGGCGAGTTCGGCGAGGCAGTCGTCCTCGATGTCGGACGCGACGACGTGGCGCACGTCGCGCGGCAGCGCGGCGGCCTCTTCGCGGGTGCGCACCTGGACCGGTCCTGGCGCCGTCTGCGCCGCCGCGATCTCCTCCTCCGGCACGCTGGTCTCGAGCAGGCGCAGCTTCGGCAACGCACGCCGCAACGCGACGACGTGCGCGGCGGTGACGAAGGCGCAGTGGCGCACGTCGAGCTCTTCCAGCTGCGGCGCGGCGAGCAGCACATCGATGCTCGCGACCGTGAGGCCACGCATCTGCCGCATGTCGAGCGCGCGCAGCGACGGCATCTTCGCGACGCGCGCCAGGCCACGATCGGTGATGCCATCGCACGCGGAGATGTTCAGGTGGCGGAGCGACGTCAGGTGCTCCGCGATGGCGTCGCAGAACGCATCGGAGTACCCGCCACCGACCTCGAGCCGCTCGAGGCCCGACGGCAGCGCCGCCACCCAGCCCGCACCGTGACCCTGACCGCCGGTCGCCCGGAGATCGCGCAACGAACGACATGCCCCGAGGCTCGCGATCCCGTCGGTCGTCCAGTAGCCGCCGCTGATGTCGAGCACGGCCAGACGTGGGCACCGGGCGAGGCCGGCGAGTGCTTCGTCCATCGGCCCCATGCCGATCCGGTCGGCCAACCGGCGCGCGCGTTCGAGCAGTTGCCGGGCGCCGTACATGAACAACTCCGCGGAGCCAGCGCGCCAGTTGATGCCATCGATGGCCGACACGTCGAGCTCTGCGAGTTCGGGCAGTTCGTGCAGGCGCGCGAGCAGGCGTCCATGCAACTGCTGGCAGCCGCGCAGCGACAGCGAGCGGAGCCCGCGGCACTGCAGGATCGCGTCGATCCCCGCTTCTTCGAAGCCGTGGTTGAACGACAGGTCCAGGCGCCGAAGCGACGCAAGCCGCGGCAGCTGCAGCAGAACGATGTCGGCGGTGTCCATGCAGCGCAGCGTCAGGTTCTCGAGTCCGGGCAGGCGCTCGAGACCGGCGAACACGTCGGCGACGCGTCGCACGTCCCCCGACCAGTCCGCAGGCTGCAGCCCGATCCCTGGCGAGTCGAAGAACCCGGCGTGCACGGTGCCGTGCAGTTCCAGGGTGCGCAGCTTGGTGAATGCAGCGATGTGCGACCAGATCGCCGCCGTCACCGGCCTGGCGTAGCGCGGCGCCGCCAGCTTCAAGGACAGGCCGAAGGACTCGTTCCACGGCTCGCGCACGATCAGCACCTCGAGGCCGCGCAGACGCGTCAGCTCGAGGAACTTCTGGTCATCCACCCCGACGGCCTCGACGGCGCGCGTGTCGGCCGGCAGGGTCGCGACGTCGGTCTGCTGATGGACCAACACCGGGACCAGCACCTTCGGGTCCTGAGCGCCAGCAGCTCCGCCACCCGCTTCCCGGCGCGGCAACGTCGCGATCGCGACGACGACGAGTGCGCCGAGCAACACGGCCGCCGCCGCCCACAGCCGCGCTGCTCGCCGCGTCACCGGCTCCGGTGCGCCGGCGACCGCGAGCCGTGTTCGCACCGCTGCGACGAGGTCGGGCGGCGACTCGCCGCCGAGCCGTTCGCGCAGCACCCCGTCCATCACGAGGTCGTCGTCGTTGGAATCCGTCATGCTCGTCGTCTCCGTTCGATGCACGCGCGCAAGGCGGCGCGCAGTCGCTGCAGCAGCGTGCGCACGCCGTGTTCGCCGATGCCGAGTTCGGCGGCGAGCTCCGCGCGCCCGAGCCCGTCGCGGTAGGTGCGATCGAGCGCCTGCCGGGAACGCGGCGGCAGTTCTTCGAGGCAGCGGTCGAGCGCCTCGATCCACCCGGCTCCATCGTCGACGCGCAGCTCGTCGCGCCAGAAGCGCTCGGCCGCGGCGGCGTGACGTTCCGCCCGCCGTCGGTCGGCACGCTGCTCGCGCCACCACAGGTGACGGCAGGTCGTCTGCACGAACGCCCCCGCGTCCCCTTCCGTCTCCCGATCGAGTCCACGCTGCAGTGCGATGACGAGGGCGTCCTGGACGATCGCCTCGGCCTGCTGGCCGCGGCAACCGAGGGCGCGCAGGAACCGCCACGCCGCGACCTGATGGCGGCGCACGAACGCAGCCACCGGATCGACGTCGGTGTCGGGGCACGGGGTCGGCTGCATCCTGGTCACGGCGGCCACACGCGGGAATCCCCGCGCCGGCCGGCAGGGTACTCAGCCAATCCGGGAATCGGGCGGCGCTTCGCTCCGATCGCGCAGCCGCAGCTGCCCGCACGCCGCCTCGGCGTCAGGGCCCGACGAGTCGCGGATGGTCGCCAGGATCCCGCGCGACTTCACGGCCCGCACCATCGCGACGATGCGTTCGCGCGGCGGCGCTGTGAACGGCAGCCCGTCGACCGGGTTGTAGACGATGAAGTTCACGTAACCGCGCACGCCGGCGAGCAACTCGCACAGTTCGTCGACGTCCCGGTCCGCGTCGTTGATGCCCGCGAGCAGCGTCCACTCGATCTGCACCGGCGTGCCGACGTCGCGCGCGTAGGCGTCGGCGGCGGCGACGATGTCGCGCAGCGGGTCGCGGTGCGCGCGCGGCAGCAGTTCGCGGCGCGTCGCCTCGTTCGCCGAATGCAGCGACAGCGCCAGGCACGGCCGCACCGCGAACGTGCGCATGCGTTCGAGCGGCTTCACGCCGCCGACCGTCGAGAACGTCTGCCGCCGCGGTCCGATCATCACCTCGTCGCGGATGCGCGCGACCGCGGCCATCACCGCGTCGAGGTTGTGCGAGGGCTCGCCCATGCCCATGAACACGACGCGATCGATGCGCATCGTGCGCCGCGCGTGCACGACCTGCTCGACGATCTCGTCGACGCTCAAGTGCCGCTCCACGCCGAACAGGCCCGAGGCGCAGAAGCGGCAGCCGACCGCGCAGCCGACTTGCGTCGACACGCAGCAGGCGCCGATCGGCATCGCCACGGTCTCGACCTTCTTGCCGTCGCGCAGTTCGAGCAGCAGCTTGACGGTGCCGTCGCTCGCCCGCGTCTGCTGCGCGACGCGCGTCACCAGTCCTTCGGCGAGCCAGTCGTCGAGGGCCTTCTGCTCGTCGGCGGCGAGCCGCAGCCCCTGCTTGTCGAAGTCGGCGGGCGTCGGCGTGCGGCCTCGGGCAACGAGCCGGCGCGCGAGCAGGCCCTTCTTCGAGGGTAACGAAGTCGCAAGTCCGGACAGTCCGGACGCAGTGGTGATCGAAGGCCGGCTCACGCGAGCCGCGGATCGTCGCGACCACTCGCCGCCGATGCCATGGGGCGAAACGGATCGCGCCAGCCGGCCATTCCTGCGCGGTCGAGCGCAAGCCACGGAACCATGCCGCGGTTTGTTTCGTCCGAGGGATTGACGAACGTGGCGCAGCGATACACCCTTGCCCGGGCTGTGCGCCTGCCCTCGTTTCGGCGCAATCCCCAACCCTCGTCAGGAAAGACCTCACCATGATTCGTTCCACCCTCTCCGCTGCCCTTCTCCTTGCCTCGGGCGCGATCGCCCAGTGCACCATCGGCGCACCCGGTACCCAAGTGTTGCCGACCGTCTTCGACAACTGGTATCCGATCCGTCCGATCGGGTTCACGTTCCCCTTCTGCGGCGCCACCTACACCGACATGTACGTGAGTGATCACGGCATGATCGCGTTCTCCAATGGCGGCGTGCCGACGATTCCGCCAGGGGGCGCTTACACCTGGGTGCCGACCGGCGCGGCGATGGTGCAGAACTCGCCGAAGTTCTGTGCCTACTGGAGCGACCACAACGTCGGGCCCCTGCTCAGCAGCGAGATCACCGTCGACAACACGAGCGGAACGAGCTGCACGGTGACCTGGCCCGACATGGAGACGTTCGGAACGCCCGGCCCCTTCACGTTCCAGGTCACGCTCTATCCAGACGGCCGGATCGTTACGTGCCTGGACAACCGCGTGTCCAACAACGGCTCGACCTTCACGAGCTCCGGTGCAAACCTCAACGCGATCTTCGGCGTCACGGAAGGCAACAACGCCGTCCTGCCGGCCCAGGTCGACATCAGCGCCAGCCCGGTCAGTGCCACCAACACGATGTGGGAGTTGTGGACGACCTCGGCGCCCGGCGTGGCGAACCCGCTGTTCGACATCAGCAACAAGACGATCACCATGATCCCGACCAACCCGGGCTGGATCGTGGTCACCGACGCGCTCGCCTGCGCGTCCAACGCGACCTACGGCGCGGGCTGCCACGGCCTCGGCGTGTCGTCGAACAACCCGCGGATCGGCACCAACTGGCTCATCACCACGACGGGCATCAGCCCGTTCTCGCCGGTCGCCGTCACCTTCTTCGGCCTGACCCGTCAGGTGCCGGCGATTCCGCTGCCTTTTGTGAACATCCAAGCGCCGGGTTGCGACATCAACATCGCGGGCCTGCTGACCGACGTGTCGGCCGTCAACGCCGGCGGCACCAGCGTCCTGACGATCCCGATCCCGAACCGCGCCTCCCTGAAGGACGCGTCGCTGACCTTCCAGTCGGGAGCGTTCGCTCCGGGCGCGAACCCAGAGAACCTCGCCGTCTCCAACGGCGGCGAAGGCGTCGTCGGCTGGTGAGCCGACCCTGATCGCCGTCCCGTCGCAAGGCGGGGCGGAACGTGCAACGGCGCAGCGATGGCTGCGCCGTTGTCGTTTCCAGGGGCGGGATCGGACGCTACCAGCCCTTCGCAGCGCGCAGGCTGGTGATGTGCGCGACGTGATGCGCACCGTGCCACGCGTAGAGCGCGACCAGGTCGTCGAGGGTCATCGCCCCACGCTCGCTGTGGATGCATGTGCGGGCGAACGCCGCCGCCGGCAGCGACCGCAAGAACGTCGCCCAGCGGTCGTGCAGGGCAGAAACCAGCAGCAGTGAGCTGCCGATCGGGCCGACGGCGTCGGCGAGCTGGGCCCACGCGTTCTCGTCGTACGCCTTGATCGGCGGCGGCGAGCCCTCGGTCGCAGTCAGCTTGTGCCGCACGTAGGCGTTCACGTGGCTGTCGGCGACGTGGTGCACGACCTGACGCACGGTCCAGCCGCCGGCGCGGTACGGCGTGTCGAGCTGGCCGCCGTCGAGCCCGCGCACGGCCTCGTGCAGGCGATCGGGCACCGCGGCGATCGTCGCGATCGCCGCCGCCCGTGACGCCGGGGCGAGGGAGCCGGTGAGCTGCACGGTGCCGATCGGATACCGCGGATCGTTCATGACGGCCTCCTGGCCTCGGCAGGCTCGACGACGACGAGTTCGGCGCCCTGTTCGACCAGGGCTCCCTTCGTCACCGCGAGCTCGCGCACGGTGCCGGCTACGCCGGCGACGAGCTTGTGCTCCATCTTCATCGCCGACACGACGACCAGCGTCTGATCGGCCGCGACGACATCGCCCGGCTTGCACGCGACGTCGAGCACGGTCCCGGTCATCGGCGCGCGCACGACGCCGTCCGAGCCGCTGCTGGCGCTTCGCCGCGACGCCGGCGCCTCGAGCGTGTGCGTGTGGCCCGCGACGCGCACCATGAACGCCTTCGCCGCCGGCGCTCCGAAGGCGACGAACGCCGCGGTCGGCGGTTCGCCGAGCGGCTGCAGGCGCATGCCGCCGTCGCCGAGCGGGCTGCCGTGGTACTCGCGCACGACGTCGCCGATGCGCACGCGCCACCGCTCGCCGGCGAGCGGCTCGGCGGTCACCACGACGGTCTTGCCGTCCCGAACGAACTCGCGGGTGATCTTCATCGCGACTCCTCGAACGCACGGAAGCCGTCGAACGCCTGCCAGGCCGCAGTCGATCCAACCGCGCCGTCCCCGCCGCCGGCCGCGCGCTCGTCGCCGTTCCCGCCAGACCGTTGGAGCGCCTGGCACAGCACCGCCGCCGCGAGCACGTCGTCGCTGGGCGGCGCCTTGCTGCCGGCCGCGAGTTCGGGCCGGTGCTTCAGCATGTCGGTGCTCAGGTCCGCGGCGCGGAACGCCGCGTCGTCGACGATGCGGCGCAGGAAGTCGACGTTGGTCGGGATGCCGAGGTAGACGGAGTCGCGCAGCGCCTGGCTCAGGCGCGCGCACGCGCTGGCGCGATCGGGCGCCCACACGACCAGCTTCGCCAGCATCGAGTCGTAGAACGGCGGCACGGTCCAGCCCGAGTAGACGCCGCTGTCGACGCGCACGCCGGGGCCTTCCGGTTCGCGCACGAGCCGCAGCTTGCCGGCCGCGGGCACGTAGCCGGCCTCGGGCGACTCGGCGCAGATGCGCGCCTCGATCGCGTGCCCGCGCGGCCGCAGATCCCGACCCGCGAGCAGTTGTTCGAGCCGCCCACCCGCCGCGACGTGAAGCTGCAGGTGCACGAGATCGACGCCGGTGACGAGTTCGGTGACCGGGTGCTCGACCTGCAGGCGCGTGTTGATTTCCATGAAGTAGAAGCCGCCGTCGGGATCGACGATGAACTCCACCGTGCCGGCGTTGGCGTAGTCGATGGCGTGCGCGGCCTTGACCGCGGCTTCGCCCATCGCCGCGCGCAGCCCGGGCGTGAGGAACGGCGAGGGCGATTCCTCCAGCACCTTCTGGTAGCGGCGCTGCGCCGAGCATTCGCGCTCGCCGAGGTGCAGCGCGTTGCCGTGCGCGTCGGCGAACACCTGGATCTCGATGTGGCGCGGCGACTGCACGTAGCGCTCCAGCAGCACGCGGTCGCGACCGAAGGCATTGGCGGCCTCGCGCTGGCAGCTCTCGAGCTGGGCGATGAAGTCGTCCAGCCGGTGCACGATGCGCATGCCCTTGCCGCCGCCGCCGTGCGCGGCCTTGATCATCAGCGGGAAGCCGATCCGCGCGGCCTCGCGCGACAGCGTGGCGTGCGACTGGTCCGCGCCGGTGTAGCCGGGCACCACCGGCACGCCGGCGGCGGCCATCAGTTCCTTGGCGCCGGCCTTGCTGCCCATCTTGCGCATCGACGCGCCGGACGGGCCGATGAACACCAGCCCGGCGGCCGCGACCGCATCGGCGAAGTCGGCGTTCTCCGACAGGAAGCCG